>CAKTBC010000069.1 GCA_934533005.1 uncultured Oscillospiraceae bacterium | reverse complement strand
CGCTGTAGAATCTCCCCATAAATTTTTTACCGGAAGGGAGCGCAGCACGTCGCACAGCGCTCTCCCCCTCTGCGAGGGGCCGGAGTTTCGCGGTTCCGCCTCCTTTCGGCGGAGCCGCGCTCTTTTTATATTCCTGTGAAAGGATGGGATCGGCCATGGCAAAAAAGAGAGTTCTCGGCGTGATCGGCCTCGGCCACGTCGGCGCACATGTCGCCTATGCGCTCGCCGTGCAGGGCATTGCGGACGAGCTGATACTCGTCGACAAAAACGAGCGGAAGCTCGCGAGCGAAATACAGGATCTCCGCGACGCCGCGGCGTATCTGCCGCACCGCGTCAGCTTTCGCGCCGGGGATTTTGCGGATCTCGGCGAGTGCGATGTGATCGTCAACAGCGTCGGGAAGATCGAGCTTCTGCGCGAATCGCACGACCGCACAACGGAGATGGATTTCACGATCCCGGCGGTACGCGGCTTTGCCGCGAAGATCCGGGAGAGCGGCTTTGACGGCGTTGTTATCAATATCACGAACCCGTGCGACATCGTAACGCACGAATTGGCGCTGTCTCTCGGTCTTCCGAGAGGGCGCGTGTTCGGAACCGGCACCGGACTGGACACCTCGCGGCTTCTCAGCGCGCTGGCGCGCCAGACCGGCATCGATCACAAATCGATCACGTGCTATATGCTCGGCGAGCACGGAAATAAGCAGTTTGCCCCCTGGTCGTGCGTCAGCTTTCGCGGCATGCCGCTGGATACCTGGGCGAAAACGGATGAGCGGTTCCGGTTTGACCGCGAGGCGCTGCAAAAGGAATCCATCGGCGGCGGATGGGTCACGTTCTCCGGGAAGTACTGCACCGAATACGGCATCGCGACGACTGCCGCGCGCATGGCGCACATCGTTCTGCACGACGAAAAGGCCATCATGCCCGCCAGCGCGGAGCTGTGCGGAGAGTATGGCGAGTCCGGGCTCTTCGCCGGTGTTCCCTGCGTGCTCGGGGCAAACGGCGTGGAGCAGATCGTAGAGCTGCCGCTCACCGCGGAAGAGCAGGCAAAGTTTCACGCCTGCTGCGACGGTATCCGCGCCAATATGGAGCATTGGAAAGACCTTCGAAATAGCGAATGATATAGAGCTGGAGGAGCTGTACTATGAATATTTCATTTACAAGAAACCCGAATCCCGCAAAGCTGCCGGAAACGGACGAGCTTGGTTTCGGAAAATATTTTACCGACCATATGTTTCTCATGGACTACACCGATACCGACGGCTGGCACGATGCGCGCATTGTCCCGTTCGGGCCGGTCAGCATGTCCCCCGCCGCGGGCGTACTGCACTACGGCGCGGAGGTTTTCGAAGGACTGAAAGCGTACCGCCGCCCGGACGGCGGCGTACAGCTTTTCCGCCCCTGGGAAAATATGGCGCGTCTGAACCGCTCGTGTGACCGTCTCGGTCTGCCGCGGATCAATGAGGAGGACGGCCTGCAGGCGATCCGCGAGCTGGTGCGCGTGGATGCGCGATGGGTGCCCTCCGAGCCGGGGACGTCGCTTTATATCCGCCCGTTCCTGTATTCCACGAATCCGACGCTCTCGCTGCATGGCGTATACTCGGCGACGTTCGCCATCATCCTCTCCCCCTCGGGGAACTACTTCAAAAACGGCCTGAAGCCCGTCCCCATCATGGTGGAGACCGAAGATGTCCGCGCCGTGCGCGGCGGCACCGGCGAGGCAAAATGCGGCGGAAACTACGCCGCGGCGAACCGCGCCGCCGACAAGGCCGCCGAAAAGGGCTTCGCGCAGGTTCTGTGGCTGGACGGCGTTGAGCGGAAATACGTGGAGGAGGGCGGCGGCATGAATGTTATGTTCAAGATCAACGGCACCGTTGTGACGCCGATGCTCACCGGCTCCATTCTCCGCGGCATCACGCGCAAATCCTGCATTGAGCTGCTGCAAAGCTGGGGAATCCCGGTGGAGGAACGGCTCATCAGCGTGGACGAGCTCTTCGAGGCCGCAAAGACCGGCGCGCTGGAGGAAGCCTGGTGCGTCGGTACTGCGGCGGTCATCTCCCCGATCGGCGAGCTTGCGTGGAATGGGGAAAAATACGAGATCAACGGCAACAAAATCGGAGCGCTCTCACAAAAGCTCTATGACGAGCTGACGGGACTCCAGAGAGGCATAAAGCCCGATCCCTTCGGCTGGGTCGACCGGGTCTGCTGAACAGGATATAGAAAGCGCCGCGCAGAAAAAATTCTGCGCGGCGCTCTTTTTTATGGCCTTATATTACCACATTTTCGGAGAAATTTCAAGTCTTGTCCTTTGGCGTGGACGGGTGTATTAAGTATCCACCGATTTTTAAGGAGGATATTCGATGGATCATCTGACTGCAAAAGTGAGCTGCTTTGCCCGAGCCTATCACCGCCGGGCGAACGCTGTCCCGGTGTTTGACGACACCGCCGCCGAAGCGCTGCTGGGAGAGGACTTCCCGCAGATCGCGCAGAGCATGAAAGACGGCGCGGCCTTTTTCCTGCCCGGCTTCACCGGCACGCCGGAGGAAGCTCTCCGGCGCATCGTGGACGGGCAGCTTGCGCCCTCGGTACTCGCCCGGAGCGCGTACTGCGAGGAAGCGCTCGCGCGCGAGATCGGCCGCGGCTGCCGGCAATACGTGATCTTTGCCGCAGGGTATGATTCCTTTGCCATACGGAATGCCGGCTCGGACATATCCGTATTTGAACTGGATCTGCCGGAGATGGTGAACGATAAGCGGACGCGGATCGAGTGCTCCGCTCTTCCCTATCGCGCCGTATCGATCCCCTGCGATCTTTCCGGGAGCACATGGCCGAAAAAGCTTCTCTCCGGCGGATACCGCCCCGGGGAGACGGCATTTTGCAGCATGCTCGGCATCAGCTATTATTTAAGCGAGCCGGATTTCCGCGCTCTGCTTTGCACTGCCGCGCAGATCACGGCAACAGGCAGCGTTTTGTGTCTCGATTACCCGGCCGATGCGGATAGCCGCAGCGCCGATGTAAACCGCGCGCTGACGCAGGGCGCGGGTGAGGCGATGAAAGCGTGCTATACGCCCCGAGCAATGAAAGCTCTTCTGCAGGAGAGCGGATGGCTCATCCGAGAGCATCCTTCTGCCGCGGAGATGACGGAGCGATTTTTCTTCGCACATAATCAGAACACGCCGGAACATCCCATGGCCGCGCCCGACGGCGTGCGTTATATCCTCGCTGTGCGAAATTAAGGTTTACACATTTGGAAAAAGCCGGTATAATCTTACTTGAAGCGCAAAATTTTGACCGTCGGAATCCGTTTAACCGCCTTGGGAGGACGACCATGCCGAAGCCGAAGTGGAATTTGAATGCCGTTTACATATCCGAAAGGCTGCAGGAAAGCCTGCGGCCGATCTCCCGCTGCGCTTTGACGACCGTAGTCGCGCCCATGGGGTACGGGAAAACCACGGCGGTGAACTGATATTTGGAAGAGCGCGCCAAGGTGGAAGCACTGAAGGTCATCCGTATCAGCGTAGCGGCGATGTTCTGCGGCTGGACCGTACCGAAAGCGGCGATCTCACAGACGTTTCGACCGGCGGCATTCTCTTCCCCGTGGAGGCCATCGAGTCCAGCGTGCCGTATTTCCCCCGCTACGGGCTGGAGCTCAACGGCTTGGTGGATATGGGTACCTTCCTTCTGGAGGACGGCGCGTGTATCTTCTCCGGTTTAGGCAACGACTACCGTTTGGCTGACGTTTATTGGGGGCTCGTTCCCAACGGTGACTATACGCACGATGGCATCCGTGAACTGCACTTTGACGCCATTTGCTATGTCCCGGAGGGGACGGTAACCGGCGCGCAAAGCGAAAGCCTCGTTGTTTCCAGCGAGCTGTACGACAGATATACCGGCATGTGGCTCACGACGTCCACCACCTACAACAGCAGCAGCCGCGGCGATAACTATTATCTCCACACCGTCGAGTGGAAGGGCAACAGCTATCTCATTGAGTTTTCCTACTCCAACGACTGGCAGTACAACGTCGGCGACTGGGATATGGTTCTCACCAAGAGCTATGCCGTCTATGTGCCCGAGGACTACGACGGTCTCTTCTTCGCGGCTCAAACCCAGCCGGACAACTACCCGGACTGCACAAAGCGGATGAAGATGGACAGCATTGCTCCCGAAGCCGCCATTCTGGATATTGATACCTTGGATCCGTACAGAAGCCTCTATTTCAGTCTCTGCTTCTGAGAGGAAAGGGCTATCCATGACATTGGGAACAACCGTTCTTTTGCTGCTGTGCGCGGCGGCGGGCATTGCCGCATGCGGAATCTTCCTTCGGGGGAAAAAGACGCTGCAAGCCGTCCTTATCGCGCTGCTGTCTCTATTGGCACTTGCACTGGCGGCTTACATCGGCCTGACGCTCCTTTTTGTGGATGCGGTGCAAAGCCAGCCGCCTGCGCCGTAAGGGCACTCGTTATACATGAAAAGAGGGATCACCAACTATAACGGTGATCCCTCTTTTTTCTCTTTATCCATTATCCATTATATAGGGAGGCCATGCCTTGTATCCGGCGCTTTATCTCTTCCCGGACATGTGCAGGCTCCAGGCACTCGCATTTATCGCCAAGGCCGAGGAGCATATCGTAGTAATAATCCCTCTCTATGAATGGATAGTTTACAAGATAGTATTCCTCCCCATCGGGGGCAACACGGTCCTGCGCGCAAAATTCCAGTACCCGATCCAATACCGATTTGTGGATGCGGAGTATTATATCCGTTTGCATCGTTTTCAGGATCGGTTCAAAATCCAACACCGGCTTTTCATAGTCGCGCGGATGATACGTTTCTTGCAGCATTTGCAGATTCGTCATTCTGGATAGCCGAAACAGACGATAGTCCTTTTTGCTGCGGCAATACCCTTGAAAATACCAATGGCTGCTTTTCAACACAAGCTGATACGGCTCAACAATTCTTTCGGTTTTGTTGCCATGGCCATCCATGTAGGTAAAAGAAAGTAATTTGTTCTCCTTCAAAGCGCTTTTCACGATCTCTAAAGACTGTTTAATATTCCCGTTTCCCATCCAGGGATTCAGGTCAATGCAAATTTGATTTGCCTTTATCTCAATATCTCTTGCCTGATCGGCAGGAATAAAGCTTTGAACCTTAGCCAATGCGTGTACCAAATCCTCTCTCTGCACCATTCCTGAAAGGTTGGTAAGCCCCATCAGAAGCGCTGAAAGCTCATCCCTTGAGAAAACCATTTTGTCCACCTTGTATTCCGGCATAATCGAGAAACCGCCGCATACCCCAGGCATTGAGCAGACCGGAATCCCTGCCATGCTAATGGCTTCTATATCGCGATAAATGGTGCGCCGCGTGACCTCAAACCGGTCCGCCAACTCCTGCGCGCCCACACGCTCCTTTTCAAGAAGTATCATAACGATACCGACAAGCCGGTCCACTTTCATCCGAAAGCCGCCCTTCAAAGATTTTTCTATCACACAATTGCTGACAGAACGACGTCAACAATTGCATGATACAATACGAGAGCAAGCAAATCAAGGATTTAACGATGCAAATGGAGGGCATTTATGTTTACGTTCTATGTCTATACGCTCGACACGCTGGCAGATTGGGAAATCGGATATGTTACCGCCGAATTGCATTCCGGCCGCTTTTTCAAAAAAGATGCGCCGGAGGTATCGGTCAAAACCGTTAGCATTGCGAAAGAACCGGTAAAAACCATGGGCGGTCTGACGGTTCTTCCCGATTGCGTGATTGACGATATCGCCGTCAGCGATACGAGCGTTCTGCTGCTGCCGGGAGGAAACACCTGGGATGATCCGAAACATAGTTCAATTGTTAGGAAAGCGGCGGAGCTGCTTTCCGCTGGAGGGACGGTATGCGCCATCTGCGGCGCGACGGTCGCCCTGGCTCACGCCGGCCTGCTGGATCATCGTTTTCACACAAGCAACGGCGTCGGGTTTCTCGATATGTTTTGCCCCACTTACAAAGGGCAAAGCTACTATGTGGATAAGCCATCGGTTTCCGACGGAAATCTGATTACTGCAAGCGGTACAGCCGCCTTGCTGTGGACCAAGCAGATCATCGGGCATTTGGGCGTTTTCCGGCCGGATACACTCGAAGCGTGGTATGCGTATTTCCGCACTGGCGAGGCGCAGCACTTCTTCACTCTTATGCAGACGCTGCCGGCGGCTAATGCGTAATGCAGACGATCTACACAGCAGAAGAAAATATCAAAAAGCTCGCCAAAGCGGAGTCCGAATAAAAAACATAGATTTTCCCCGGCAGACGTTGTCTGCCGGGGAAAGCTGTTTACAGCCATTCGGCGAAGAATTTTTCGTTGGAACAAAGCGCTTTTTTGCAGCAATGCTTTGTGCATTGCAAGGAAAAGGAACGCTGTTCCAGCGGAAAAGGCTCGGCGAAGGGGCTATGGTTTCTTATGAGGACGTAGCAAAATGACGAGCTTTTTGGCATAATGACGCAACGGACTTGGGGACAATTTGTCCCAAACGAGAAAAAAAGATTTAACCTGCAACATTCCCTGATAAATCCATAGTACATGGTCGAGGCACGAAAGGAAGGTGATAAATTTGGATGATAGCAAAATTATTGACTTATTCTATGCGCGCTCGGAGCAGGCTATTACGGAGTTGTCCAAAAAATACGGCTCGGTTTGCTGCAAGGTTGCAGGGAATATTCTGAACGATCCGTATGACGCGGAAGAATGTGTTAACGACGCTTATTGGGGCGCATGGAGGACCATACCGCCGCAAAACCCCAATCCGCTCCTGACCTACGTCTGCCGGATCGTCCGCAATTTGGCCATTGCAAAGTATCACAGCAACACCGCGCAGCGGCGCAACAGCTATTACGATGTGGCGCTCGGTGAACTGGAAGAATGTATCGCTTCTTCGGAATCCGTCGAAGACAGGTTATCCGCCAAAGAGCTTTCCGCTGCTCTGGATCGTTTTCTCGATACGCTGGATAAAGAAAACCGGGTGATTTTTGTCCGCCGTTATTGGTACGCTGATTCAACTCCTGAGATAGCAGAACGACTGCACATGCGCAATAACAATGTATCGGTTCATCTTTCCCGAACACGGGAAAGGCTGAGAAAGTATCTGAAGAAAGAGGGTTATATCGTATGACGCGCAAGGACATTTCCGATGGGGTGGGGAATATCAGTTCCCGGCACATTCAGGAAGCGGCGGATTATACTGCCGCGGAAAAACAGGCCCATTTTTTCCATATGCCTTACGTCAAAGCTATGATAGCAGCCGTTCTTGTGCTGTGCGTTTTCGCCGGAGGCGTTCGTCTTCTCTTTCCTTTTGACGGCATGGTTGTGTGCGCCTATGCTTATGGGACGGATGAAGAGATCACGCAAACCGGCGCTGTTATCCGCACGGGAACCATCAGCGACAGCGGCGAAATGACCGGCCATCCGCTGATGTTCTATCTCACCGGAAAAGACATTTCCACCGTTCGCTTCTCCTGCAAAAACCAGCAGATTGATTTTATGGACTGGACGGAAAAACGAGACGAATTTGGCCTTGCGCAAAATTTTACCGTTTCCTATGGCGAAGATGCCAGCGAGTACTATTATCTTTTGATTGACTGGGTTCCGAATGCTACGATCCGGGAGCTGACCGATCATCCGGACAGCACCATTTCTACCCTGCCAAGAGAACTCCGGGAAGACGTCATCGTGATGGAGATTACTTTCAGCAATGGAAAAAAGCAGACGAAAGCGATCACCGTTTCTTTGCTGGACGATGGGACGTTTTTCGCCGCATATGATGATTACAAAAGAACATCTGCGGATTTCTTTATCGACCGTCCCGACAGCGAATGCATTCCCCGAGATATTCTATACGCACAAGGCGATATTCCGGAGGAAGATGAAAAGCGTTAGGGGTGTTTTGGGGGTGCCTGACGCGCGAAACGAAATTCACCAGAAGAGAGAAAAGCCTGTAATCCTTGAGATTACAGGCTTTTTGATGGTCGGAGTGGCGAGACTTGAACTCGCGGCCTCTTGGTCCCGAACCAAGCACGCTACCAACTGCGCTACACCCCGATACCGATATCAGCAAGACAGAATTATATTGTCTTTGAGCGGAATTGTCAAGTATTTTTCGGAAACTCTTTTTCTATTCTTGTAAAAAACTTCAGAGTGTTATAAAATGTAGAAACATCCTGTACAGGAGCTTTGATGTATGGACAAGAAACTCGAACGAATCCTCCCGCTCGTGCAGAAGCCCGCCCGGTACACCGGCGGCGAGTACGGCGAAATCCAGAAAGATAAAACCACAGTCGACCTCCGCATGGCGCTCTGCTTCCCGGACACCTATGAGATCGGCATGTCGAACACCGGCATGCACATTCTTTATCGGGTACTCAACGACCTTCCGGGCGTATGGTGCGAGCGCGTGTTCGCCCCGTGGTTTGATATGGACCGGCAGATGCGCGAAAAGGGTCTCCCCCTCTATGCGCTCGAAAGCGGCGATCCGCTCCGCGAGTTTGATGCGATCGGCTTCTCGCTCGGCTATGAGATGGCGTATACGACCGTTCTCGAAATGCTCGATCTTGCGGGAATACCGCTGCGCAGCGCTGAGCGCACCGCTCTCACACCGCTCGTTTTCGCGGGCGGCAGCGTTTGCTGCAACAGCGAGCCGATGGCGGACTTTTTCGATCTCATGATCGTCGGCGAGGGCGAGAGCGTGGACGGCGAGGTACTGAATCTTCTGCGCGAGGCCAAGGCCGCCGATTGGAGCAAGGCGGAATTCCTCCGCCGCGCCGCGCAGATCGACGGCGTATATGTTCCCTCTCTCTACACCCCGGAGTATAACGCAGACGGAACGCTCAAAGCCATGCACGCCGCGCCCGGCGCGCCGGAGCGCGTTACCAAGCGCATCGTGGAGGATTTCGAGAACAGCTGCTTCCCCGTGGATTCTATTGTCCCCTCTACCGAGATCGTGCACGACCGCGTCGGTCTCGAGCTCTTCCGCGGGTGCATCCGCGGCTGCCGCTTCTGTCAGGCCGGACATATCTATCGCCCGGTGCGCAGCCGCAGCGTGGAAAAGTGCATGGAATACGGCAAGGAGGCGCTCGCCTTTTCCGGCTATCACGAGATCACGCTTCTCTCGCTCAGCACGAGCGATTACCGCGGACTGAACGATCTCTGCGACGGGCTGATGGATTACTGCCAGAGCCGCGGCATTGGCCTCTCCCTTCCCTCGCTGCGCGCGGACAACTTCTCCATGGACATCATGCAGCGCGTGCAGAAGGTGCGCAAATCCGGTCTCACGTTCGCGCCGGAGGCCGGCACACAGCGCCTGCGCGACGTTATCAACAAGAATGTCACCGAGGAAGACCTTCTCCGCTCGTGCGCATTCGCATTCCGGGGTGGCTGGAACAACGTGAAGCTCTATTTTATGCTCGGCCTGCCGACGGAGACGGATGAGGATGTGCTCGGTATCGCCGAGCTTGCTGACCGCGTTGTACATTGCTGGCGCGAAAATTCGCCCAACCGCAGCCACGGGCTGCGCGTAACGGTGAGCACCTCGTGCTTTGTACCGAAGCCGCACACGCCGTTCCAATGGGAGCCGCAGGTCACGCGCGAGGAGTATATGCGCCGCGTGACGCTGCTGCGCGACAATATGAAAGCCCGCGCCGTTACCTACAACTGGCACGACGCCGACACCTCGCTCACCGAGGCGGTGCTCTCGCGCGGCGACCGGCGGCTCGGCGCGATGATCGAGAACATCTGGCGGCAGGGCGGCTTTCTGGAATCCTGGTCGGAGGGCTTTGATCTCAAGCGCTGGGAAAAGGCCGCGGAGGAGGAAGGCATCTCCTTCCCGTTCTACGCCAACCGCGAGAGAGCGCTCGACGAAGTGTTGCCGTGGGATCATCTCTACATGGGCGTGAACAAGCGCCACTATGTCCACGAATACGAGCAGGCGCACAAGGGGCTTCTCTCCCCCGACTGCCGGGCGCA
>CAKTBC010000068.1 GCA_934533005.1 uncultured Oscillospiraceae bacterium | reverse complement strand
CCAGATGGTCAAGAAAATGATCGAGGCCTACGAAAACGGCATGAAGTAATCATTCCCCATAGAAAAAGCGCGAAGGGGTTTTCCCTCCGCGCTTTTTTCAGTTCATCACTTCGATCACGTTGATCGCGGCGGCCGTCAGCTCGGTATTGGAAAGGACGGCGTCGGTGATCTGAGCGACCTGCGCTTCCGTCAGTCCCTCCGCGGCAGACGGTACCGCAACGGTGCAGCCCTGCGAGGAAAGATATACCACGCAGTCGGCAAAGTCCTTGGCCAGAAGCTCGTTTTCGATCTTGCTTTCGAGCAGAGACCAGTTGGCCATGACGGTGATCTCATTCATAGCGCTGTCGATGACTTCCTGCGAGGCAGATTCGGCGCACGCCGCCGTCTCTAGGAGTGAGAGCGCCTGATCTCTCGACTGCTGACGCGTGAGCCGCGCTTCCGAGAAGTACCCGGATACTGACGCGGGGAGCGCTTCGGATGCCGTTTCCTTCGGTGTGCCGCCCGCAGCATTGACGGCGGTTGTCATTTCATCCTCGGCATCCGCCATAGCGTTATTGCCGTCACCCCAGCGCTGATTGTACGACCAGTTGAGAAATGCCGCCGCACATACGAGCAGCAGCACCGCTGCAATGAGAATGTTTCGTTTGAGATGGGGACGCAGATTTACGGTCTTCATATGATCCTCCTCCTAAGATATCATTTCTTCTACAATAATACGATTACTGCCAAGACCGGTGAAGGCGCTCACGGCCTGTATAACGCGCAGCCGCACGTCCGCGGATCGAGCGCCGGAGCAGACGACCACCGCGCCGGCATACTCCCCTCTGTGGTTTGGCTCCTCGGAGAGCAGGGCGCACACTTCTCCAACGCCGTCGATCTTCGAGAGCACAGCACAGAGCCGCTTTTCCTCTGTAGTGGATACATCCTCGTCCTTCCCTGCCATCTTGGTGTCCGCCGATTTGGGCCAGAGCAGAAGCAGCAGACCCGCGGCGAGCAGGACGATCAGCACGCTTTTCTTTTGCAGAAACGCGCTCAGAGCGCCTTTCCGTTCATTCATCGGCCCAATGCTGCCTTTCTGCCGGAATACCCAGTTCCGCGGCAAGATAAGCACTCAGACGGTATCGCTGCTCGGCGGCAACCTCTCCGCGTATCGTAACTTCACAGGGCACCCAGCTCTCATCCCCCCATTTCACCTTCACCGAAACCGATGGCTCCGGCATTCCTATGGATCGTGCCTCGTCCAATATGTATGCCGCTGTTTTCTGTTCTATGTATGTTCGCAGCAGTTGATTTTCCTGTTCCTCCAGATCATCCGTCAGCTCGGCAACGGTCCGCCGGTAGTCGTCCAGCGCGAGCGAAAACGACGCCTCATCCGTCCGCAGCACGGGCGAGAGCAGCGTACACGCAAGGAGAATACCGCAGGTGAAGCGCGTCACGCGCTTCACGCTCCCCTCCGGTGTGAGCTGGAGCGCCAGCGCCGAGAGAAGCGATGCCGCGACCAGCGAGCGGATCCACGAAAAAAGCCATCCCGTCATAACGCTACACCACCGTCCGGATCAGAGAATAAAGCGAAAGGAAGAGCATCATAGCTCCCGCACCGTTTATGGCAAGCAGTAGCGCAAACGCCGTGCCGAGATTGGAGATAAGCTCCGCAAAGCGCTTGTCCGCTACACACTCGCACACGGCAGCGGTCAGCTTATAAATGAGAAAGCGCACGCCGAGCGTCAAAACCGGTGGAAGACAGATCGCCGTGACGGCAAGCAGCCCAAAGATGCCAATCGTCGCCTTGAGCGTTCCGGCTGCCGCAGCAAGCGTCGAAGCTGCGTCGGACAAAATGCTCCCGACAACCGGGAGTGCGGCGGAGACCGCCGTTTTCGTCACCCGCGCGGCGAGCGCATCCGCCGTACCGGTAACGACACCGGTGAGCGAGAGCCACGCGGTGAATCCCACGCAGACGGCGCTCAGCAGTGTTGAGCAAACGGTTTTCATGATCTTCTTTGCCGTTTTCAATATCTCGTTCCCAACGGCGGCGTCGGCAACGGACAGCGCAGCATAGCCGCAAATGCACGGAACCAGAACATTGCGAGAAGCGGACAGGAGCACGTCCATGCACACCGCCGTCGCCGCGTACTTTGCCGCTGCGCTCCCTGCCGCGCCGGTCGCCGCCGCAGCGGACGAAAGGACCGGAAGAAGGACACGGGAATAGTCTGAGAGCGTCTGGAGTGTTTCCGTCCCCAGTGAAAGATATGAGCGGAAATCCGAAATCGTCGCCGTGCCGATAACGGCAACGGCGGCAAAGGTGATATACGGCGGAGCACGGCTGCCGAGATCGAGCGTATCGGTGAGCGATACAAGAACGCATACGCAAAGCAGGATCCCTCCCGTTCGGCAGATATCCGCCGCGGAGGTCCGCACCTTTTCCCACGCCGTTCGCAGCAGCGCTCGCCAAGCGCCCTCCTTTGGCAGCTCCTCCGGCGAAACATCGGAGAGCATGGGCGCCGCCTCTTCCGGAAGCGCCTCCGTCAGCTCGTCCATTCCGGGGATCGGAATCTCCGAAGCCGCAAGCGCATTCCCAGGACAAATCACAAGAGCAAATAGGAGCAGTATCAAAGCAGTTGCTCCACGATGGCGAGAAGTGAGCGGATGAGCGGCAGGGATATGTACAAAGCGCAAAGTGTTCCGCAAAGCTCCACAGCGGAAGCGATGCTTCCCTGCTGCGCATCCCGGCATACCTGCGCTGCCAGATGCGTGATCATCCCGATCCCGATGCATTTGAGCACCGGGGAGAGGTACACCGCGTCGATCCCGCCCTTCTCGGCGATCTCGCGCAGAAGATCGGAGATACGCGAGGCCACCGCCGAGGCAAGCCACACGATGATCACTCCCGCGAGGATCGTCACGGTAAGCGATAGCTCCGGTGTATACTTGCGCAGCAGCAGCGCCAGAATACTGCCGATCACCGCCGCAGCCGCAGCGCGAATCACAATTTCCATTCATTCCCTAAAACCCGAACAGATCGCGGATCAGATCAAAGAGCTGGCTGATCTCCTGCACCACGATCACCAGCACGACGACAAGACCGGTAATGCTCGTCATCAGTGCCTGATCCTCCCGGCCTGACCGCGTGAGCAGAATGTTCAGTACGGCGACAAGGATGCCGACGGCCGCAATTTTGAATATCAGATCCACATCCATTAAGGCGCTCTCCTTTGCGGGGTTGTCCATTGCCAAGGTATGAGTGAGCAGCGCCGTATATGCAAAAACCTCCGGGAACATGCCCCGGAGGTTTACATAACTCTTATTTGTTTTTTTCGTATCAAATCAGGCCGAAGTGTTTCAGCGCCAAGGCGAGACCGTCTTCGGTAATAGGCGCCGTGACGAAGTCCGCTTCCTTTCGGAGAAATTCGGGCGCGTTGCCCATGAGGACGCTCGTCCCCGCCTCGCGCAGCATGGGGAGATCGTTCGGCCCGTCGCCAAAGGCAAAGGAGTCCTCCGGTGTAAAGCCGAGATACTGCATTACGGTTTTCATGCCGCCTGCTTTGGAGAGGCCCTTCAAAATGACCTCCCGCATGGAGTGCTCACGCCCGATGAAATCCAGCCGGTCGGAAAAAGCGTTCTCAAAACGCTCGGGATCGGCCCTCTCCTGCGGCCAGCAGACGAACTTGTCAAAGGCAAAGTCCGGCGTATCGGTGTCGGTAAAGCCCGGGACACCGATGCTTGTGAGCCAGGCAAATTCCCGCCGTGCGATAGACGAAGTGCACTGCTCATCCATCCATACGCCCTGCTCAGATTCAAACAGCATATCCATGCCGCACTCATATCCCGTGTCACGGATACGCACTGCTTCCTCGTGTGGTATCGTCCGGTACAGCAGGTCTTTCCCGTCCAGAAGAATGTGTCCGCCAATGGAGCAGATATAGCCGTCAAAGCCAAGCGCGCGGATCTGCGGCTCAATATGTCGGAACGGCCGGCCGGTATTGATAATGAGGACATGTCCGGCGTCCTGCGCCTTTTTCAGCGCGGCGCGGGCGCTTTCCGGCACTACGTGGTCAAAGGTCACAATTGTACCGTCCACATCAAAAAAGAGGATCTTTCGGTTCATCTTTCTCTCATCTCCCGGCGATAGTTTGCCATAAAGCCGCCGAAATGTAAAGACTAAAGAAGTAAAACGGCCAGGAGGCAGCCCGCGGCAAGTCCCAGCGAAGGATAGAGCCGCACCGCAGCTCTCTTTTTTTCACGCAGCGCGTCCCGCACGGGACGGACGGACTCCTCCAGCGCGTCGAGCGCCTGCTCCGGCTCCGCGCCGGACGAGAGCTGTTCACCAAGCCGCAGAAGCGGCTCTTCCAGCGCTCCGGGCAGCGCGGCACAGCGTACGCTCGCCGTCCAGACGGAGAGAAAGGAAAAATCCCGAACGAGCGCAGAGGCATTTTCCGCGCTGCGAAACAATTGCGGAAACCGCGCGCCCAGCCGTTCAAGCACCTGCGGCAGGGGTGTGCGGCGGCGAAGGATCTCCGTTCGCAGATCGCGCGAGGCATCAAGGATCATTTCCGCGCAGGAAAGCGCCGTTCCGACACGCTCCAGCGCGGAAAAACCGGTGTAAGTCCCGGCGGCAATAAGAAGAATCGCTCCAAACGCCGCCGTCACAGCCGGACCTCCTCGTACGTCCGCCGTCCGCCGGTCACACGGATCACGACGGCGCGGGTGAAAACCTGCTCGCTTTGCAGCATCCGGTAAACCTCCCGGCGGGACAGCTCCGATGCGTCGGCCGCGTGTGCCGTGGCGAGCAGCGAAACGCCGCAGTATGCCGCGCTGCGGCAGGCGTTGGCGTCCTCCGGTTCGGAGATCTCATCCATGGCGATCAGCTCCGGCGACATGCATCGAAGAAGGATCATCGCAGCGCTGGCCTTCGGACAGTCGGACAGCACGTCCGTCCGTTCGCCGATATCAAAGCCGGCCCCGCTTTCGGAAAGCGCGGCGATCTCTCCGCGCTCATCGCAGAGCCCTACGCGCATCCCTCCGCTTGAAAGCGCTCGTACCATATCGCGCAGAAGCGTCGTTTTCCCGCCACCCGGCGGAGATAAAATCAGCGTGGAGGGAAACGGCCGGGCACAGAATTGCACTCCAATGCCTTTTACGTCACGCGGGATACGGATGCATACGGAAAAGAGATCATCCCGGCTCCACAGCCCGCGCTCTCCCGCCGGAAAACGCCCGCAAAAGCCCACACGGACACCGCCGTTCGCCGTAAGAAATCCGCGTCGCAGGCAGTCCGCCGCCGCATACGGCGAAGCGCCGCTTGCAAGCTCCAAAACTCTTGCGAGATCGTCATCTGTCACTGCAGCCGCACCGGGCAGCGGATATTCTCCGTCCGGAAGCGTCAGCGCCGGGGCTCTCCCCCGGCGGAGCCGTATCTCGCAAGCCTCCTCCGTCAGCCTATCCGGCAGCTGCCGCAGAGCTTTTCGAAGCTCGCCGGGCAGCAGCCACAAGGCTTTCTCCAAGCCGGACATACCATCGCCTCCCTCCCCTGCATACGTATGCGATTCATAGCCGGATTATTTTCAAAATGTTCATGACTTTAGAAAAAAATGAGAGTATGATACGTCACGTTCGTTCGCCCACGAATTATTTGTATACGAAATATTGAGGTGAATTATGGATTGCTGTGAAGAACGAGCGCGCTCCAGCCCGGCATGGGGTCTTCGATCGCTCGATCATATGCGCCGCCGCGCGGGGAACTATGCCATGGCGGATATGCCGCTGCAGGACCCGGCACAGCACATGATGCTCGTGAACATTTTCCGTTTTTCCGAGCACGGGCAGCGCCCCTCCCAGCGGGAACTGGCGGCGTCGATGCATCTTTCCCCCGCCACGGTAACGGCAACGCTCAAGCTCCTTGAGCGCGGCGGATACGTCCGGCGTATCGCCGACGATAAGGATCATCGCATCAACCGCGTGGCGCTCACTGAGAGCGGCGAGGCTGTGATGCATGAAGGAATGCGCCGCATGGATGCACTCGATGACATGATGCAGGAAGGTCTCACGAGCGAAGAGCACGAAATTCTCTGCCGGTGCCTTTCCAAAATGCGGGATAATCTCTCGCGCTATATGAGATCCCGGGAGGTGGATGCCCATGATTAAGAAGCTTTTTCCCTATCTTCGCGAATTTAAAAAGGACGCGATCCTCTCGCCGCTGCTCATCGTTCTGGAAGCGGTGTGCGAGCTCTTTCTGCCGCTGTTGATGGCAAACATCATCGATGACGGCATCAACGGCACGGGCGGCATGGACTGCATCGTCCGCAACGGCGTTTTGATGCTTGCGCTCTCCGTGGTCTCCATGCTCTGCGGCATGCTGGCAGCAAAGCACGCCGCCTATGCCAGCCAGGGCTTCGGCCGGAATCTGCGCAGCGCGCTTTTCCGTCAGGTGCAGCGTTTTTCGTTCTCCGGCATCGATCGGTTCTCTACCGCCTCGCTCATCACACGTATCACAAACGACGTGAGCGCCCTGCAGCAGACGGTCGCCATGAGTCTGCGCATTCTGGTGCGCGCGCCGGTGCAGCTTCTCTCTGCGCTTGTCGTGTGTCTCGCGCTCAACGCGCGCCTGACGCTCGTGCTTGTCGTGGCGATCCCGGTGCTGGTGCTCTCCGCCGGGCTTTTGATGAAGGTCTGCCGCCGTCTCTTTAAGATCTTTCAGGAAAAGATCGACGGTCTGAACGCCGCCGTGCAGGAAAACCTTGTGTCCATTCGCGTCGTCAAGGCCTACGTGCGCGCCGACCACGAGGAGAAAAAGTTTGCCAACGCAAACGGCGAGCTTCTGACGGCCGGTCTGAACGCCGCCATGCGCATCATCCTCATGATGCCTCTGATGCTCATCATCCTCAACGGCGCCTCGCTCGGCGTTTTCTGGTTCGGCGGCAACATGGTCGTGCGCTGCACGATGCTCACCGGCGAGCTCTACTCCTTCTATATGTACATTGCGCAGGTACTCATGAGCGTACTCATGGTCGCGATGTGCCTTTTGCAGCTCACGCGCGCCACAGCCTGCGCACAGCGTATCGACGAGGTGCTCGAAGCGCAGCCGGACATCCGTGACGGTGCCGTGCCGGAGAGCGAGCTTCCCCCGGCGCGCGGCAAGGTCGAGTTCAAAAACGTTTCCTTCCGCTATAAAGCCGGTACGGGCGACGATGTTCTCCGAGATATCAACCTCACGGTAGAGCCGGGAGAGTTTGTGGCAATCATCGGCGCTACCGGCACGGGCAAATCCACGCTCGTCAATCTTATCCCCCGGTTTTACGATGTGAGCGGAGGCAGCATCGAGGTCGACGGCCTGGACGTACGCGAGTACCCCATCCAGGCGCTTCGCAAGCGCATCGGCATGGTATTGCAGAAGAACGTGCTCTTTACCGGCACGATCCGCGAAAATCTTCTCTGGGGCGATAAGGACGCGACCGAGGAGCAGATGATCCGCGCCGCGAAGGATGCGCAGGCGCACGACTTTATTCTCTCTCTTCCGGACGGCTACGACACGATGCTTGAACAGGGCGGCGTAAACGTATCCGGCGGACAGAAGCAGCGCCTCTGCATCGCCCGCGCGATGCTGCGCCATCCGTCCATTCTCATTCTGGACGACTCCACAAGCGCCGTAGACTCCACAACGGAGGCGGAGATCCGCCGCTCGTTCCACGAAAATCTCAAAGACACCACCGTAATTATCATTGCGCAGCGCATCAGTTCCGTCCGATACGCGGATAAGATCGTCATCCTTGAGGACGACCACATTGCCGCCGAGGGAACGCACGAAGAGCTGATGGCTACCAGCCCCATTTATCAGGAGATCTATGCCTCGCAGCAGGAAGGAGGGCTTTCCAATGGCTGAAGCACGGAAACCAAAATACCAGACCGCTCCCTCCCGCACCGCCCGCGGCGGCCACGGAATGCGCGGCGGCTTCCAGCGGCCGAAGAACATGGGCAAAGCACTCGGACGGCTGCTCGGCTATATCACAAAGCGAAAATGGCTGCTTGGGATCGTTTTCCTCTGCGTGATCATTTCGGCGGCATCGAGCGTTGTCGGCACCTACCTCCTCCGCCCAGTGCTCAATGAGCTTGTAAGCGATCTGCCCGCCGCGGAAAAGATCGCAAAGCTTGCTAGAACGCTGCTCGCCATGCTTGGCATTTACCTTTTCGGCGCGGTGTGCACCTATGCACAATCCGCCATCATGGTACAGCTTGCCGAGCGGGGCACCGCGCGGCTTCGCAGCGATCTGTTCACCAAGCTCCAAACGCTGCCGCTCAAGTACTTTGACGGCCATACGCACGGCGAGCTCATGAGCCGCTTCTCCAACGACGCGGACAGCGTGCAGCAATGCCTTGAGCAGAGCCTTGTCTCCCTCTTTTCGAGCGCACTGACGTTCATCGGCATCGTTGTCATGATGATCTATACGAGCGCTCCCCTGTTCATCATAACGGTTTTGATGCTCGCAGCCGCCATGTCCGTGTTCTTCCTGCGCGGCAAAAAGAGCCGTGTGCTTTTCCAGCGGCAGCAGGCCGCGCTCGGCGAGCTCAACGGCAACATTCAGGAGATGATCGAAGGGCTCAAGGTCGTCAAGGCGTTCACGCATGAATCGGAGGCCGAGGCAGAGTTTGAAGAGCTCAACAGCAATTTCTACACCGTCGCCCGTGACGCGAACTATCTCGCCACCTCCATCATGCCAATCGCGAGCAACATCTCCAACATCGGCTATGCAGCCACAGCAATGGCCGGCGGCCTGCTGACGTTCGTTCTCGGCCTTGACATCGGTGGTCTCGCGGCGTATCTTCAGTACTGCCGCAACGTCACCCAGCCAATCAACCAGGTATCACAGCAGATCAACGCCATTCTTTCCGCGCTGGCCGGTGCGGAGCGTATCTTTGAGATCATGGATACGCCGCCAGAGATCGACGAGGGTACAACGACCATCGTTCGCGTGCATGAAGAAAATGGTACTCTCTGCGAAACGACCAAGCGCACCGGCCAATGGGCGTGGAAGGTCACGTCCGGCAGCGAGGCCGCGCTCATTCCCGTGCGCGGCGATGTGCGGCTGCACGACGTTGATTTCTCCTATGTCCCCGAGAAGCCCGTTCTGAAGGACATCACGTTCTACGCCAAGCCCGGGCAGAAGATCGCCTTCGTCGGCTCGACCGGCGCGGGAAAAACCACGATCACCAATCTCTTCAACCGCTTCTATGAGATCAACTCCGGCAGCATCACCTACGACGGTATCGACGTGCGGAACATCGCCAAGGATGACCTCCGCCGCGCCACCGCGGTCGTTTTGCAGGACACACATCTCTTTACCGGCACCGTAATGGAAAACATCCGCTACGGCCGTCTGGACGCCACGGACGAAGAATGCGTCGCCGCGGCGAAACGCGCAGACGCGCACAGCTTTATCCGTCGTCTGCCGGATGAATACAACACCATGGTCACCGGAGACGGTGCAAACCTCAGCCAGGGACAGCGCCAGCTTCTTTCCATTGCGCGCGCCGCGGTCGCCGATCCCCCGGTGCTCATTCTGGACGAGGCCACAAGCTCTATCGACACGCGCACCGAGCGCCACATCGAAAAGGGACTTGACAGCCTTATGCAGGGACGCACGGTGTTCGTCATTGCGCACCGCCTTTCCACAGTACGAAATGCCGACTGCATCGTCGTTATTGAGCACGGCGAGATCATGGAAAAGGGCACGCACGAAGAGCTTCTCGCGCTCAAGGGACGGTATTACGATCTCTATACCGGCCAGAGCACGCTGGACTGAAAAATATCACCATACTGCCGTTTCACTGCAAAGCAAAACGGCGGTATTTTTTTCAAAAGCGTGTTTGACTTACCCGCCGCCGTATGCTATCATCGAAATGCTTTATGCGGGTATGATGGAATTGGCAGACATGCGAGATTTAGGTTCTCGTGTCGCAAGACGTGCAGGTTCGACCCCTGTTACCCGCACCAAACCAATATAATCCGAACCAAATCTTCTTAATCGGAGACGGGTTCGGATTATTTGTTTTCTTCGAGAAATT
>CAKTBC010000067.1 GCA_934533005.1 uncultured Oscillospiraceae bacterium | reverse complement strand
GAGCGCCACCCGAGCCACGGCGAGCAGTTCAAAGCGTCCTCGGCCATGCGCTCGCTGCCGGTGGGGGAGAAGCACATTTATGAATATCTCGCCTCCGGCGCGGTGCGCGGCATCGGCCCGGCAACGGCGGCGGTGCTCGTGAACCGCTTTGGTTCCCACACGCTGGAAATTTTATCCGACAGCCCCGAGAAGCTCGCCGAGATCAAGGGCATCAGCGCGCGCCGCGCGCGGGACATCTCCGAAACGTTCCGCCGCCAGACCGGTATGCGCCTTCTGATGGAGTTCCTTGCCGCGAACGGCCTCAAGCCCGAATACGCCATGCGGCTCTATAAGCTCTATGGCGACGGCGCGCTCGAGCTCGTGAAGTCCAATCCCTATGTCATTGCATCCGACCGCATCGGCGGGCAGTTTGACGAGGCGGACGCTCTCGCGCTCTCGCTCGGCTTTGAGGAGGACAGTCCTCCGCGCATTGCCGCGGCGCTCATTTTTGAAATGGTACATAATCTCAATAACGGCCACAGCTTCCTCCCGCGGGAAAAGCTCGTCGCTGCCACGGCGCAGCTCATCGGCGTGGAGGCTGAGGCTGCCGAGGAATGCCTGGACGTTCTTGCCGACGAGGGCGAGATCGTGCAGGAGGTCGTGGCGGGCGTGAACGCGGTGTATCTCCGGCGGCTGTACGAGGCCGAGACCTACACCGCCGCAACGCTCCGCACCATGGCGCAGGATACCGTCCCCGCGAAGAAAAACGTGGACGAGCGTATTGCCGAGCTTGAGCGGGAAACCGGTATGCGCTATGCCGCGCAGCAGAAGGAGGCCATCCGTCTCGCCTGTGAGCGGCGGCTGCTTGCCGTGACCGGCGGCCCTGGCACCGGCAAAACGACGATCATTCAGGCCATACTGCGCCTCTATGACGATATGCAGCTCGACTGCCTTCTCGCCGCGCCGACCGGCCGCGCCGCCAAGCGCATGACAGAGCTTACGGGTCGCGAGGCCTATACCATCCATCGCCTGCTTGGCGCGGCGTGGGCGGCCGAGGGGGACGAGCTCACGTTCCGCAAAAACGAGAGCGACCCGCTCCGCTGCGGCGCCGTCATTCTTGACGAGTGCTCTATGGTTGACATAACGCTTATTCAGGCGCTTTTGAAGGCGCTGCCGAAGGGCTGCCGCCTTGTGCTCGTGGGCGACGCCGACCAGCTGCCGAGCGTCGGGCCGGGGAGCTTTTTCCTCGATGTGCTGCGCTCGCACGCCGTGGCGGCGGTGCGCCTGACGGAGATTTTCCGCCAGAGCGGGGAGAGCCGCATTATCCGCAACGCGCACAGCATCAACCGCGGCGAAACGCCGGAGCTGCGCGAAAATAAGGGCGATTTCTTCTTTTTGCAGCGTCCGTCCGGCGAGCGGCTGGCCGCGACGGTCGCGGAGCTTTGCAGCGAGCGGCTGCCGCGCGGCATGGGCATCCCGTCCGGCGATATCCAGGTGCTCACACCGACGCGCAAGGGCGAATCTGGCACCTACGCACTCAACGAGCGCCTGCAGCAGGCACTCAATCCGCCCGCGCCCGGAAAAAAAGAAAAAATTTTTGGCGAAACTGTGTTCCGGGAGGGCGATCGGGTGATGCAAATCCGGAACAACTATGATATAGTATGGTGTAAAGGCGGCGATGCCGAGGCGATCATGGCGGGAAACGCCGCGCCCGGCTCGGCTCCCGAAGTTGGGACGGGCATCTTTAACGGCGATCTCGGCACTATTTTGCGCATCGATACCGAAAGCGAGCTTATCTGGATCGATTTTGACGAAAAGCTTGCGTGGTATGCCTTCGAACAGCTCGGCGAGCTCGACCACGCCTTTGCCGTCACGGTGCACAAGGCACAGGGCAGCGAGTACCGCGCCGTTGTGCTCGCTGCGGGACGCGCCCCGGCGCGGCTTTTGAGCCGCGATCTTCTCTATACCGCCGTCACGCGCGCGAGAGAGCTTCTTGTCGTTGTCGGTGAAACGGCGATCGTGCAGGCCATGATCGAAAACGGCCGCAAAATGCGCCGGTACAGCGGGCTGCGCGCCCGTCTGGCCGGAGAGGTTTGATATGAGTCTGAAAGAGCTTGTTCTCGACTTTTTCTTCCCGCCGCGCTGCGCCTTCTGCGGCGCGATTCTGGAGAAAAGCGGGGACGGCGTGTGCGAGACCTGCCGGAAAACGCTGCCGTGCACGGCGGACGTGAAACGCTCGTGCGACTTTGTCCGCGCCTATACTGCGCCCTTTTACTACGAAGAGCCGGTGCGGCAGGGCGTTCTCACGTATAAATTTGGCAACACCCCGGCGCGTGGAAAGGTTTTTGGCCGGATGCTCGGCGAGGATCTGCAATCTCGCGGCGTTGACGATTTTGATCTCATCTCGTGGGTGCCGCTGAGCGCAAAGCGCTGTCGCCGCCGCGGGTACGATCAAGCGAAGATCCTTGCGGAAGCAGCGGCGGAAGTCCTGGGAACAAAGGCCGTGCCGCTGCTTCGAAAATCGCGGGACGTTTCGCCGCAATCCCGGCTGCACTCGCCGGAGGAGCGCCGGGCGAACATCTCCGGTTGCTACGTTGTCCGATCCGCGGACGCGGTGCGCGGGAAGGATATCCTGCTTATCGACGATATCATCACCACCGGTTCCACGCTTTCCGAATGTGCGCGCATGCTGCTGACCGCCGGGGCGAAGAGCGTCCGCGGCGCGGCGCTTGCCTGCCACCGGGAAGAATAACAGAAGAATTTAATCGCTTTTGAAGGGAATTTAACTATGCCTATTCTGTCCTCCATTATCGAAAAAGATATTGCCATCGACCTCGGTACCGATACGACCATTCTCTACGTTGCCGGGAGCGGCATCCGCCTGCGTGAGCCGACGGTCGTGGCGATGGATCGCCAGACCGGCCGTGTGCTCAAGGTCGGCGAGGACGCGCGGAGAATGCTCGGCCGCACGCCGGCGAACATCGTTTCCGTCCACCCCATTTCCGCGGGCGTCATCTCCGATTACGACATGACCTGCGAAATGCTGCGCGAATTCATCCGCCGCGTGACAAGCTTCAGCCTGTTCCGCTCGCGTGTGCTCGTGTGCGTGCCGGGCAGCATCACCGGCGTGGAGGAACGTGCCATCGTGAACGCCGTCATTGAAGCGGGCGGACGCAAGGTGTATCTTGTTCCCTCGGCGGTCGCTACGGCGGTCGGCGCGGGGCTCGACGTAAACCGCCCGGACGGCCACATGATCATCGATATCGGCGGCGGCACGACGGAAGCGGCAGTTGTATCGCTCAACGGCGTGGTGGAGTCGGAATCCATCAAAACGGCGGGAGAGGCGTTTGACGAGGCGATCGTCAAATACGTCCGGCGCAAGCACAACCTGCTCATCGGCCTGCGCACGGCGGAAGAGCTCAAAAAGAGCATCGGCTGCGTCAAGGAGCGCCCCGAAGTCAGCTATGAGGAGGTCAAAGGCCGCTGCCTGATGACCGGCCTCCCGCGCACCATCACGCTCAATTCCGACGAAATGGTAGAAGCGCTTGCCGAGCCGACGGAGACCATCCTCGAGACCGTTCACATGGTGCTCGAGCGCACGCCGCCGGAGCTGGTGGCGGACATCTCCGAAAACGGCATCGTCATGTCCGGCGGCGGAAGCCTGCTGTACGGCATTGACCGCCTCGTCACCGAACGCACCGGCATTGAAGCGCACGTCGCGGACGACGCGCTCTCATGCACGGCCTATGGCGCGGGACGCATGCTCAGCCGTCTCGACTCCATGACCGACGGCATGCAGAATTTCGCCCGCCAGCGCCAGCTCGACAAAACCGGCAACTGAAGCATCTTTTCGACGCACTAAGACCCATCTTCGGATGGGTCTTTTCGTTTTCTCAGCACGGATTATTTCCGGTCATTTCCGAGGCGGAAAAACCCCAATATGACAGCGCCGAACGACCGCCTTTACTCCCCCGGCGGGCTATGCTTGTTTCATATTCAGTTGGGGGTAGATGTATGTCATTGGGAGATAAGACCGTGCTGCTGCGAAATCCGTGGAAAGGGGAGACGCTGCGCATCAACCGTCCCGCGGCGGTCAAGGCCGCCTCGCTCGGCACGCATTTCGCGCTGGGCTTTGTGACGGGCTGTGTGCGCGTATTCGGCTCGTGCGCGCCGTTCGGCGTGGCGATGGCGGCGCGCTCGGGCGGCGGACTTGGCGGGCTTGCGTGCGTCCTTGGCGCGGCGGCGGGATATCTTGTCTCCGGCTCACTTGCATGGGCGCTGCGGTATATGGCGGCGCTCGTGCTCGTATTTACGACGGCATTTCTCCTGCGGGAGACGGCGATCGCGCACCGTGCGTGGTTCATGCCTGCCGTGGCTGCCGCCGTGATGGGCGCCACGGGGGCGCTCAACGCCTTCGATAAGCTTTTGCAGCTTTCCGTAGCGGTCAATCTTGCCACCGAGGTCGTCCTCACGGGGCTCTCGGCCTATCTCTTCCACATGGCACTCACCGCCGAACGGCTGCGGCTGGAGCGGGAGGAGCTGCGGCGGGAAGCGGGCGGCGTTTTGATCCTCTGCTGCGCGCTGATGGCGCTCACACGTGTCACGATCATGGATGTCCTGTGTCTCGGCCGCGTGGCGGCGGTGCTGTGCGTGATGATCTCCTCGTTCGGCGCGGGCGCGGCGGAGGGCGCGCTCATCGGCGTCATCACCGGGCTTTCCATGGACATTGCCTTTCCCGGCACGCCGATCTTCACGATCTGCTACGGCTTCGCGGGACTTATGTCCGGCGTGCTCAAGCGGCAGGGACGGCTCGTGTTTTTGTTGATCTATCTTGCGGCCAACACGCTCGCGGTGTTTTGGAACTGGGAGGCAAACCCCTGTCTCCCGGCACTCTATGAGGCTTTCTGCGCTTCGGTGATCTTCTTTGTCCTCCCGGCCAAAACGATGACGTTCATCGTCTCCATGGTGCAGCGCCCCACCCTCGGCGAGGGGGAGCGCGGCATACGCCGGTACACCGCCGGGCGGACACGCGCTCTGGCGGACGCCTTTCGCGAGCTCTACGAAACGGTGCGCCGCAGCGTGGAGAGCCGTGAGAACGACGCCGACATCGCCACCGTGTACGACCGCGCGGCGGAGGAGGTTTGCGTCCGCTGCCCGCGCAAGGAAAAGTGCTGGCAGGAAAACTACATGGATACGCTCGCGCTCCTGAACGATGCCACCGCGGGCATGCGCCGCCGGGGGCATCTGGAGCTTGCCGATCTCCCGGCGCGCTTCCGCGAGCAGTGCAAAAGCTCCGCGCCGTTCACCGCGGCGGTCAATTCCGAGCTTCGCGCGCTCATTTACCGGCGGCAGCTCCGCTCGCGCTTGAAGGAAAACCGCATGGCGGCCTATGGGCAGTACCGGTATCTCGCCGGTGTGCTCGATGCGATCAGCGAGGATCTTCGCTGTGCGAACGGCTCGGACACCATCGCCGAGCGGCGGCTCGTCCGGTATCTCAACTCGCTCGATATCGATGCGGAGGTTTCCGTCTTTCGCGACCCGACCGGGCGGCTCCGCGCCGTGATCGAAAGCGCGCGCCTCCCGATCCTCTTTCGCGAGGCAGACTATATGCAGGAGGTCTCCGACGCGCTGGGCGTCCGCATGTGCCGCCCGGCATCTGTGAACCGGGACGATACGCGCCTTGTGCTGCTCGAGGCCGAGCCGCTCGCTGTGTCGGTCGGCGTGGCGGCGGTGAAAAAGGAGGGCGAGCCGGTCTCCGGCGACCGGGGGACGTATTTTAAAACCGAGCAGGGCGTATTGTGCGTGCTGCTCTCCGACGGCATGGGCAGCGGCGAACAGGCCGCGAAGGAATCCATATCGGCGGTGCGCATTTTGGAGCGCTTTCTCCGCTCCGGCGTGGAGCCCGCTACGGCCATGAAGATACTGAACTCCGTCCTGCTTCTGAAAAGCGGGGAAAACTGGGGCTACGCTGCCATCGATCTCATGTGCATTGACCTCTTCACCGGCCAGGCCGGGTTTTATAAATACGGCGCTGCGCCCTCGTACATCCGCAGCGGGCGCAACGTCCGCCGCGTCAAGGGCGAGACGATGGCGGCGGGCGTTCTCGCCGGAGAGGGCGAGCCGCCGGACGTTGTGCGGCTGCATATCCGCCCCGGCGCGCTCGCCGTCATCGCGAGCGACGGCGTGGTAACGCGGGAAGACGATGCCTGGCTCCGCCGCCTCCTTCTTGATGATGACGGCACGGACATGCGCGCTCTCGCCCGCAGCGTCGTGCATGAGGCGGGCGAGCGCTACGGATACAAGGACGACATGACCGTCCTCGCCATCCGGCTGGAGGAGCGCAAATGAGCGGAAGAGAACGGCTGCGCCGCGGCTGGCTGCGATTCGGAAAAGTGCACCGGAAACCGAATAAGGATGGCAAAAACCGGTTATGCTTGGAGAAGAACCGCTGCCGGGAGGAGGAAGAGTTCCCCGTGGTCAAAGGAATCTCCAAAAGAGTCATCGTCGTAAAATCGCCCGACCCGAAGGTATTCGAGCAGGCCATATTCATCATCCGCGAGGATTTCGCCGGGCAGTCCGGCGTGAGCGAAAAGGATGTGCTGCGCCAGGCGCGCGCCGCGGCGGAAGGCTATCTCGGCGGCGGAAAGCGCACGACCGGCAAGCTTTTTGCCCGGCTGCGCGCGCCGCTCTACGCCGCGGCGGGCGCCATTGCCGGGGTCATTGCCTGGTTCGCCCTGCATCTGGCGCATTTATGAAAATCGGAGCCGGTCACAAGCTGACCGGCTCCGGTTTTTTTCTGTTGCGCGATGTGCGGCGGGATGGTAATATGAAAAATACCATAGAAAAAAGGAGTACAGCCATGTACGAAAACCATATTGCCGATATCTCCCTTGCGCCGGAGGGCGAAAAAAAGATCCGCTGGGCGGCGGGGCATATGCCGGTGCTCGCTGCCATTGCGGAGGATTTCCGCGAGACGAAGCCTTTTGCCGGGCTGCGCGTGACGCTCTCGGTGCATCTGGAGGCGAAAACCGCGTGGCTCTGCCGCGTGCTGGAGATGGGCGGCGCGGAAATGCACGTCACGGGCAGCAACCCACTCTCCACGCAGGACGACGTAGCCGCGGCGCTCGCCGCGGGCGGGATGCACGTCTGCGCCGTCCACGGCGCGACTGCGGAGCAGTACCAGAGCGCGATCGACGCCGTGCTCGAGACCGCGCCCAACATTATCATTGACGACGGCGGCGATCTCGTCCACCGGGTGCACACAAAATACCCGGAGCTCATAGCGCAGGTCATCGGCGGCTGCGAGGAGACGACGACCGGCATTTTGCGTCTGCTGGCGATGGATCGCGCCGGGGAACTGCGCTTCCCGATGATGCTCGTCAACGACGCGGACTGCAAGCACCTCTTTGATAACCGGTACGGCACCGGCCAGAGCGTCTGGGATGGCATCATGCGCACAACGAATCTCATCGTTGCGGGCAAAGAAGTTGTGGTCTGCGGCTACGGCTGGTGCGGAAAGGGCGTGGCGATGCGCGCGCACGGTCTCGGCGCGCGGGTCATCGTCACGGAGGTCGACCCCGTTCGCGCCATCGAGGCGCACATGGACGGCTTCGTTGTCCTCCCGATGGACGAGGCGGCCAGGCGCGGCGACATTTTCGTCACCGTCACGGGCTGCGACGACGTCATCTTCGCGCGCCACTTCCCCATGATGAAGGACGGCGCGATCCTCTCCAACGCCGGTCACTTCGATGTGGAGGTCAATGTGGCGGCGCTGCGCGAAATGGCAACGGAGCACTACGAGGCGCGCCATAACATCGAGGGCTACGTCCTCCCGAACGGCAAAACGCTCTTCGTGCTCGCGGAGGGGCGGCTCGTGAATCTCGCCTCCGGCGACGGCCACCCGGCGGAGATCATGGATATGAGCTTTGCGGTGCAGGCCATGAGTGCCAAATATCTCGCCGACCACCGCGCGGAGCTTTGCCCTGGCGTCATCCGTGTCCCGCACGAGATCGATGACGCCATCGCCCGCAAAAAGCTCTCCACGCTTGGCATCACCATCGACACCCTCACCGAAGAACAGAAAAAGTACCTTGGGATTTAAAACTATGTAAACGGAAAGCAGCCCGGACAATAAATGTCCGGGCTGCTTTCCGTTTGATCTCTCCCTCAGTTAGCGGCTAAGGCCGCTGCCAGCTCCCTCGTCAGAGGGAGCCTATTTTCATTGCCTCCCTCTGACGAGGGAGGTGTCAAAAACGAAGTTTTTGACGGAGGGAGAGAAAGTTATGCTGTTGTTTATACGATACAGGTTCACATAATATAATTTACATAATCTTCAACTTTCGGCATTTGACAATGGCCTCGCGGTGCTTCTGCTGCGCGGCGAGAAGATACCAGCGCTTGGCCTCGTCCATGTCCTTTTCGACGCCCTCACCGTTTTCATAGAGCGTAGCGAGATTGTACTGCCCGTCGCGGTCGCCGTGCTCAGCGGCGCGATGCGTCCAGTAAAACGCCTGGGCGAGATCCTTCTCCACGCCGAGTCCACGGTAATAGAAGTACCCGACCTGGCATTCGGCAAGGGGATAGCCATTTTCCGCAAGCTCCAGATGACCGGCGAAGCACTTGTCATACTGCTCGGTTTCCCAGTATTTTTCGATCAGCTCATCGCACCGGTCAAGCTCCGGGCAGGGTTTGTAATAGCTGGATGCCATAGCCCGCCCCCTTACTTGAACAGGGGAACGAGCCCGACAACGAGGATCACAAGGATCAGGATCGGCAGGATATACCGGAAGTAGACCTTGAACTTCGGGGACATTTTGATTCCCTCGCCCTTGTTGCACTCGGCAAGGTACTTGTCAAAGCCCCAGCCGTTTTTGCTCACGCAGAACAGCAGATAGATGAGCGAGCCGATCGGCAGCAGCAGGAAGCTGACGAGGAAGTCCTCAAAGTCGAGGATGTCCTTGCCGGGCATCGGGTGGAAGCCGCTCCAGACGTTGTAGCCGAGAACACACGGGATGCTGGCGACGAAGAGCACTGCGCCAACGATGCCGACGGATTTTTTGCGGCTCCAGCCCCAGTTGTCGCACGCGCTTGCGATCAGGTTTTCAAAGACCGCCGTAACGGTGGAGAAGCTTGCAAACGTCATGAACAGGAAGAAGAGCGAGCCCCACACGCGCCCGCCGGGCATATCGAGGAAGATCTTGGGCAGCGTCATAAAGATGAGCGCAGGGCCCTGACCCGGCTCCACATTGTAGCTGAAGCAGGCGGGGAAGATGATGAGACCGGCCATGATCGCCACGAACGTGTCCAGCGCGCAGATACGCACCGATTCACCGGTGAGCGTGTGTTCGTCGTGCATGTAGCTGCCAAAAATTTCCATGGCGGCGATGCCGAGACTGAGCGTAAAGAACGCCTGATTCATGGCGTTGGTGATCACATTAAAAATGCCGACGGAGCGGATGGAGTCCAGATTCGGGCGCAGATAGAAGTCAAGACCCTTTGCCGCGCCGGGGAGCGTCATGCTGTGCACGGCGAGCACGACGATGAGCACAAGGAGGCACACCATCATGATTTTCGTGACCTTTTCAAGTCCCTTCTGCACGCCGCCGGAGCACACGAGCAGGCCGCCCGCCACGGTGATCGCCATGAAGATGCCCATTTCCACGGGGTTGGCGAGCATGTTGGCAAACACGCTGTCGGACGTTTCCGCCGTAACGGTCGTGAACGCGCCGGAGACGAACTTGAAGAAGTAGGCGAGCATCCAGCCGGAGACGGTGGTGTAGTACATCATCAGCAGCAGGCAGCCGATGACGCACACCCAGCCGTGCCAATGCCATTTGCTCCCAGCGGGCTCGAGCGTCTTATAGCCGAGAACGGCGCTCTTCCGGCTCGCGCGGCCGACCGCCAGCTCCATCGTCATCACGGGTATGCCCATAATGATGAGGAACAGCAGATAAAAGAGGACGAAATACCCGCCGCCGTTTTGTCCGGCGAGATATGGGAATTTCCAGACGTTTCCAATGCCGATGGCGCATCCGGCGCTCACAAGAATGAACCCGATGCGCGAATTGAAGTTTTCTCTCTTCATTTTCTCTCCAACTCTCTTGGTAGA
>CAKTBC010000066.1 GCA_934533005.1 uncultured Oscillospiraceae bacterium | reverse complement strand
CGGCCATCGGCACGAAGGCATCGGCTGCGAGCGCTTCCGCGCCGTTCGGCTCCTCGCTGCGGCGGACAAGGCCGTCCGACGAGCGGCGGGACTTGATAAGGATCCGCTCCTTCTTCCCCGGCAGCAGCTCGGAGGTGACGGCGTAGGGATCCTTTGCATGATAAATGGCGAGGAAGGAGTCGGCATACGCCCGGCAGCTGTGCCATGCGCCGCGCAGCGCGAACGCGACCGCCGCCGCGGGGATCGCCGCAAAGGTGAGCCCGTGCGAGCCGTCGCCGCTCGCGGCGATATAGATGACGTCCGCCGCCGCCGCGATCGCGGCGAGGACGATCATGGATTCCGCCCCGGCGCGGCCGCGGATGAGCGCCATGACGCCCGCCGTTACGATGTCCAGCCCGATGAGCATCACCGCGAGCATCCCGATGAGGCACACGAGCGACGTCGCTCTCGCGTTCGTGCCAAGACTGCCGGGCAGCGGCAGGCCGAAATCATAAGCAAGCGTGATCCACGCGAGCAGCACGCAGACCGCCGAGGCCGCAATAAAGCGCAGGCGCAAACTCGGCATCTGCGCGGCATAATGCTTCGCCGCGCGCTGCGGCGGCATTTCAAGCGTTACGTCCTCCGGCTCCGGGTCGGGCTGGGAGAGGTTGTCCGCCCGGCGGATCGACGCCGCAGCGAGCAGCCCCACGAGCTTGCCCCAAAGCCCCGGCGCGCGGCCGCGGCCGCCGCGATGGGCCGTGCGGCCAATGCCTTTTTTCTTTTTGCCGGTTTTTTCGGTCTCGTCCGGTTCTTCGGCTTCTTCCGAAGCTTCCGGCTCGTCCGGCGCTTCGAGCGGCGGGGCATAGAAATCCGCGTCATCTTCAAAGCCTTCGTCGTATATATCGCCGTCGGAAAGCTCGTCCGGCGCGGGCGCGTCCTCGTAGTACCGCCCGTCCGGCTCATCGGTCTCCTCCGCCTCCGGCTCCGGCTCATACTCCGGCGCATCGTCATCCAGTTCTTCGTATTCGGGGTATTCCGCTTCCTCGTCCGGGTATTCGGCCTCGTACCCGGTCTCGGCGGGATACTCCGCCGTCTCGGAGGAATAGCCCTCCGTTTCCGGAACATATTCCGTTTCCGCCGTCTCGGGCGCGGCGGTCTCCTCCGGCGCCTTGTCCCGGCACTCTTCGAGAATGCTTTCGAGCGAGAAGCCCGGCACGCCGAAGCTTTCGGGAATGCCGCCTGTATCGCGTTTTGCCATAGTTTCCTCCGTCTCAGGAATCTCTGCGCTGACGGACGACCTCATACATGAGGATCGCCGCCGCCGCGGAGGCATTGAGCGAGGTGATCTTGCCGAGCAGGGGGATGCTCACGGTGAAATCGCATTGCTCCGAAACGAGCCGCCCCATGCCGAAGCCCTCCGACCCGATGACGAGCGCCGCGGGGCCGGTCATTTTCGTCTGCCACAGATCGGCAGGCGCATCCGCCGCCGTACCATAGATCCAAAGTCCCTTCTTTTTGAGCTCGCCGAGCGCCGAGGGGATGTTGGTCACGCGCGCAACGAGCATATGCTCCGCCGCGCCCGCGCTCGCCTTGTCCACCACAGCGGTGAGCCCGGCGGCGCGCCGCTTGGGAATGATAACGCCGTGGACACCCGCGCACTCGGCGGTACGCAAAATCGCGCCGAGATTGTGCGGATCAGCGATCTCGTCGCACACGACGATGAACGGATCCTCGCCCCGCTCGGCAGCTCGGGCGAGGATGTCCTCGATGGAAGCGTATTCGCGCATCGCCGCCTGCGCAATGATGCCCTGATGCGCACCCGTGGCGCTGAGCGAATCAAGCTTGCGCCGGTCGCACTCGGTGACGACGATGCCGTTTTCCCGTGCCTTGGTGAGAATGCGCGCGAGCGTCCGGTCGGTATCGCCGCGCGCTACGAAAACTTTATCGATCGTCCGCCCGGCGCGGATCGCCTCGGCCACGGCATTGCGCCCCTCAATCAGATCCTCACGATCCTGACGGACTTCCTGTTCACGGTTTTCCATATCGTTAATTTCCTTCTTTATTTTTCATTCTTCCGTAATTCTTCGCATACGTATAGATAATATATTTTACCACACGATCCCGGCATCTGCAACGGAAAGCGCTATTTTTGCTTTTCTTTTTTCTGCCTCCTTGACCTTTCCGCCCGGAGCCGCTATGCTGGGAATGAGATCAAACGAAAGGCGGGTGCACACATGATGCTCTGGGATTCTATTCCCGCGCCCAAGGGCACGGACGCCGATTTTGCCGTCAAAGTAACGGACGATTCGCTCGCGCCGTGGGTCAAAAAGGGCGGCACGGCGTATCTCCGGCGGCGCACCGAGCTCTCGGACGGCGATATCGGCCTTTTTGAAACGGACGGAGGGCTCGTTTTCCGCCAGTTCTGCGCCGACAGCCGCGGCGCGGTGTATCTTTTCGCCGTTAACCGCGCGCATGCGGAGGACGACCGCATGATATCGCCGGACAAAGCGGCGGAGCTCGTCTGCTACGGGCGGCTGGAGCTCAAAAAGAGAGTTCCCCTGCCGATGGATTGAAGGGATGATATAGGAAAAACGCAGCGGCTCCGAAGAGCTGCTGCGTTTCCTTTTGAATTGCCGTCCTCGTCAGAGGGAGCCTTTGGCCGAAGTACAGTTAGTATCGTATATGGCGCCTCCTTTCAAGAGGTGCCATATACTTTAAGAAGAAATCAGGCGAAATACGACATAATCTCGAAAATGCAAATTAGCATTTCCAGCGCATCAATCGCCTTTTCGGCCCAGTAAGGAGTTTGAACTCCTTTAACCGCAGCAATGACGTTTATGCCCTACAGCACCATATAGGCCAACTATAATAATAAAGAAAATAATGACATTATGGTCAATCCCCCTTTCTTAAGTATTTCAAGCATTTCTGCCTGATTACAGCATTTAAAGTTTGCCCACGCAGAGTTGCGCCTGCGGCGCTGTGGATGATTTACGATTGGAAGAGTCAAGATTCCAGATCAATCCACAAAGCGGGGCGAACCCCTCCTCCGCTGTTGACACTATAGCCATGGCTGCTGACGCTACCGCCGATGCCGACAACGGCAGCATACTGCTGATTACTGTTACTGCCAAGCGACCGCAACCACCACCAACAAGTAGCTGCGTCATCTTTGGTATAGCTACTGCTTATATCGGCGCCGTTGGCTTTTGCATAGGCTGTCGGCACGCACATTCTCGCTTCACCATTTTCGAAAAATTTGTTAGCTTCTTCAATGCTGAGAACAACGACTTGATCTTGTGTAGTAAACACCGTAGGAATCATACCTTTTTCCTCGTCTGAGAACGCCGCATTAAAGAAGTCTTCGTTCAGCCATTGACGCAGCGTACACCTCTCCCATGTTACCCCCGTATAGCTCTCGTTATGATACCGCTGCCAGTTCAATACGTATTGACTGATTACAAGTAGTCTGTTATCTCCTTTCGACAGCACAAGCCACTCAATATTTTCTTTTCCGTTGGATGGGTCGTTATCCTGTTCATATGCGCCGAAGAAAACAGTATCGCCTACATCCGCTTTCGCTAACAGCGCTCTGTAATACTGCGGTTTAATGCTCTCCTGCTTTTCCTCGCTGTCTTTGTAGTTCAGTTCATCCAGAAGTATGTATGCCACTTCATAGTCCTGCGCGTCAATACGTTCCATTGCACGATTGTATTTACTCGCTGTAATGATTTTGTTTTCTCCAAGTTCTTCCAGAATCGTATAGGCAGAATCATATTCCCCGGCGTCGATCATGCTTATGGCCTCGTTTAATTTCTGTTTAGGAATAATCACCTGCATCAAGAGGACTGTGAAAGCGATACATAATACACAGATAATTGGCGCTGCGATAGCTATGACCTTTTTGCGTTTCTTTGCGGCTTTCTCGGCGGAAATGCGCTGTTCTTCTGCTTCGTGTTCGGCTTCGATCCGCCGTTCTTCCGCCCGTTTCATGCACTCCTCCGTGAGGGCGTCAGCGTCCTTGAAGCCGGAGATGCTGCGGAATTTTTCCGCAGCATCGTTGAACTGCGCTTCGGTGTGGGCGGAGGTCATGCCCTTTACCGCGTCGTTATAAATGCCCGTTTTCCGGGCGTTTTCGTTGCGCTTGCGGATAAACGCTATACATCCGTTCAGCTGCTCTTTGAGCGATGCATCACCAAAACGGAAAGCCTTCTGGTAGTTGCCGCTGCCGTCAAATGGTTCGGCACAGTTTTTCAGTTCGTCTCTTCGGCGCACTTTCAGCTCCGCCATGAGCTTGCCAAGGTAGGCCTGCGCATTTTCCGGGTCGACGTCCAGCACTTTTTCGCAGTAAGCGTCCGCCTCCTGCCAGTCGCCGTCCTCGAGGAACAAAAACGCACGCTTCAAAAGCGGCGCACTGCCGCCGGACGCGCTCGCGGCGGGCGAGGCTGCCGGGGCGGGCGTCTCCTTCTGCGCGATTTTCTTTATGCCGCGGATCAGGTCCTGCATGAAGCCGAGCTTGGACATATCCTGCGCCTGCAGGTGCGAAAACTCCTCCGGCAGGTCGTAGGGATCCATGTCCTTGTAGGCCGGGATGAGCACCTTTTTGCCGCCGCTGGTTTTGACGAGCGAGAGATACCGGCTCCACTCGTTTTTCACCCAGACGGCGTTGAAGTATTCCGGTCTCGTGCCGAGAACGACCATGACGCGGGCGCTGTTCAGCGCCGCGAAAATGTACGGCTCATACGCCGTGCCGAGCTTATCCTCGAGCGTGATGCGCGCAAAAAAGACCTTGAAGCCCTCCTGCGTGAGCTGGTGGTAAAGGTCGTTGGCGAGAACGCTGTCCGGCGTGCGCCGTCCGCCCGCATCGGTTTCCTTGTAGCAGATAAAGACGTCAAACGGCTCTTCCTTCTGCGAGATGGAGAGGATGCCCTTTTGAATCTCGTTGATCGTGCGGGCTTCTTCCTCGTAAATTTCCCGCTGGAAGCCGTCGGCGTACTGAATGGCGGATTTATAATTGTCGTCATCGAATACGGAGGTGAACTGCGCGCGGTTGACCGTCGGGACGCGTTTGTGCGTCGCCGGGTCCTCGACGTACTCGATGCCGTACCGGCAGAGAACGAGCGACCAGTACGCCTCGGCGTCGGTGCTGTCCTCGTTCAGGATCTGCTCATACAGGCTCATCGCCTTGTCAAACTCGTTGCTGCGGCGGAAGTGGTTGGCGCGGTCATAGAGATTGGCGCGGCGGTCGTCGTCCAGGCGCGGGAGCGTCTGCTGCGTGCCGCAGCTGTCGCATGTGCCGACGGTAGCGCCTGGCTCAAACTCCACCGTCCCGCCGCACATTTTGCATTTGAATACTGCCATGGTCTTCTCTCCTTATTTTTAGACGTTTTCTTCGTTTCCTTGCCTCCCTCTGACGAGGGAGGTGGATTTTGCCGCAGGCAAAAGACGGAGGGAGAGATGTTCGGCGCGGAAACTTTCAATTTTTCTCTCCCTCAGTCAGCCTGACGGCTGCCAGCCCCGCCCCCCCTCTCTGTCGTCTGCGGCGACATCTCTCCCCGCCGGGGAGAGTCTGCCCTCGTCAGAGGGAACCTTAGGGCGCGGAGCGAGAACCATCATCTCGCGGTTTTACTCCGGGCGGAGCAAGCCCCGCCCCTACGGGCACTGCTTGGGTTTTCTGTAGGGGCGGAGCTCTGCCCCGCCCGCCTACTTATTTCAGTGCCTTGCATTTTGTGTTTCGTTCTTTTATTAACAGCATCAAATCTTCGGCGGCGGTTTTGGTCTTTTCGGCATCGTCCGCGGCAGCCGCCGCTTTCAGCTCGCCGAGCTTTACGGTGATCTTTGCTTCCGTGACGGAGAGCGCTTCGTTGCTCATCGGATCGGAATACCGGAGGGCTTCATAGACCTTTCGGCACGCGGCCTTTGTTTCCTCGCTTTTGGCCGAGGCGAGGATCACCTCGGCATCCGCCGCGGCCACGCGGAGGAACGCCGTTTTCTCCGTGACCATTTTGTCCACGCTCTCCACGATGTCCGCCGCGGCGCTCGCCTTAATAACGGCAACGGCGGTGAACGCCAGAACGACCGCCCCGAGGATCGCGCCGAGCCAGTTCGGCAGGTCGGGAACGGCCATGCAGGCTCCGCCGAACACGAGCGTCAGGATGAGTCCCGTGTAGCTCACGGTGATGAGCGGCAGATTATAGAAAAGCTTTTTCGCATTTTCCGCCCGGAACGCCTTATATGCACAGGCGAGCTGACCGAGGAACGCAAGCATAATGACAACATATCCCGCCCAGAACGAACCGCCAAATTTGTTGAAGCCGTACCACTCCGCAGGCGTTACAAAGCAGATCAGGTTAAACAGGATGAGAAGCGCTGCCCATGCGGCGGCGTACCGTTGAAAGCCTTTTTTCATGTTCTTTCTCTCCTTTTATAATTTTATAAAATGCTTTTCAGAAGCTCCGATTTCATGGAAGCGAACTCTTCCTCCGAAATGAGCCCCGCTTCCTTCATCACGGTGAGCTTCTCGACCCTCGCCTTGAATGCCGCCATATCATCCGCCGGAGCTGCCGGAACGGGTTGAGTTGCCGGCGCGGGCGACTCCGCCCCGGCGCTCATCGCGCCGTTTACTGCGCTGCCGACAACGCCGCCTACCGCACCGCCGACACCTGCCATCGTGCCGAGACCGACGCCGAGATTCGTAAACTGCCCGACGGCTTCATTCTGCGCCACACGCTCGGCCACATCGAAGCCGCGCTCCTGCGCATAGGTATATCCCTCCTGCGCCCGTTTGGCCGCCTGTGCCTGCGAGTCGATGATGATCTTCTGCGCCTGCGTCTGCGCATAGATGAGATCTGTCTGTTGGCGCAGTTTTGCTTCGGCAATGTCCGCGTACTGGCGGAAGTGCAGCTCCTTGAATTTCTCATACTGCCGCTCGCCGTCCGGCTTTACGACGTTCGTCACGAAAAACCGCTCGAGCGCCACGCCGTAATCGGTGAAGTCTGGGATAAGCTGCCGGTGCAGGCTTTCGGAAAACTCGGTCAGATGCTCGTCGATCTCGAAAATGTTGATGGCGCTCGCCTTCATCGTCTGCGCGATGTATGTTTTCACCCGCGTCATCAGAAACGCGCGGAAGAGCGAGACGAGCTTTTGCTGGGTAAGGACGTTTTCCGTGCCGACGACCTTTAAAAGAAGCTTTCGGCTGTCCTCCGCGCGCAGGGACATTTCGCCGCTCGCGCCGATGGAGATTGGAAAGCCGTAGGTGGGGTCTATGTACTGCACCTTGCTGTCCGTGCCCCATTTGACCGCCATCTGCTCGGTTTTATTGATGAAGTATACCTCGCAGTGGAACGGCGTTTTATCCCCCGCCGCGCGGCTGAGCGCCGCGCCGATCTTCGGGATGTTCTGCGTTTCCAGCGTGTACCGTCCCGGCCCGAACAGGTCGAGCGCCTGTCCGTTGAGAAAGAAGATTGCCTCCTGCGATTCGTGCACGATGAGCTGCGTCATGCTGTTGAAGTCTTCGCTCGGGTGTTTCCAGATGAAGGTGCTGTTGTCTCCTTCGTATTTGATGATCTCCGCGATCTGCGCCATGGAGCATGTCCCTCCCGTTTTGTTTGGTTAAGTGTACTTTTCCGAACGGGCAAAAACACGGAGAAATATTCCGGAAAATCGTTGAGATTTTCGCTTTTCTGCGGTACAATGTGAATAATTACAGGCTTTATGCCGCTGTTCGGAAAAGTACACTTTTCCGAACAGCGGCATATCTGATTATGTACCCTTTTCCAGCCGGGTGACCTTGTCGTGGAACGTTGTGGGCTTCATGTGGCAGGCGTCCGCCGCCTCCCGGAGCGAGAGCTTATTGGCCCGCCATGCCGTATGCGCCGCGTGGAACTCCGCCGAGAGCGGGATCGGCGGGCGGCCGAACCGGACGCCCCGCGCCCTGGCGGCGGCGATCCCCTCCTCCTGCCGTTTGCGGATGGATTCCCGCTCATTCTGCGCCACAAAGGACAAAATTTGCAGCACAAGGTCGGCAATGAATGTTCCCATCAGATCCTTCCCCCGCCGGGTGTCCAGAAGCGGCATATCCAAAACGCAGATATCCACGCCCTTTTCCTTCGTCAGGATGCGCCACTGGTTTTGCACCTCCTGATAATTGCGTCCCAGCCGGTCGATGCTCTGGATCAGGAGAAGATCGCCCGGTTTGAGCTTTTTCATGAGCTTTTTGTACTCCGGCCGGTCAAAATTTTTGCCGGATACCTTGTCCATATGGATAAATTGCCCGTCCACGCCCGCGCCGTGCAGGGCGATGCGCTGGCGCTCCTCGTTCTGATCCCGGCTGGATACCCGGATATAGCCATAGATATTCATGGTGTTCTCTCCTTCGTAAAATGATATAAGGCAACTCCCGGATTGAAATTTCGTCCAAATGTGCTATAATAAAGTATTCCGCTAATTCTTCCGCAGTTTTTCCTTTGGAAAGGAGTTTTGATTTGAAAGCTTTTATGCGTTGGGTAGAGCGCTACTGCGTCCGCCATCCGCGCTTCGGCGTGGCGAATCTCATGCGCTATCTCATCATCGGCAACGCCGCCGTTTGGCTGCTGACGCTGATGGACCGCACCGGAACGGTGCAGTATTTCCTGGCTCTCAATCCGCAGATGATCCTGCGCGGGCAGATCTGGCGGCTGGTGACGTTTGTGTTCATCCCGGACACCGCCGGGCTCTGGGGGCTGCTGTTCCTCTATTTCTATTACTTCATCGGCACATCGATGGAGCGCGAGTGGGGACAGGCCAAGTTCAACATGTATTTCCTCACCGGCATGGTGTTCACGATCCTCTATGTGTTCCTCGTCTATTTCATCGGCGGCATCACAATGGGCATCGGCGCGGAGTTCATCTATCTTTCGATGTTCTTCTCGTTTGCAACGTATTATCCCGAGCAGCGCGTGCTGTTCATGTACATCATCCCGATCAAGATCAAGTGGCTCGCCGTGGCAAACGCGGCGTACTTCGTCTATGAGATCTTCGCGCTCCGCTTCCCGCTCAGCCTGCTGCCCGTTGTGGCAACGCTCAACTACCTGCTCTTCTGCGGGGACATCCTCTTCGGCTCGCTGCACTTCCGCCGCCCCGAGCAGGTGCGCAAGACCGTGAACTTCAAGCGCGAGGCGCAGCGCATCCACCGCGAGCAGCAGAACGCCCCCTACCGCTACAAGTGCGCCGTGTGCGGCCGCACCGACGCGGATCACCCGGAGCTGGAATTCCGCTACTGCTCGCGCTGCGCGGGGTATCACTGCTTCTGCCAGGATCACATCAACAATCACATTCATTTCACCGAATAATACGGGAGAAACACCATGCAACACCGTCCTTCCCGCCGGGTGTCCGTTCCGGCGCTGATCGTTTTCTGTCTGCTCGCGCTCGCGCTTGTGGTGCTTGTCGCCGTGCGCGCCGTTTCGGTGCGCAATGCGGAAAGCGCCGAGACGCTCTCCCCCGCGGCGAGCGAAACGCCCGTGCCGCCTGTCTCCTCGCCAGAGGTGACGGCCGCGCCGACGGCCGAGCCCACCGCGGTGCCGACCGCAACACCGGAGCCCACGCCGGAGCCGAGCCCGGAGTTCTTCACCGTCTCCATGGTGGGCGACTGCACGCTCGCCGAGGCCAAGACCCGCCGCGGCTGGGGCACGGCATTGCAGACCGTTGTGGGGAAGAATTACGACTATCCCTTCGCCAAGACCATGCAGTATTTTGAAAGCGACTATCTCACCATCGCCAATCTCGAATGCAACCTTTCGGACAAGTACTACGACTCCATCGAGCAATTCGTGTTCCTTGCCCCGGCGGATTACGCAAACATCCTCACCGCGGGCAGCGTGGAATTCGTGACGCTTGCAAACAACCACACGATGGACTTTGGCCAGAACGCCTATGACGACACGACCGCCGCGCTCGATGCCGTGGGCGTTGCCTACGCGGGCGAGGACGAAACCTATATCTACGAAAAGGACGGCGGCGTAAAGGTCGGCATTTACTGCCTATACAACCAGCTCACCTACAACGCCATGAGCATTCTCTCCGCGCAGGCGCAGGAAAAGCTCGTTGCGGCATCGCGCGATAAAATCGCCGCGGGACTCAAATCGCTCGAAGAGGCGGGCGCGGACTACACGATCGCGTGCCTGCACATGGGGCGCGAGGGGTACTATGAGCCGACCGACGTGCAGACCGAGCTCTGCCGCTACACCGTGGACACCGGCTTCAACGCCGTATACTGCACGCACGCCCACCGGCTCCAGCCGGCGGAGAGCTACAACGGCGGC
>CAKTBC010000065.1 GCA_934533005.1 uncultured Oscillospiraceae bacterium | reverse complement strand
CGCGTGGAGCTCAAGAACATTCTCCCGCCGCGCGAGATCCAGAGCGCGATGGAAAAGCAGATGAAGGCCGAGCGCGAGCGCCGCGAGGCCATTCTCCGCGCCGAGGGCGAAAAGCGCGCTGCCATTCTTGAGGCCGAGGGCGAAAAGGAATCCGCCATTCTCCGCGCCGACGCGAAAAAGCAACAGCAGATCCTCGAGGCCGAAGGCCAGGCCGCCGCGATCCTCGCCGTGCAGAAGGCAACCGCCGACGGTATCCGCCTGCTCAACGAGGCCGCCCCCTCCGACCCGGTGCTGCGTCTGCGCGCGCTCGAGGCCTTCGCCGCCGCTGCCGACGGCAAAGCTACCAAGATTATCATCCCCTCCGAGATCCAGGGTATCGCCGGTCTCGCGCAGGGCATCGTGGAATCCGTCAAGGACAACTGAGCATTCCCCCCCTCCCCCGCGAACACCGCCGCAGCGCCGGCCATCTGTCCGGCGCTGCGGTTTTCCCCGCCTGACGCCTGTTTCTCCGGTTTCGTTACCGTTTTTCGGCACCGGTTTGCGCGGAACGATCCCCTTCGCGCAGCCGTTTTGTAACTTTTATGCGCCGTTTTTCCGTTATAATGACGGATAATAGCAGAGCTTCTCCGGCATAAACTGTGCGGATATCACAAAATCGTTGTGATTATGTTGACAGGCGGGATACAATGTGTTACATTTTGGTTACAAATTCGAGGTGATTTGAATTGGCATCCACTAAGAATGCGCTGGTGTACAAGGGACACCCGCTCCGCCGCAAGGACAACATCCTTTACTACGGCAGCATGTCCGACAAGTACATCATCATGATGCAGATCATGGACACGAAGCCGGTCAAGCCGGTGGCCGGTGCGGAAAGCGCCGGCGAGCTGAAGGTCGCCACCCGCGTGAGCGTTCAGCTCCAGCTTACCGACCCGACGGTCAAGAGCCGTGACCGTATCGTTAAGAAATCCGAAAAAGGCAGCCTGTACGCCGCCATGGACGTGGCGAGTGTCTGGCTCGAACGAGCGCTGACGAAGGACTAAAGTTCCGGGTTCAGTGCACCAGCACCAGAAAAAGAGGTATGGGGATCATGAAAAACTGCAAGAAACTGCTTTCCGTTATCGTTACGCTCCTTCTGGCGGCGTCTCTGCTCACGAGCAGCGCGTTTGCCATTTCCGGCGAAGCTTTCGTCGCAACACCGGGCGAGCTGAATCTGCGCGACAGCGGCAGCTTTGACAGCAACGTTATTGACGCCGCCCCGCAGGGCGCGACCGTTTACGTTCTCGGCGACGCCGGCTACGGCTGGTACAAGGTGAGCTACAACGGCAAGACCGGCTACATGGCTTCCTACTACCTCCTTTTCAACGAGATCCCGTCCGCAGAGAACGTTGACTCCATCCCGGAGAAGACCACGGCGCAGGATACCGTGCAGGATACCGTGCAGGAAGTTCCTTCGCAGACCTACGTTGCGCCTCCCGCGACCGGCGACAGCAACGCCACGGTCCTCGGCTCCGGCATCTGCTTCCGCAGCGGCCCGAGCACCTACAGCAGCGTGATCGAAACGCTGGAGACCGGCACGCCCATCCGTGTGAACGGCGTCTGCGGTTCCTGGTACGAATGCGTGTATAACGGCAGCACCGGCTACATCTACGGCGACTATGTCGTGCTCAACGGCACCTCCAAGACCTACACCATCTCCGCCGCGACCGTTTCCGGCGAGGACGGCACCATCTACAGCGAGCCGCAGACCCCGGACACCACCGAAAACACCACCACCGAAGTGACGCCGCTCGATCCTCCCGCGCAGGAGCCGGAGACCCCGGCCGAGACGCCCGCCGAGGAAACGCCCGCCGCGCCGAGCTTCACGCACAACCCCGCTTCCGGTCAGGCCATCGTGGACACCGCGATGCAGTATCTCGGCGTCCCCTATGTCTGGGGCGGCATGTCCCCCTCCGGCTTTGACTGCTCCGGTCTCGTGTACTACGTCTACGGCCTGTACGGCTACTCGCTCAACCGCGTGGCGCAGGACATGTACTATAACGGCGTGGACGTTGATCTCAACGACCTTCAGCCCGGCGACATCCTGCTCTTCGGCAGCAGCATCTACAACATCTGGCACGCAGCGATCTACATCGGCGGCGGCAACTTCATCCACGCGCCCTACTCCGGCGCCGTGGTCAGCACCCAGTCTCTCAGCGGTACCGCCGGTATGCGTCTCGTCGCCGCCCGCCGCATCGTGTAAAAGGCTTACCCCCGCTTATCCCTGCCTTCGTCTGACGCCCCTCAAAAGTGGCGGGACGATGATCCGGATACGGCATTTTTCCCCGGAGAATTTATTCTCCGGGGATTTTTGTTTAAAAGACGCATCCCCCGAAAGCCAATGCTTTTGGGGGATGCGTTGCCTTATTATTTCTGTGTCGCACTCGCGCGCAGGCCCTGCACCTTGCAGGGGATGCCATTGTCGGCGGCGAGCTTTTCGAGCGTTCTGGTCAGCCGCGGCGCGGCGGCATTGAGGATTTCCGCCGCCATGCGGTCGCGCACGCTGTCGGAGGCATGGAGCAGGACGTTCGCCGCCATGCCGCCGGAAAGGAGCGGTGCGAGCGGACTGCCGTTCTGCTTCAGCCGGTCGGCGACCTTGGGAAGGATCTCCTTTACGAGAACTTCGTAATCAATATCGGAAAGTTCCATTTCGAGCTTTATCATCTGTTATCCTCCTGTGGGGTTAGCGTCGATTAACAAGGGCACATACGTCGGACAGCCAGTCTTTTCGGTGCTTTTTGCCCTTTTTGTCTCGGCGGGCGACAGCCCGCCGTCGCCAAAGAAGAACAAAAATCCCTCAAAAATTCAAGGCTGTCCGATGCGAAGCAGTTCTGCCGGAGCAGAAATGCTCTCAGATTAGGAAAAGTCCGCAGGGAATACTTTCTGTATTCTCAAGGGCTTTGACGCCGTATGAGAGCATTTCCGCCTGGCAGAACCGCGTGTGCCCTTGTCAATCGACGCTAGTTTGTTTTATTATATCACATGCTTTGCCGTTCGTAAATCGCTGCGCTCTTGACATTCCGGCGCACCGTCCGTTATACTTCGCGGAGAAAGGAAGTCGATTTTTATGGGATATAGACTGATGGCCGCCGATTACGATCTCACGCTCACGCGCTCCGACCGGATGGTATCGGCGCACACGCGTGAGACGATCCGCGCCGTATACGCCGCGGGCAGGTTTGTGACGCTCGCCTCCGGGCGGCTCGGCGGAAGCGCTGCCGCCGCACGCGAGCTTTTCCCCAGCGACGTGCCGCTCATTCTCGGAAACGGCGCGCTGGTGCAGAACTGCGCGACCGGCGAAACGCTCTCCGAAACGTTCATGGAGGAGGAAAATGCACTCACGCTGCTCCGCTGGTGCCGCCGCAGGGCAAGTGCCGCCATCGTTTATGCCCGCAGCGGCATTTACACCGACCGCATGAACGCGGTATCAGAGATCTATGCGCAGCGCTCTTCATGCACGCCGCTGCCGCTCTCCTCCCCCGAGGCGATCGCGCATGAGGGCATGTACAAAATTCTGCTGCTCGGCCTGCCGGTGACCGTCCGGCGCGCGGGGAAAAAGCTTCTTGCCGATCCTCCCTGTCCGGTGGATTGCTTTACGTCCAGCCCGGAGGCGCTGGAGATTGTGCCTCCCGGCGTCAATAAGGCCGCAGGGCTTGCGCGCGCCGCAGAAATTCTCGGTATACCGCGCGAAGAGACCATCGCTATCGGTGACGGGGAGAACGACATTTCCATGCTGCGCTGGGCAGGGCTCGGCATCGCCATGGCGAATGCGCCCGATAACGTAAAAGCCGCCGCGGACGTCATCGCGCCCGTCTGCGACGAGGACGGCGCCGCCTGGGCGATGGAGAAGTATTTGCTTTAAAATAATACCTCCTTCTGACGAGGGCGCCAAGATAGCATGCGGTAATCGGGCTCCCTTGTACAAAGGGAGTCTTTTATTTTTCCGTCCTTTTTCGCAGGGCACGGCGGGTGCGGCGGATGTGGCGCTCATAGTCGCCGCTTTCCAGGAGTTCCGCAAGCACCAGCTGCTCAAAGAGCGGCACGGTGCAGGAATAAAACCCGATCCGCTCGGCGTACTGCGCCGCGAGCTCTTCCGAGAGCACCATATAGCCCATACGCAGCGACGGCGCGACCGTCTGCGAAAACGTGTTGAGGTAGATCACGTTCCCGCTCTCGGCAAGCGAAAACACCGTCTCCTCCGGCTTGGATGCGACCGTGAACTCCGAGGAGAAGTCATCCTCGACGATGTACCGCCCCGGCTCGCCCGCCCAGCGGATATACTCACGCCGCTTCGCCGCCGACGCGGTGACGTTGCTCGGATAGCTGCGGTAGGGCGTAATATGCAGCACGGAGGCGCGCGTCGCAGCGAGCGCGTCGCTCCGGATGCCGTCCGCGCCGAGCGGCAAAAGCTCCAGCGATGCGCCGTGCGCGCGGTAAACGAGCGCGATTTTTTCATACGACGGATCCTCCGCCGCATAGATGCGCGCCGCACCGAGGAGCTGTACGATCAGCCCATAGAGATACTCCGCGCCGGAGCCGACGAATATCTGCTCCGGCTTCACGCGGATGCCGCGGCTGCGCGCAAGATAGCGCGAGATCGCCTGCCGCAGCGCGTCGCAGCCGTTGTTCGGGCTCTTTTCCAGCAGCTGCTCGCCATACTCGCTGATAACGCGGCGCATCACCCGTGAGAGCACCGAAAACGGAAAGTCTGCCCTCTCCCCCGCCGGGACCGCCGCCGGTTTCACCGGCGTGCTCGGCACGAAGCCATCCGTATCGTGAAACTGCACATAATGCCCGCTGCGGCGGCGTGCTTCCAGATAGCCCTCGTCCGTCAAAAGCGCGTAGGCGTGCTCGACTGTGACAACGCTCAGTTCCTCCTCCTCGGCGAGCTGCCGCTTGGACGGCATCCGCGCACCGAAGGGATAGTCGCCGCGCACGATCTCCCCGCGCAGACGCTCGTACAGGCGCAGATACGCCGGGCGGTGTTCGTTCTCCTGCTTCATCTGGTATGATTATTTTCTCCTTCTCTGGACATTTTAATATATCCAGAATATTGTATGCTATGGGAAAAGAAAAAGCAAGGGAGATCATACCATGACGACGAAGAAAAAATACGGCACGCGCTGGCTCTGTACAACGGCGCTGCTGATGGCGATGAACATCATTATGAGCATGAGCGTGTTCAGCGTTCCGGTGCCGGGCGGGCATCTCTATCTGAACGACGTGATCATCTGCTTTGCCTCGCTGGTCCTTGACCCGCTGGGGGCGTTCTGCGTCGGCGGCGTCGGCGCGTTCCTCGGCGATTTCTTTTTCTACCCGACGCCGATGTTCGTCTCTCTCGTCACGCACGGTCTGCAGGCGGTCGTCATTTCGCTCTGCGCCCATCGGATGATGAAGGAAAAGCCCGTCATTGCGTCTCTTATCGGCGTGCTCCTCGGCGCGGTGATCATGGTCACCGGCTACTCGCTCGGGCGCGCGTTCATCTACGCAACGCCCGCCGCGGCGATCGCGAAGCTCCCCTACCAGATTTTGCAGGCTCTCGTTGGTGCGGCGCTCGGCATGGTGTTGCGCTGGAAGGCGAAGCCGCTTGCGAAGCTTGCCGCCAAGCTTGAAGAGACAGTGGGATAAACAGCTAAAGGTTGTCTTTCCCCCGGCGGTATGGTAAAATCGTGTCACTCAGCAAAGGAGTGATAACTATGAAAAGAAAATATTTGGCAGCGGTCACCGCCGTTTGTCTCGCGCTCTGCCTGATCCTCGCCGGATGCGGCACCGTGAACGAAGAGGATTATCCCCCGCTCGAGAAGGTCGATCTCACTTCCATGACGCTTGAAACGGTCAGCAACAGCACGTTCTCGATGCAGTACCCCGCCGACAAATGGGCAGGCACGGACGGTACCTCCCCGCTCATCGTGTATTATAACGACACGGCAGATTCCACGCAGGCGACCAACATCAACGCCCAGCGTTCCAGCACCTACAGCGGCAAGTTCACGGAAAAGTACATGAACAAGCTCGTGGAAAGCATCACGGAGTCGTACCCCAACATCGAGATTCTCAAGGCGGAGCTCCGCTCGATCAACGGGAAGAGCGTGATCTACACCGAAACGACCACCCGCTTCACCGACGAAATGCTGGATCTTCTTCTGGAGCAGGGCGTCATCACGCAGGACGACATTGACAACGCCGGAGGACGCGAAGCGATCCTCTCCATTCCGCCCACGGATCAGATCACGCTGTACGCCGTGACCGGCGCTTATCTCTACGTTTACACCGGCACGTATTACGAGGAAAGCCAGAGAGCCGATGTGCTCGAGGCTCTGACCGTCATGGCGCAGACGACCGCGGAGGTCAAATAAATATTTGCCTATAAAAACGGAGCAGTCAGTAAAATGACTTGCACCTGTAAAATGAAGTAGACACTCACAAAAGTGTGGGTGTCTACTTCATTTTACAGGTGCACATTCATCCGAATGACTGCCCCATTTTTTATTCTCCTGTTATTCCTCCGTCCAGTCCCGGACCTGCTTTTTGAGCCAGTTTGTCCAGGCCTCAACGCCCTCGCCGGTCTTGGCAGAGATCGGGAAGATCTCCAGACGGGGGTTGCGCCGCAGCGCGTACTCGCGCACCTTGTCCATGTCAAAATCGAAATACGGCAGCACATCGATCTTGTTGATGATGAGCGCGTCGCACACGGTGAAGATGAGCGGGTATTTGAGCGGCTTATCGTGTCCCTCCGGCACGGAGAGGATCATTGCGTTTTTCACCGCGCCCGTATCGAACTCCGCCGGGCAGACGAGATTGCCGACGTTTTCGAGCACCGCGAGATCGACGTCCGCCGTACCGAGTTCGTTGAGTCCCTGCTCGGTCATCCCGGCGTCGAGATGGCACATGCCGCCGGTGTGGAGCTGAATGCTCTTCACGCCGGTGCGCGCGACTGTCTCGGCGTCTACGGAGGAATCGATATCCGCCTCCATAACGCCGATGCGAAGATCGTCCTTCAATTTTTCAATTGTGCGCAAAAGCGTCGTCGTCTTGCCCGAGCCGGGCGAGGACATGAGATTGAGAAGGAACGTCTTCTCCTCCTTGAGCTTTGCGCGGACGCGGTCGGCCTCGCGGTCGTTGTCGGCAAAGACGCTCTCCTTGATCTCTATGATGCGTACACTATCCATTTTCAGCAGGCCTCGATTTCTTTGAGATTGATCTCGTTGCCCTGCAAGAGCACGGTCTCCTCGCTGCCGCACAGCGGGCAGACGCGCCCCTGCGGGACGGTCGAATACGTATGGGTGCAGTTCTCGCAAAGCGTCACGGCGGGAATGGTCTCAATTTTGAGCTCCGCTCCCTTCAAGACCTCCGTCTGTGCAACGGCCCAGTTCCAGCAGGAGGTGAGCTCATGCGGCACGACGCCGGACACCTCGCCAAGCTCGAGCGTGACGGAGGAAACACTTGTGAGAGTATTTTCCTCCGCGATGCGCTCGACGGTTTTTATCATGTGGAATACGATCCCGAGCTCGTGCATGCTCAGCCCTTTTTGCCCTTGAGCTTGATCTTCACGGCGCGCTTGAGCATATACGGCAGGATGGCCTTCATCTTATCCTCGCTGCGCACCATGGTGCTGCACTCGGGGCGGTCACGATGGAGATGGATGGCGTCAAAGCCGCAGCGCGTCGTGCAAATGCCGCAGCCAATGCACTTGTTCGGGTCGACAACGCTCGCGCCGCAGCCGAGGCAGCGGGCGGTCTCCGCCTTGACCTGCTCTTCGGTGAGGCACTCGCGGCCGTCCTTCATCGTGCGGCGCAGCTCCTCGTTGTAGCCGGGGCGCTGGCGCGGCGTGTTGTCAAAGCTGTTGATGTCGATGAGCGCATTCTTCTTGTCGAGCTCGATGAACTGCCGGCGGTTGCGGCCGATGGTGAGGCTCGTGTTCGGCTGCACGAAACGATGCAGCGACACAGCGCCCTCCTTGCCGGCAGCGATGGCGTCGATGGCGAACTTCTGGCCCGTGTAGGCGTCGCCGCCGACGAAAATGTCGGGCTCGGCGGTCTGGTAGGTCAGCGGATCGGCCTTGACGGTGCCGTTCGGGTTAAACTCCACCTTCGTTCCGGCGAGCAGTTCGCCCCAGGCGGCGTGCTGGCCGATGCAGTAAAGGATCGTGTCCGCCTCGGCGGTCTCGGTCTCGGCGTCATCAAACGTGGGGGCGAAACGTCCCTCGGCGTTTTTGACGGACAGGCACTTGCGGAAGTGGATGGCTTTGGCATGGCCGTTTTCGGTGTCGATCGCGGTCTGCCCCCAGCCGGCATGGATGGAGATGCCGTCGTGCTCACACTCGGTGCGATCCTCTTCGCCCATGGGCATTTCGTCGTAGCTCTCGAGGCAGTAGAGCGTGACGCTCTCCGCGCCGCAGCGCACGGCGGTGCGGGCAACGTCGGAGGCGATGTTGCCGCCGCCGATGACGACGACCTTGCCGGTGAGCTTCGTATCGGGCTCGAGATTGACCTTCTTCGTGAAGTCCACGCCGGAGAGAACGCCCTCGGCGTCGTCGCCGGGGACGCGGAGGCGTCCGCCGTCCTGCAGGCCGACGGCGATATAGAAGCCCTTGTAGCCCTGCGCGCGCAGCTCGGGGATGGTGACGTCCTTGCCGACGTCTACACCGCAGCGGAACTCCACGCCCATTTCGCGCAGAATGTCGATCTCGGCCTCCACAACGTCCTTTTCAAGACGGAAGTTCGGGATGGCATTCATCAGCATGCCGCCGGGGCGGGAAGCTTTATCGAACACGGTCGGGCGGTAGCCCTTCTCTGCGAGGAAGTAGGCGCAGCTCATGCCCGCAGGGCCCGCGCCGATGATGGCGATCTTCTCTTCAAACTCGCCCTCGACCTTCGGGATGACCTTTTCGGGGATGAAGCGCGTGGCGGCTTCGAGATCCTGCTGGGCAATGAAGCGCTTGACCTCGTCGATGGCGACGGCCTGGTCAACGGTGCCGCGGGTGCAGGCGTCCTCGCAGCGGCGGTTGCAGATGCGGCCGCAGACGGCGGGGAACGGGTTTTCGCGCTTGATGAGCTGGAGCGCCTCGCGGTACTTGCCCTGCGCGGCGAGCTTCAGGTAGCCCTGCACGGCAATGTGCGCCGGGCAGGCGGTCTTGCACGGCGATGTGCCGGTATCGTAGCAGTTGATGCGGTTGTTGTCGCGGTAGTTGATGTCCCACTTGTCCGGGCCCCAGGCGGTCTCGTCCGGCAGCTCGTGGCGCGGGTACTCGATGGGGCCGTCCTTCGTGCAGAGCTTCTGGCCGAGCTTCACCGCGCCCGCGGGGCAGGTCTCAACGCAGCGGCCGCACGCGACGCAGTTTTCGCTCTCGACCTTCGCAACATAGGCGCTGCGGGAGAGGTTCGGCGTGTTGAAGAGCTGGCTCGTGCGCAGCGCGTTGCAGACGTTCACGTTGCAGTTGCAGATGGCGATGATCTTCTCCTCGCCGTCGATGTTCGTGATCTCGTGGACAAAGCCGTTCTCCTCGGCCTTATGCAGGATCTCCAGCACCTCATCATACGTGATGTAATGGCCGCGGTCGGTCTCGACAACGTAGCGCGCCATGTCGCCTACGGCGATGCACCAGTTCTCCGGATCGTCACCGCAGCCCTCGCCGAGCTTGGCGCGGGACATACGGCAGGAGCAGGGCGAGGCGGCGTAAACACCGTCGTACTTTTTCAGCCAATGGGAGATGTGCTCGATGGAGACGGACTTGTTCTCGGTCTCAATAGCCTTTTCCACGGGGATGACGTGCATGCCGATGCCGGCGCCTCCGGGAGGCACCATCGGCGTGACCTTTTCGAGCGGAAGGAACGTCATGCGCTCAAAGAACGCCGCGACCTCAGGGTGCTCGTCGATCTGCGAGGCGCGCATATTGAGGAACTCTGCGCTGCCGGGAACAAACTGCGGCAGCGTCCAGCGCTTTTCGTGGTTCGGGTTTTTCCCGTCCAGATTTTCCCAGTTGTACTCGACAAGGCCGATGTACGCCATCTCGGTGAGCAGCTTTTCGAGTTCTTCTTCGCTCTTGCCGGTGAGCGCGGCGATCTGGGCCGTCGTTTTCGGCTTGCGCACCTTCATCTTGAGCGCAACATCCGCCATCTCGTCCGTCACGACACCGGCAAGTCCCCAATATTCCGGGTCATTGCCCGTAACCTTGCCGATGCGGTCGGTGATTATGGCGCCGAGCTTGAGAATTTTCTCTCTCGGCTCGTCCGTGCGGGGGATTTCAAAGGAATACTTGCTTTCATCCACAGGCATTCCGGACTTGGTCTGCTTATCCATGCTAACTCCTCCACATTTTATATCTCTTTTGTTGGGTTTCCTACTATATCGATACGGAAATTATATTACACATCGGTGTGTTCGTCAAGTCTGTTCCATGACCGTTTTCTACACAAAAAAAGTAACCCCCCAGTAAAACTGGGGGTTCTTCCTATGCGGGCAAAGCCCTCTGTTCCTCGCGTAACGCGTAAA
>CAKTBC010000064.1 GCA_934533005.1 uncultured Oscillospiraceae bacterium | reverse complement strand
GCGATCAGCTCGTCGAGCGAGCGCTGCGCAAAGGCGTCCGACTGGAAGAGAAAGCGGAACAAATGCTTTTCCTCCCTCGCAAAACGGATATACGCAAGCCCCACCCCCTGCATGGGCGAGGACGGATCGGGAGTTGTGATATAGCGCGTGTGATAGTCGTCCGCCATTATGTAAACCTCTTTTTTCAGCTCCGCAATGGAACCGAAATGGTACATCACCGGCTGTGTAGAGCAGCCGAGCGCCTTGGCAACGGCGCGGGCGCTGAGCGCGTCCGCGCCCTGTTCGCGGACGATCTCAAAGGCGGCGCGGACGATCTCTTCTCTTGACGTCTTTATGCTTGGGGGCATGGTATCGTCTCCTTATAACAGTTGTTATGTAACATATGTTATAACAGAGGTGAAGCGTTTTGTCAATAAAAACCGGCGGCCGATAAAAACCAGCCGCCGGGATGCTTTCTTCCCTACCAGAATTTCTTCTTTTTACATATCCAAAGGCCGAGAGCCAAAACGGCGGCGCTCACAACGCCGACCATGAGGTAGCCGTATTTCCAGCTCAGCTCGGGCATGTTGACAAAATTCATGCCGTACCAGCCGGTGAGCAGCGTAAGAGGAAGGAAGATCGTTGTGACAATGGTGAGGATCTGCATCACGCGGTTCTGCCGGATATCGATCTGCGCCTGAAAGGAGCTTTGGATCTGGCGGCAGTATTCGCAGAGAAGCTGAGCGTTTTCCCGCAGGCGGGCAACGCGCCCCTCAAAAAGACGAAACCGTTCCGTTTCCGTCTCCGAAAAAAAGCCGTTTTCATTTTCGCAGAGCTCACACGCTACGTCGTCCAGCTGCGAATAGTACCGAAATAGCGCCATGGTCTCCTTGCGGAGCGCGCTCATCGGCGTACCGAGTGTCTCGGCGCTGTCAGCGAGCACCTGATCCTCCAGTTCCTCCGCCCGTGCTTCCAGTTCTTCCAAACGGTGGAGATCGCGGGCTATGAGCTGCTCAAAGAAGTCGTAAAGGAACTGCCCCACGCTTCCCTTCGGCCAGCGTTTTTCCTGCGCGATGCGATGCAGAAGGGGCGGGAGCGAGCCGGAATCGTCCGTAAGAACGACGCGGCTTTGCGTGACGAGCAGGCCAAATGCAGCGCGGGCACCATCTTTTCCTCTGCGCGGCAGCACAAGCGTCCCGGAAAGGCAGCCGGGGCGCACCTCGGCACGGCAGGTGCGAGCGCTGCGCACCGTAGGCGTATGTTCCAGAGCATTTTCCAGTCCCGGAAGGAGCGGACGTTTTTCCAGCTCGTCCGTTGTAAGCAGCACGAGCGCAGGAGCATCTGCACAGGGTGCGGATTCCGTGCGCACAAGAGATTCTCCGATGCGATACCAGATCACGGTTTTTCCTCCCAAAAGCATGCGGCCGCCCGCAGCTCAACACCGCGGGCGGCCAAACAGCTATTATTTTTCCGCCTTCATCGCGAGATAGGCATTGATGAAGCCGTCGATATCGCCGTCCATGACGGCCTGGATGTTGCTGTTTTCATAGCCGGTGCGCGTGTCCTTGGCAAGCGTGTACGGCATGAACACGTAGGAGCGGATCTGGCTGCCCCACTCGATCTTCTGCTGCACGCCCTTGATGTCCGAGATCTTTTCCAGATGCTCGCGTTCCTTGATTTCGGCGAGCTTGGCACGGAGCATGGATTTGCAGTTTTCGAGATTCTGGAAGTGGCTTCGCTCGACCTGCGAGGACACGACGATGCCCGTCGGCAGATGGGTCAGGCGAACGGCGGAGGACGTTTTATTGACCTTCTGGCCGCCCGCGCCGGAGGAACGGTACACGTCCATTTTGATCTCGTCGTCGCGCAGCTCGATCTCGCTGTTGTCCTCGGCGATCTCGGGCATGACCTCCACGGCGGCGAAGCTCGTGTGGCGGCGGCCGGAAGCGTCATACGGGGAGATACGCACCAGGCGGTGGACGCCGTTTTCGCTTTTGAGATAGCCGTAGGCATTGTCGCCCTCGATCTTGATGGTGGCGGACTTGATGCCGGCTTCCTCGCCGTCCTGATAGTCGAGCAGGGTGTATTTATAGCCGTGGCGTTCGGTCCACATGGTGTACATGCGGTAGAGCATCTGCGTCCAATCCTGCGCCTCGGTGCCGCCCGCGCCGGCGTGAAACGTCAAAATGGCGTTGTTCGCATCGTATTCGCCGGTGAGCAGCGTGGAAAGGCGCATCTCTTCGAGCTTTTCGAAGAGTTTGTCATACTCTTCTTTCAGCTCGTCGAGCATGGAGATATCGTCCTCTTCGAGCGCCATTTCGCACATAGTGAAAAGATCGTCCCAGGAGGAGCGGAGCTTATCGTATTTTTCGCACTTGGTCTGGAGCTGCTTGATGCGCTGCTGCACCTGCTGCGAGTGGGTGACATTATTCCAGAAGCCGTCCTGCGCGCTCTCCTCCTGCAGCTCGGCGATCTCGCGCTTTGCCTCCTCGAGATGGAGCGCGTCCTGCAGATCGTCCAGCGTGGGCTTCAGGGCGTTGAGCTTTCCTTTATACTCTTCAAATTCCAGCATTGACATGACAGTAATTCCCTCTATAATTCATGAATCAAATTAGCTAAGATATTATATACAAAAAAAGCACAAATGTAAAGGCTCGAAAAGTTGAACTTTCTGCTTCCTTTCTGCGCAGAATGTGGTATACTTATCGTGAAATTATGTGCCCGCATCGGGTACGCCACGAAATTTAAAGACAGAAAGGTGATTTGTTTTGATTTCACACGGCAAAGAAGTCAAGGTGTTCTCCGGAAACGCCAATCCCGCTCTGGCGGAAAGCATCTGCAACCATCTCTACAAGCCCCTCGGCAAGGCCGACATTAAGCGCTTCGCCGACGGTGAGTGCTCCGTTTCGATCCTCGAGCCCGTCCGCGGCGCGGACGTGTTCATCGTGCAGTCTACCTGCAAGCCCGTGAACGACAACCTGATGGAGCTGCTCATTATGATCGATGCAATGCACCGCGCGAGCGCCGGCCGTATCACCGCTGTCATCCCGTACTTCGGCTATGCCCGTCAGGACCGCAAGGCGAAGAGCCGCGACCCCATCTCCGCGAAGCTCGTTGCAAACCTCATCGAGGCCGCCGGCGCTGACCGCGTACTTACGATGGATCTCCATGCCAACCAGATCCAGGGCTTCTTTGATATCCCCGTGGACAACATGCGCGGCGCTCCGCTCTTTGCCGATTATTATCTCCAGAAGTTCGGCAAGAGCAATCCCGACGTGATGGTCGTCTCCCCCGACGTGGGCAGCGTCGCCCGCGCGCGCCAGTTCGCCATGAAGCTCGACATGAACCTCGCCATCGTGGATAAGCGCCGCGAGGTTGCCAACAAGTCCGAGGTCATGAACATCATCGGCAACGTTGAAGGCAAGACCGTCATCCTGCTCGACGATATGGTCGATACCGCCGGTTCCCTCTGCGGCGCTGCCAAGGCGCTCATCGAGATCGGCGGCGCAAAGGAGATCTATGCCTGCGCTACGCATGGCGTTCTCTCCGCCCCGGCGCTTGAGCGCATTGAGGCAAGCCCCATCAAGGAGCTCAAGCTCTGCGACACGATCCCCTACCCCGTTGATCAGCCGCGTCTCAACAAGATCAACTATGTCTCCGTCGACCGTCTGTTCGCCGAGGCCATCCGCCGCATCTACGAGGAAGTTTCCATTTCCCCGCTGTTCGAGTAAGAAATCTCTATGCTGTTTCGTTCTTCCTCCGGCGGTGCCGAATGGATGATCGTCTTTCTCGGCAATACCGGGCCGCGGTATAACGGCACGCGCCACAACGTTGGCTTTGCCGTCGGCGACATTCTCGCCAGGCGCTGCGGCGTATCGATCAACCGGCTGAGATCGCGCGCGCTCACGGCGCGCGCGAAGCTCGGCGGGCACGATGTGCTGCTTGTAAAGCCGCAGACGTTCATGAATCTCTCCGGCGAAGCGGTGCGTCCGCTCGCGGATTATTTCAAGATCCCCCCGGAGCGCGTTCTCGTCGTTTCCGACGAAGTTGCGCTCGTGCCGGGGCGGCTTCGTCTGCGCGCCTCCGGCAGCGCCGGAGGGCACAACGGACTCAAGAACATCATCCTCCATCTCGGCACGGAGAGCTTCCCCCGGCTTCGCGTCGGCGTCGGCTCGCCGCCGCACCCGGAGTATGACATGGCCGACTGGGTGATGGGCGTTCCCCGCGGCGAGGATGCCGCGGCGCTGGAAAAGGCCGAGGAGCGCGCCGCCGACGCCATTGAGTGCTGCGTGCAATACGGCATCGACCGCGCCATGAACCGCTATAACGGATAAGAAAATCGTCTCTGGAAGCTCCAGAGACGATTTTTTCATTTTTCCGAAGGATTCTGTGCCGCGCCGCCCGTTTTTTCGGGATTGGCTTCAAGCGTCTCGATCTCGTCTCCGGGCCTTACTTCGCCGCCTTCCAGAACGATCGCGAACACGCCTTCTCTCGGCATGATGCAGTCTCCTACCTGATGATAGATGGCGCAGTGGGCGTGGCACTCCTTGCCGATCTGCGTCATCTCGAGGAGCACGCTGCCGTTGATGCGAAACCGCGTCCCTACCGGAAGATTTTGGAAATCAAAGCCTTCCACAACGATGTTTTCCCCGAAAGCGCCGAATGCAACATTGGCGCCCCTCGCCCGGAACGCTTCAATCTTGTCGAGATCCAGGAGACTCACCTGCCGGTGCCAATTTCCGGCATGGGCGTCTCCCTCAATGCCGTACCCCGGCACGAGCTTTATCGACGGAACCTCGGTCTTCTGCGTTCCCTTTCGTTCGCTGGTGCATACGGCGATCACTTTTCCTCTGTTCATGGAAATACTTCGCGCTCCTATCCGTGCCAATGGGTTTTATTCCTTAATAAGCTCCGTGACAACATACTGGCAGAGCAGCAGTCCCGCCGAGGCCGGTACCCACACGAGGCTTCCCGGCACGCTGCGGCGGCCGGGAGGCGGCGTTTCGCCGGTATCCGGTTCAGCCGCCTCCTCCGGAGAATATACGACCGGAAGGTGCGTGATGCCGCGGCGGCGCAGCTCCCGCCGCACGACACGCGCAAGCGGACAGCCCTCGGTTTTGGCGAGATCGGTCAACCGGAGAAGGGATGCGTCCTTCTTATTGCCGGTGCCGAGCGCCGCAACAAGCCGGATACCGCGCTCGGCGCAGCTCACCGCGAGATCGACCTTGCAGGAGACAAGATCGATGCAGTCCACGATAAAATCGGGCTTTAAGTCCAGCAGAGCATCGCGCGTCTCCGGCGCATACCGGTAGACCATGGGAACGGTCTCGCTTTCGGGCGCTATATCGCGCAGGCGCGCCGCAGCGGCCTCCGCTTTCGGCACATCGAGCGTGGAGGTGAGCGCGAAGAGCTGCCGGTTCACGTTGCTGAGCGACACGGTGTCCTGATCGAGAAGATACAGCGTCCCCACGCCGCTCCGGCAGAGTGCCTCGGCGCACCACGAGCCGACGCCGCCGAGCCCGAGCACCGCAACGCGGCTTTCGGAGAGTTTTTTCATCGCCGCGTCGCCGAGGATCGCCCCGGCGCGGCGGAAACGTTCGTTCATTGTGTGTCCTTTCCCGTCCATGAAAACGCGGCGGGAAATCATCCCGCCGCGTTCGTTGCTTTTTAAAAATCAGCCAGCCATGACGAAACGCCAGCCGGACGCATGCACCGGCGTGAGATCCGCCGTCAGCGCGTCGATGGCTTCGCCGCCGTCGGCCTGACGCATGGCGTTCTCAGCAATGACGCGGGTATAGAGCGCGTTCTCGCCGGAGAAGAACACCAGATGGTATCCGGCATAAGCACTGCTCTCGCCGTAGACAATAGCGTAGTCGCCGACCTCGCGCTCACCGAAGCAGAAGTCGTTGAACTCGGTGACCATCTGGCCCTTGTAGATCTGCTCATAGAGGCCGCCGTTGGTGTTCGAGCCGGTGTCCTCGCTCTTTTCGTTGGCAAGGGTAGCGAAGCTCTCCTCGGTGGCGTCCCCGGCGAGCCATTCGTCCTCGATGGCCTTGACAGCGTCATACGCCGTCTGCTTCTCCGCATCGGAGTAGGTGCCGTCGCCATCGGCGTCCACGGCCTTGATGAGGATGTGACGGACGTCTACGGTCGGATAGTCGTTCGACTCGGTACCGAGAACGTAAACGACATACACACCGGAATCGGTGCTGTGGGAGAATACCTTGCCCTCAGCGATATCGGCGCGCTCCACGCTGCCTTCAAAGCGGCTGAGGAACGTGGAAACGGTGTAGCTCGTCTCGGTTGCTTCAGCCTCGGTCTCTTTGAGAACGGCGGCGCGGAAGTCCTCTTCCGTGCTGCCGGCGCCGGCCAGAATGACCTTTGCCTTGTCCTCGGCGGCTGCCTTGGCGGTATCGGCATCGATGCCCTCGTCCTCATTCGCAGCGGCGGAGATGAGCGTATAGAGAACGTTCACGTGGTCGTAGGTGTCAGCGTTCTCAGCATAGTAGGCGTCGAGCTCATCGTCGGTATAGGTAAAGGACGCGTACACATCGTCCGCATAGCGGCTTGCGATCAGCTCCTCGGCCATGTTGGCGCGGATGGTCCTTTCGCTGTTGCCGGTGCCGAAGTAGGCGGAGAGGAACTTGTTGAGCGTAGCGTAGCCGAGGGACTTACCGTAGGTACGGTAGCTCTCGATAGCGGTGTCGATCTGGGCGGATTCATCCTCGGTGAGGGTGTAGCCCTCGGCGACTGCCTTGGCGTAAACGGCGGAGAGCTGCGTAAGGCTCGTCTCGGCGCTCTGCTTGAAATAATCGTCCCACGTGCCGCCATCAGCGTCAAACGGGCAGGTCTGATCCTTCAGGCTCTTGGAGGTGTCGATCAGGCTGCCGAAATACTGGCCGTAGGTCTGATTGAAGTTCATGTAAGCCTTCTGGTATTCATAGTTCATGCGGGCGACGGAGTAATTCGTGTCGCCGATCGTGAGCGCCGTTGTCACATTATAAAAGAGGCGCGAGTTTACAAAGATCACCAGCGCGATCATCAAAACGACAAGGATGCCGACAAGGATAAATTTGTTGCGGGTCTTGCGATTTTTCTTTTCTTCCTCCAGGCGAGCTTTTTCCCTGGGGTTCAGGTTCATTTCAGCCATTTTCTTCTTCCTTTCCGCGGGTTTCCGGCCTATTATATACTATGGCCCCGCGACATTCAAGCCTTTTTTATGAGCCGGCGGCGAAGCGCGCCGAGCACGTCTGCCCCAACGCCGCACTCGCACAGAAATCGTTCCGTGCCGCCGTATTCCTTTTCCAGATGATCGCACACGGCGAGGATGTTCTCCCCTGCCGTAGAGAAAAAGGGTGCATTTTCTTTTCTTGCGGCAAAGTCCGGGATATTCTCGCGCATCCAGCGGTACAGCGGCTGGAGATAGATCTGGCTGACGCTGTAGTCCGCGGCGATGTCCTCCGATGAGGCGCCGCACACGCCGAGCACGAGCGCAGAAAGAATGCCGGTGCGATCCTTGCCGGTGAAGCAGTGGAACAATACCGTTTCCTCCGCGGCAGCGAGATACTCCATGCATTCCTTTGCCCAGGGGCGGTTGTCCTCGAGCATGCGGATGTACTCATCACCCCAGAAGAATTCATCGTCAAATGCGTTGACTCCACCCGGGCGGCTGCGCGCCACGGCGCGCGCCACGCGCTTCATGGCGATCTGCCGGTAGGTCACGCCTTCGAACAGCGCGAGCTCGTCCGGCATGGTCTCGCTCTCGTCCACATCGCGCAGATCGAGCGTATGACGGACGCCCAGCGCGGCAAAGCGCTTACCGTCATCCTGCGTTAAATGCCACGGGAGATTGCTGCGCAGCAGCACGCCATAGCGAGTCACCCCTCCGGGCACGGCATAGCCGCCGAGATCGCGCAGATTATGCAGCCCGTCCATAAGATACCGGCGGGTGTATTCCATAAATTTCTGTCCCCTTTTTTGTCTTTTGAGAAGAGTATAGCATACTCGGCGCGAAAAGACATAAAAAAACTGTGAACGGAATTTGATTTTTTGTCTTGACAAGGGCGCGATTTTTGGTATAATAACGCTTGCGTTTGAAACGCGGGCATAGCTCATTTGGCAGAGCGCCACCTTGCCAAGGTGGAGGTAGCGAGTTCGAATCTCGTTGCCCGCTCCAGAAGTTCACCGGGATCGTCTTTGGATGATCCCGGTGTTTTCATTGCTGCTGTACACCCCCTGCTTTTCAAAAAAGAGGAATGCCATATTGAAATCAACAAACGAACGGCAGCTTGACATGCTGCACGGTTCTCTCTGGAACAAGCTGCCGCAGTTCGCGTTCCCGGTGGCAGCTACCGCCATTTTGGAGCAGCTTTTCAACGCCTCCGATCTTGCGATCGTCGGCAACTTCACCGGCGCGGGACGCACCGCCGCTGTGGCCGCGGTGGGTGCGAACGGCCCCGTCATCGGGCTGATCGTCAATCTGTTCGTCGGCATCGCGCTGGGCGCGAACGTCATCATCGCCAACGCCATCGGGCGGGACGACCGCACCGCCGTACATAAGGCCGTGCATACCTCTATCACGGTCGCGCTGCTCGGCGGCATTCTCGTTGCCGTGCTCGGCGAGCTTGCCGCAGTGCCGCTGCTCCGGTCGCTGAATGTGCCGGACGACGTATTCCCGCAAGCGCTTTTGTATCTGCGGATCTATCTGCTGGGGATGCCCGTCATTCTCCTTTACAACTTTGAAGCGGCGGTCTTCCGCAGCGTGGGCGATACGAAAGTCCCGCTCATCGTGCTCGCGGTGTCCGGCGTGCTGAATGTAATCTTGAACATTTTCTTCGTCGTGGTGCTGCACATGACCGTAGACGGCGTTGCGATCGCAACGGTGATCTCCAACGCCATAAGCGCCGTTTTGATGCTCCGCCGCCTGCTCCGCTCGCAGAAGTATATCCGCGTAGAGTGGCGCTCGCTTGGCATCGACCGGAAGGCGCTGGGACGGATTTTGCGGATCGGTCTCCCTTCCGGCATTCAGAGCGCGATGTTTTCCATTTCCAATATCGTGATCCAGTCCGCCATCAACAGTCTCGGCACGGCGGTCATCGCGGCATCGAGCGCCGCGTTCAACATCGAGATCATCGCCTATTATGTGTTCAATTCGTTCAGTCAGGCGTGCACAACGTTCGTGGGGCAGAATTACGGCGCCGGTCAGCTCAAGCGCTGCCAAAGGACACTGCTGCTCGCGCTGGCCGAGAGCTTTGCCGCCTCGGCGATCGCCATTGGGCTCGTACTGCTCACCGGGCGGTCTCTTCTCGCGATCTTCAACAGCGATCCCGAGGTCGTCGAGATCGGGTATACGCGCCTTGTCATCGTCTTCTCCGCCTACACGTTCAGCATACTCTATGACACCATGAGCGGGTATCTGCGCGGGTTCGGCATTTCGCTCGTCCCGGCGATCCTCACCACGCTCGGCGTATGCGGCATCCGCATCGCATGGATCCGGTTCGTTTTCCCGACCAGCCGGACGTTTTCCACGATCATGAACGTGTACCCGGTGAGCCTCGCCGCCACGGCGCTGCTCATTTTCATCGCCCTGCTTTGCTACCGCCCGTCCCGGCGGCTCGCGCACATGAACGGCGGATAAAAATACCCTCAGACATGCAAAAGCCCTTCCGCGGCCGCGGAAGGGCTTTTGTCTTTTTCTCTTTCATCTGTCACTCGGCGCGGTCTCGCCGCTGCCGAAAATGAGATCATCGATATCCGGTCCCATCGCACAACACCTCCACACATGCACATACAAACCAGTATATGCGCGGCGGGGTGAAAAGTTTCGGGAAATCAGTAGCCGAGATCCTCGTTGACGAGAAGAATGTGGAACTCCCTGATGGACGTCGGCGGCATGAGGAGGACGCTCACGGCGCGGCAGATGCGATCCTTGCTGCGGCAGTCGTGGCAACGCGGCTCGCCGAGCGCGCACGGCGTTTTGAGCCCCAGACGGCGGGCATTGAGCGGCGCGGCGATGTTGCGCGCCCGGTCGATCGCGCCGGTGAGATCGGGCGCGATCTTATTTCTTCCGACGACAAGGAACACGCGCTGCGGCCCGTAGATCGTCGGGGCGACGCGGTTGCCGTAGCCGTCGATGTTGACGATCTCGCCGGTCTCGCTCACGCCGTTGGCGCTGCAAAGGAACGTCTCCGCTGCCGCGCCGCGCTCGCGGCTGTCCGGCGTCGGCTTCTTCCAGCGCCAGATGACGTCGTTATCGGCGCTGAGCCGGCCGTACGCGCCGATCTCATCGATCGTCACACTGCCGCCGATACCGATGCTGGTGTTGTGGAGCATCTGCGCAAGGTAGTCCGCCGCTTCCGCGCCGGTAGCGAAAACGTGGGCGAGGAAGCCCCGGTTTTCCAGATTCTTTCTGGTCTTTTCGAGATCCGCCATGACGTTCAGTCCTCCTCTATGCTTTCAAATCCGTGTCCGTATATCGTGCGGGCATCGCCCACAATGAGAAATGATTTTGGGTCGATCTCGCGCACCATGCGGCGGAGGGGGCCAAGCTGGCCGGGCTTCACGGCGCACATGATGACGCGCTCGCT
>CAKTBC010000063.1 GCA_934533005.1 uncultured Oscillospiraceae bacterium | reverse complement strand
GCTGGTGTACTTTTGGGGCAAATACCCTGCCTCTACGCACCGTTTGGGGCAAATACAGCAAAAGTCCACCGTAATTTTTGATTGAATTACGGTGGACTTTTTTTGTAAGCAAGGCAACCGAAAACCGCGGCAAACGTCTGCAGTAAGAAGAAAAGCCGGATACCCGCTATGCTGCTATAATGACGGATATCGCATTTCTGGTATTCGTGCCGTTGAGCAATATCGGTTGTGGATAATCCATCATGTATCAAGCCGCTGGGAGGCGTGACCGCACAGGTTACGCCGTGTTCTGCTCTTTAAGTGGATGGCCACAGATGCGAGATACACGATGTATCAAGCAAGAGGATGGCACGGCGTTTCTGACGCCGTGCCATCAATTTTTTCTTGCAGTTTCCGCGAAATGCTTTTATAATCATTTTGTGGTCTAACCACAAAATGATTGAGAGAGGGGTATTCAATGGCAAAAACAAAATACGACATTGTAATTGTCGGTGCCGGTAACGGTGGACTGAGCGCAGCAGCATACCTCGCAAAGGAAGGCAAGAAGGTTCTCGTGCTGGAAAAGCACAACCTCCCCGGTGGCTGTGCCACATCGTTTCGCAGAGGACGGTTTGAGTTTGAAGGCACGCTTCATGAGATGTGCCAGATGGGCAAGGGCGAACATCAGGGCGCGGTGCGCACGCTGCTCGACGGGTATGGCCTCAACGTGGACTGGGTCTCTACGGAAGAGGCGTTCCGCTCCATCAACACTGACCCGGATACGGGCTTTGACGTGCTGATGCCCGTGGGCGTGCAGGCGTTCATTGACGTGATGGAGCGCGCCGCCCCCGGCTCACGCGAGAGCATCACGACGGTACTGGAGCTCGGCCGCATGCTCACCGACGGTGTGGGCTGGCTTGCCGCGCACCATAATGAGCCGTCTCCCCCGGCCAAGGTGGAAATGCTGCTCAAATACCACGATCTTATGAAGGTCGTCCCGATGACGACGGACGATATGCTCCGACGCATCGGCGTACCGGATAAAGCACGCGAGATCTTCGAGTCATACTGGGACTATGTCGGCGTAGACTCCACAAAGATGAGCTTTGCCGTTTACGCCTTTATGACCTATACATACCTCACGCAGAAGCCGTGGATGGCGCGGTATCGCAGCCACGAAATCTCCCTTGCCTTTGATAAGCGCATCCGCGAGATGGGCGGTGAGATCTGGTACAACACGGAAGTGAAGAAGATTGACGTGAAGGACGGTGCGGTACACGGCGTCGAACTCGCAGACGGCACATATATCGCGTGTGAGCGCGTGATCTCCAACCTGATGCCGCACGTGGTGTTCGACCGCATGGTCGACAAGGCGGAGGTGCCGGAGCGCGAGCGCAAGCTGATGAACGCCCGCAAGCTTGCCCAGAGCGCGTTCACCGTATATCTTGGTCTGGACATTCCCTACGAACAGCTCGGTTTCAAAGCATACGACACGTTTGTCCGCTCCACGGGCGACACGCTCGCGCAGTACGAAAACGCTGCGACGATCGATACGCACAAGGATTACTGCGTCACGATCATCAACGAGGCGATCCCGGACTGCACGCCCGAAGGCACCTGCATGGTGCAGTTTGCCAAGTTCTATACCGAGGACGCCTTTGCCGATGTGAGCGTTGAAAATTACTTCAAGGTCAAGGACGCCATTGCGGAGGAGTGCATCACGCACTTTGAAAAGGTCGCGGGCATCGATCTTCGCAGCCATATTGAAGAGATTGTCGTTGCCTCGCCTGTCACTTGGGCGCGCTATCTCGGCACGCCGCAGGGCGACGTTTACGGCTACGCCTGCGGCACGTGGGACGGCATGTTCCCGCGCGTGCAGAGCGGTCACAAGCTCGACTATACCATCAAGGGTCTGCGCTTCTGCGGCGGTCACGGCACGCAGATGGACGGTTACTCGCAGGCGTACCTCTCCGGTGCGGAGCAGGCGCGCTATACGCTTCTTGATATGAAGGAGGGCAAGTAAAGATGGCGAAGTATAATTACGATAGATCTGCTCTCAAGGGACTGGGCGTCGGCGCATTTCTCGGCGAAGTCAAGCTGCGCGAGCAGCACATCGCCGCAGCGACCGACGAGATGCCGCAGTCGATCTATAACGCAAACATCCTCGCAAAAAAACTGCACCCGGCGAAACAGTTCGTCAAGGTCGCGAATGTCGTCGACCACGGCGACGCGAAGAGCTTCGTTCTTGTTCCCGATCCGGCGCGCGGAACCGAGGAAATGGCGTATTTCCGCGCCGGTCAGTATACGACCGTGGAGGTCACGATCGGCGGCGCTACGCTCTGGAAGCCCTACTCCATCTGCTCCGGCCCGGCGGACGCACTTCATGGCAGCTACACGATCACCGTTCGCCGCTCCAAGGGCGGATATGTTTCCGAGTACATTCTCGATAACTGGCGGGAAGGCATCGAAGCCGTGATCTCCGGCCCGCAGGGCGATTTCTACTATCTGCGTCTGCGCGACGCCAAGCGTGTCGTCGCCATGGCGGGCGGCAGTGGCATCACGCCGTTCCACTCCATGGCGTGCGCGATTGCTGACGGCATCGAGGATTTTGATCTCACCATTCTCTATGGCAACCGCACGCGAGAGTCCATTTTGCTGCGCGATGAGCTGGACGCCGTCGCGGCACGTTCAAACGGCCGCGTGAAGATCGTCCACGTCCTCTCCGACGAAGAAGCCGAGGGCTACGAGCACGGCTTCATCACCGCAGAGCTCATAAAGAAATACGCCGGAGACGGCGACTACTCGCTCTTCCTCTGCGGCCCGAAGGCAATGTACGCCTTTGCCGACACGCAGATCGCAGCGCTCGGACTCCCCCGCCGCCGAGCCCGCAAGGAGCTGTACGGCGATTACGGCGATCCCGCGCGCAGCACCGCTTATCCTGCCTCTGCCGCCGGAAAGACGTATACCATCACTGTCACCATCCGCGGTGAAACGCAGACCGTTTCCTGCCGTGCGGATCAAACGCTGCTCTCCGCCATGGAACAGGCAGGCATCAAAGCCCCGTCCCGCTGCCGCAGCGGTGAGTGCGGCTGGTGCCACTCCCTGCTGCTTTCCGGTGAGGTGTTTGTCCCTGCCGAGGCGGACGGCCGCCGCGAAGCGGATAAGAAATTCGGCTGGATCCACCCCTGCTGCACGTATCCGCTCAGCGATGTGTCGCTCGATGTTCCGGCGCTAATCTGAAGCGTCGGACTTCATAGCACAAGCTCTTCCCTCATAATATGGCAGGACCGCCGCGTTTCTTTTCCGAAACGCGGCGGTTTTTTGTTTTCCCTCTGGTTTTTTTCTCTGGATTCTGCTATAAATATAAATAATTGAATGCAAAATGGAAACGGAGTACGACCATGAACGATTTCATCATAGAAAATGTCCGACCGGAGGACGCTGCGGCGATACTGGAATATCTGAAAGCTGTCGGCGGTGAAACGGACAATCTCAACATGGGCGCAGAAGGTCTGCCCACCACCGTGGAAAACGAGGAAGCTTTTCTCCGCTCCATGATTGGTTCGCCCGACGGCGTGATGTACACAGCGAAAGAGGACGGCGAGATCATCGGTATCGCTCATGTCAGCCGTTTGAAGCGCCGCATGAGCCACCGCGCTTCGATCGGCGTCAGCGTCCGGCGCTGCGCATGGCACCGCGGCGTCGGCACGGCGCTGATGGATAAGCTTGTTGCTTTTTCCCGGAACAACGGAATCGAGCAGTTGGAGTTGGAAGTCCGCTCGGATAATGAACGCGCCATTCGGCTGTACGAGAAATTTGGATTTCAAAAAATCGGCACGATCCCCGCGTTTTTGAAAGTCAACGGAGAAACCTTTGATTGCGACTATATGGTTCTCCGCTTAGCGAATAACGCCTGAACAGATGCATTATGTTCAAGCAAAAGGCATCCTCTCCGCCGCAAATGGGATGAATCTCTACCGCGGCTGCACGCACGGATGCATTTACTGCGATTCCAGAAGCCGATGCTATCATATGGATCATGCCTTCGAGGATATCGAGGTCAAGGAAAACGCCCTCGCTCTTTTGGAGGACACTCTCCGCCGTAAGCGCAGCAAATGTATGCTCGGTACCGGTGCAATGACCGACCCATACATACCGCTCGAATCGGAGCTCGGCTATGTCCGCGGCGCGCTCTCACTCGCGCTCCGGTACGGGTTTGGATTTGCGCTGCAAACAAAATCCAACCGTGTCCTGCGCGATATGGATCTACTGAAAGCCATCAACGAGCGGACAAAATGTGTGGTGCAGATGACACTCACCACATACGATGAGGCGCTTTGCCGGAAGCTGGAGCCGAACGTTTGCACAAGCTCGGAACGATTTGCCGCGCTGCAAAAGCTTCACGAAGCCGGGATCCCTACCGTTGTATGGCTCTCCCCCATTCTGCCGTTTATCAACGACACGGAGGAGAACATTCTCGGTATTCTTCGTTATTGCGCCGAAGCGAAAGTAAATGGCGTCATCTGCTTCGGCATGGGGGTGACGCTCCGCGAGGGAAACCGTGAATACTTTTTCGAGCAGATCGATTGGCAGTTCCCGGGTATGAAGGAACAATACGTCCGCACCTTTGGCCTCAGCTACGAAAATAACAGCCCTCGCAATGCAGAGCTCATGCGGATATATCACGCTTTCTGCGAGCAGCACGGCATGATGCATGATAACCGGGAAATATTCTCCTATCTGAACGCTATGGAAGATAAAGCGGCCGGTGCACAGCTGAGCTTGTTCTGACAAATGACGTAAACAGAGATCACCGATTCCGAAAGTAGGTGGCTCTTATGACATACCTTCTGAAAACCGGCAAGATCTATGATGGGACAGGCCATGACGCTTTCACCGGCGACATTCTTATCTGCGGCGACGTGTGCCTTTATATGACCGACGCCTGGGTCGAGCCGCACGGCGTACAAAACCCCGCCATTTACGATTGCTTCCCCAAATTCCTCAAATACTCTCTTTGCGGTACCGGCGACACGATGCCGCGAACGATCCGCAAAATGACAGGCGGTGTTGCCGACCGGTTCTCGATCCCGGAGCGCGGATACATCCGCGAGGGCTATTTCGCCGATCTTACCGTTTTTAATGAGGAGAAACTCAAAACCGGAGAAGAGGATCACGACCACTCCTTCGGCATAGAGAAGGTATTTATCAACGGGCAGCTCATTCTCGACGGAAGCGCCCTCAACACAGAAGCCATGCGCACAAGCGGACGCGCGATGCGCGCCGCAAAGCTCTGACGTATATGAAAAAGGGCTCCGAACGATCCAATCGTCCGGAGCCCTTTTTCATGCCATATGTTTTATTCGCTGACCGCGTCGGTTTTCGCGCCGTGCAGTTTCTTCTGGAGCCAGTCTTTGCCGTCTACAAAGCGGGAGACAATGAAGCTCACCACGTAGTCGCCGGCCGCGTTGACCATCGTCGCGGGGGGGTCGATCAGCTCACCGATGGCAAGTGCGATCGGGAACGCCACACTAAGGTGATCCGGGAAGAACATCGAGCAGAGCACCAGTTCGCCCGTTCCTCCGCCGCCGGGGATGCCGGACATGGCGACCGAGGAGAACACCGCCACAACGATCGCAAGGATGGCCTCACCCGTACCGAAGTCCTTGCCGAACATGCCGAAGAGGAACGCAACCTTGATAATGGCGCCCATCGCCGAGCCGTCCATATGCATCGTAGCGCCGAGCGGCATGACAATATCGGAGACTTCCTTGGAAATACCGGTCTCTTCGGATACCTCCATGTTCACCGGGATCGTAGCGACCGAGGAGCAGGTGCCGAATGCGGTGGCCGCCGGGCGGAAGAGGTGCCGGAACATGACCTTCGCCGCACCTTTACCGCCGCCGAAGCGGGCGTACAGCGGAGAGGAAATGAGCAGATAGATCACAGAGACAACATAATAAATGCCGATGGCGCGGGCGTAGTTGGAGACGAAGTCCGAGCCGTGCGTCGCAACGAGAGAAGCGAAGAAGCCAAAGAAGCCGACAGGCGCATAGTAGGAAATGAGTTTGATGACCTTCAGGAGGATCTCGGTAAGGTCATTGAGCAGAAGTGCCACGCGGGACTCCCGGCCACCGTACATCTGGATGCCGAAGCCAAAGATGATCGCAGCAACGATCAGCGGGAGAATAGCACGGCGGCTCCAGAGTTCAGTAAAGTCAGGCTTCGTGAAGAAGTTGATGATGAGCGTCCCGATATCCACGGTGCCGACGCCGGATTCTTCATAGCTGGGCGCAGCGGTGAACACAGGGATAAAACGGACGATGATGTACATCAGGATTGCCGCAATGGCCGCAGTAGAAAGGAACGTCCCGACCGTAATGCCCATGATGCGCCCGGCGCGCTTCGCCGAGCTCATGTTCGCGATCGCCGAAGCGATGGAGCAGAATACCATCGGAACAACAACGCAGAACATCATATTGATGAACAGCGTTCCGAACGGCTCCAGAGCCGTTGCGCCCGGCCAAGCCGCACCGACAATGCAGCCTGCGACGATGCCGAGCAGCATCAGTGTAATGAAACCATATTTCTTCATAAACTTTTTCATTGCACATAACCTCCACCAAGTGTTTTCGTGCTCTATTTTACTGCGCACGCCTTGCAATGTAAACGCATTCTATGCTATACTCTTTGCAAAAGATGCTTTTATGGAGAACAGTATGGACGAGAATTATGAAAAACGCGGATACCTGCTGGAGGATTTCCGGCTTTTTCATTTAAAGGATGACCGCGGAACGAAGGTCGACTACCACTACCACGAATTCTGCAAGATCGTACTCCTTCTCTCCGGCAGCGGGAGCTATACCGTGGAGGGACGGCGCTATCTTCTCCTGCCGGGGGATGTTGTGCTCGTCGGCAGCCGGTGCGTACATAAACCTGAATTTGAAGAGGGCATTTCGTATGAGCGCGTGATCCTCTATATCTCCCCTGCCTTGCTTGCGGAAAGCTCGGCGCCGGACTACTCGCTGGAGGATATCTTCTCCGGGCAGCGGGGGCATGTGCTCCGCCCGACGGAGGACGTACGGCGGAGGCTACGCTCACTCGCTGAAGAGCTTGAGGCCGAAATGGCCGCGAGCGGCGGCGAAAATATTATCCTCTCGCGATGCACGCTGCTGCGGCTTCTCGTGGAGATCGGGCGTGCCATGCAGAAAACCGGCTCTGAACTCCCGCAGCCAGTCGTGCCGCGAGACGGGAAGATATTGGATATCCTGCGCTATCTGGAAGCCAATCTTGCCGAGGACATTTCCATTAACGATCTGGCCGCGCGGTTTTTTATCAGCAAGTACCACATGATGCGCCGCTTCCGCGAAGAGACCGGCACCTCCATCCACAACTATCTCTCCGACAAGCGACTTCTGGCAGCGCGCGATCTCATTGCCTCCGGGATAGCGGCCACGGACGCCTGCTTCCGCTGCGGCTTTCGCAGCTATTCCGCTTTTTCCCGTGCCTACGGAAAGCTCTTCGGCGCAACGCCGACCGGACGCATTGTCCAGACGCTTCAATCGGATGACTTTGACGAATGACAGAGGAAGAGGTGTATTCCATGAAATTCACGAAAATGCAGGGTGCCGGGAACGACTTCATCGTTCTCGATAACCGCTCCGGCGAGATAAGCGAGTGCGATTATCCCTCGCTCGCCGCTGAGCTCTGCCGCCGCCGTATTTCCATTGGCGCAGACGGTCTGATGATCGTCCTTCCGGCGCAGAGCATCGGCGACTACGCCATGCGGTTTTATAATTCCGACGGCTCACTCGGCGAAATGTGCGGCAACGGCGCGCGTTGCATCGCGCGTTATGGGTATGACCACGGCATCGCCGGCGACATTCAGCACATCGAAACGACCGCCGGAATCGTTGTCGGGCAGCGCATCGAGGAGGATCTTTACTGTGTCCGCCTGAACGATCCTACCGTCACAGAAGCCGAGATCGGCATCCCGTGGGACGGACAGATCCTCTCGGTATCGTATCTTGAGCTCGGCGATCCCGGTATCCCGCACGCGGTTTTGGAACTGCCGGAGTGGGACACGATGCCGGAAGACGAGCTGCGCTCGCTCGGCGCTTATATCCGCAGCTATGCCGCTTTCCCGAAGGGCGCGAATGTGACGTTCCGCAAGCGCCTCAGCCGCGATCACGTAAAGGCGGTCACGTACGAACGCGGCGTGGAAGACTTTACGCTCTCCTGCGGCACTGGCGCGGGAGCCACTGCCGCCGCGATGCGGCTGCGCGGCGAGATCGGGAATGAAACGCTCCGGCTGGATTTCCCTGGCGGCGAGCTGCAGGTCTCGCTCTCCGTGGAGGAGGACACCGTATGCGATATCTATCTCACCGGCCCGGCGATCGTTGTCGCCGAGGGCGAGTACATAGGGAGGTAACATCATGAGCAAAGAACGTGACATGCGCCGCACCGACTGGAAGCGCATCACGAAACGGCGGTATACTTCCCGCGAGGATGCCGACATTTTCGGCAACACCGGACGAATTTCCCTCACTTCCATCGACGAGGTGACCGGGCCGCTCACAGTGCACTATCAGAGCCGCGCCGTTCTCATCGCTGATGCCGGGTATTCGTGGCTTCAAGCGGCTGTTCCCGGCGCATACTGGTGGCTGACGGCGATGTTCGACGAATATGACCGGCTCATACAAATTTACTTTGACATTACCGGCGGCAGCCGGTTTGACGATCCCGAAAACCCGACATTTGAAGACATGTATCTTGATATCGTCGTCTCCGCCGACGGCTCGATCGAGGTTGTCGACCGGGATGAGCTCGACGAGGCGCTGCAAACCGGCACAATCACCGCAGCGCAGCACCGGGAGGCCATCGAAAACTGCGAGAAACTGGAGAGCTTTCTCCGGGAAAACACCGCGGACGTTATCGCCTGGTGCTGCGACCGGCAGAGAGAGCTGAAACGCGAAATGTTGTTATAAAAAGAGGGAGAAGGTCACACACCTTCTCCCTCTTTTTCATCCCGGAAATCATTCCGGCACAGGAATGCTGCGGCAAGAATAAACACGCAGCAAACCACCCATGTGACGGGCTCACAGACGCACACCGCGATATATCCCTGCACTGGGACGATCCAAAACGCGAAGATCACCTTTCCGATCAATTCCAGAGAACTGCACAGCAGCGGTGCGACTGTGTGGCGCATCCCCTGCAGCGTGCTGCGCAGTATCACAAGCACCGCCATCGGCGGGATCATGGGGATGCTGATCTTCAAATACTGCACCGCATTTTGTATTACCGCATCGCTGTCGCTCCCCGTAATCGCGTGAACGGCGGCCGGGGCCGCCAGAAATGTGAACGCCAGCGCAGCGAGCCACCACGCGCCATACAGCAAAATGGCAGTCCGGACGCCCTCGGCGATCCTAGACCGCTTGCCCGCCCCATAGTTCTGGCTGGCAAACGTCGCCATGGCCGTGGCGACGGAGCCGCCCGGCATATAGAAAAACTCTGCGAGCCGCCGCGCGCCGACTTGTGCGGCGATATACATGTTTCCAAGTGCGTTGATGCTGCCTTGCAGCACAACGCTCCCGATATTATAGATGGCGCTCATCAGCGCCATGCTGATGCCCGCCCAAAGCATGCCGGGGGCATACTTCCGCCCGGCGGCATGATCGTCCTTGGAAAAGCGCAGTTCCGGATAGTTTTTCAGGATATACACGCCGCCGAGCGCCGTGCTGACGGCCTGCGAGAGGATCGTGGCGATGGCCGCGCCCTGCACACCCATGACGAGCGGCCCCATGAACAGCAGATCAAGCCCCACGTTGAGAAGGCTGCTGAACAGGAGGAACAGCAGCGGCATGGTGCTGTTGCCTACCGCCTGCAAAAGTGCGGATTCGAGATTATACAGCACGGTAAACGGAATTCCGGCGAGGATAACCGTCAGATACTGCAAAGCGCCCTCCACCGTGTCCGCCGGAATTTGCAGCGCAGACACGATACTTTTCCGAAAAAGCAGAACGGCCGATGTCATGACCAGTGCGCTCAGCAAGGACAACTCAACCATCCAGCAAACGCTCTGCCGCATTCGCTTATCGTCCCCCGCGCCAAAGCTCCGGCTGACAGCAAGGCCAAGGCCGTTATTGAGCCCGAACGCCGCATTTGTGATAAGCGCGTACAGCGCCGCCGTCGCCCCGATCTGCGCGAGCGCCGCATCGCCCAGCAGATTTCCCGCGATCGATGTGTCCGCGAGATTATAAAGCTGCTGCAGAAGATTCCCCAGAAACAGCGGCAGAGAAAACCGCAGCAGGAGTGTGACTGTCTTCCCGCGCGTCATATCCAGAACGCGCATTTCGTCTCTACGGTGCATAGCGTTTTATCTTCTTTCCTGTGGATCGACCGATTGCCGTATTATAGCGCCGAGCTGCCGCTGATTCATTCAAATTCGGTTACAAAACCCATCCCGCAGACAAAAGAGAACCCTCCGGGAATCTCCGGAGGGCCCATTTTGCTCAGTCGATCTTGTAGGCGCGCTTGGTGACGTCCTCGCGTTCCATTTTATCGTAGTGTTTGCAGAGGAACGGCTCAACCACATAATACAGCAGCTTACCGTCGAGGTCGAAATAGAACACCGCAAACAGCAGCGCATAAAGCCCCGCCAGAATACCGGCGATCTTGCCGAGGATCTTAAACAGTTTACGCATTCTTTCTTCCTCCCTGTTACCAGCTCATGGAATCGTCGA
>CAKTBC010000062.1 GCA_934533005.1 uncultured Oscillospiraceae bacterium | reverse complement strand
AGCACGAGCGCGGCGAGCGGCTTTAGCGTATCGACGTTCGGCGCGGGCAGCTTGCCGCCGAAGAGCGTGTCGTGGCGGTCGTGGATGACCTCGAGATCGCACCGGCACGTCGTGAGCAGCATGCTCAAACTCGACCAGCTCACGCCGTACATCGGGTCAAAGCCGATGCGCAGCGAGGCTTTTTTGATCGCGTCCACGTTCACGGCGGAGAGAATGCTGTCGAGATACTCGTTCATCGGGTAATCCTCGACGATCTTCCCCTCGGCGAGCGCGGTATCGTAGTCCACGCTCTTCACGTCTGCGGGGGAGAGCTTTTCGATCTCGGCCTCGATGCGGCGCGTAACTTCCGCGTCGGCGTCGCGCCCGCCCTCGGTGAACACCTTGATGCCGTTATAAATGGCGGGGTTGTGGCTCGCCGTCACGGCCATGCCGTAGGGCATGTTCCGGCGCTTGACGGTGAACATGATGAGCGGTGTCGGGCTCGAACGGTTGATGACGTAGGGGCGGAAGCCGTAGCCCGCGAGCACTTCGCATGCCCAATGCGCCGATTCCTTGGAGAGGAACCGCCGGTCGTAGCCGACGCAGATCTCCGCTCCGGCGTGGCCCTCTTTTTCCATGAGCGCGCACAGTCCCGCGGTGAGCAGGCGGATGTTCTCCTTCGTAAACCCGTCGGCGATGATGGCGCGCCATCCGCCGGTACCGAATTTTACCATGTGTATCTTACTCCTTTCGGTTCATAACAACTTCCACGCGGCACTCCGTCCCGGCGGGGAGACGGGGCAGAGCGGCCACGGTTTTGCCGTTCATTGTGATGCTCTCCACGCCCTTTTCCACGCCGTGGGGATTTGTCACGTGAATGTGGTACATCGCGCCGCGCCAGCGGCGGTGCACCGTAAATTCCTTCCAGTCCGCCGGGATGCAGGGATCGATGCGCAGCGCGTCAAAGTCCGGCCGCACGCCGAGCAGATACTGCGTTGCGGCGTAGTACGCCCAGCCGGACGAGCCGGTCATGAACGGATGCCGCGCGCGGCCGAAGGCCGTGTGGTCGCGCCCGATGACAAACTGGCAGTACGTATAGGGCTCGGCCTGCCGCACTTCGATCCTGTCGTTTTGCAGCGCGGGACAGAGAGCATTGTAAAACTTCATCGCGCGGCTGCCGCGGCCGAGCATCGCCTCGGCGCACCACGCCCACGGATTCGGATGGCTGAAGATCGCGCCGTTTTCCTTGAGCCCCGGATAGACGCGCGTAACAAAGCCGATGTCATCGTCGATCTTCGTAAAGCTCGGCGCATTGAGGAGAAGACCGTAGGGCGTGTAGAGATATTCATCCACGCTGTCCATCGCGCTCTCGCCGTGCTCTTTTCCGGCAACGCCGGAGAGCACCGCCCAGGTGTTGCTCTCCATGTGCACCTTGCCCTCGGTGTCCGAGTGCGTACCGATCTTCCGGTTGTCGGCGGTGATGCCGCGGATGTACCATTTGCCGTCCCAGAGGACGTTTTCGCAGGTTTCTTTGACCTTTGCCGCCATGGCGCGGGCGCGCGCGGCGTCCTCCGTGCGGCCGAGCCGGCCGGCAAGCGCGGCAAAGTGGCCGAGCGCCCAATGGTGGAGAAAGCTTACCATGGCGCTCTCGCCGCCGCCGAGATTCAGACAGTCGTTCCAGTCGGCGCGAAGTCCCTTGCAAATGCCGTTCTGCCCAACCTGCTTCGCAGAGAAATCGAGAATGTGCCAGAGGTGCTCGTATACCGTACCCTCGCCGCCGTCGGCGTAGGTGACGGTCTCATTGACGAAGGAAAGATCGCCGGTCTCACGGATGTACTGCACCACCGCGCCGACGAGCCAGAGCGCGTCGTCCGCGCAGGCGTCCTTGAGCCCGTGGACAATCTGGCTCTTGTCGGGCGTCGGGATGACGGTGGGGGAGCGGAACGAGGGCTTCGGCTGCTCGGGGGCAAACCAACGCGGCTCGAAGAGGTGCAGCCCATACCCCTGCGACGTGAGCGCGCGCAGCAGCTCCACGATGCGCCCCCGGCACTTTTCCGGGGCGGAATGGGGGATCGTCATGGCGTCCTGCGCCGTGTCGCGGTAGCCGAGACCGACGCGCCCGCCGACCTCGATGAACGAGGTGAAGCGCGAGAACATGACGTTGATCTCGCTCTGATAGAGATTCCAGATATTCAGCTCGGTGTTCATGCCCTCGTTCGGCGTTTCCACCTGCAAAGCCGAGAGCTTTCTATCCCAGAAAGCTGCGAGACGGCGAAAATCCTCGTCCGCCCGCTCGCGGGTATATTTCTGCCGCATCACCTTCGCGCTCTCGTATCCGCCCTCGCCGAGCAGATAGAGAAGCTTCGTCTCCTCACCCGGCGCGAGCGTCAGACGCTTATGCAGCGCGGCACAATGGTTGCCGCCGTTTTCAAAGCTGCCGGAGCATGCGCCGCGCTCTACCGCGATCGGGTCGCGCTCGGTGCGGTAGGGGCCGAGAAAGCTGTCACGCAGACAGTCAAACCCGTCCGGCGTGAAGTCCGCAGTGAAAAACTGGTAGCCGTTTTCTTCATAATGCAGCTCATATTCGATAACGCCGTCAACGTACCGGCTCCCGGCGGCGTACAGGCTCATCTGGAAATTCTGGTTATCCATCGCCACATGGTGGAAGCTGAATTCGGCATAGGAGAACACGGAGAGATGCCGTTCGCGCCCGCTGTCGTTTCGCAGCGCGATGTCCCAGAGCTCCACGGGATCATCCATCGCCACAAACAGTGTCTGCTGTGCGTGGATGCCGTTATAGTCGCTCAGATACCGGACATACCCCAGTCCGTGGCGGCAGGAGTAGGCCGCCTTGTCGCGCCCGACCGGCTGCCAGGAAACGGTCCAGTATTCGCCGGTGTCGTCGTCACGCAGATAGATATAGTGTCCCGGCCCGTCCATCGGCACGCCGTTGGGGCGGAAGCGGGTCACGCGGTGATACTCCGAAGAGCCGCACACAAGATACCCTCCAGCGGTGTGGTTGAAAACGCCGTAGAGGTCGTTTTGCCCGATGTAGTTTGTCCAGGATACCGGCAGGTCTACCCGGTCGATGACATATTCGCGCCGGGTGTTGTCAAAATGTCCGTATTGCATGGCGGTCCCCTCCCGTATTTTATGACAAGTACCAGTATATGCGCTTTATCCGGGAATGGAAAGAACCGAAACTGCTCCTTTTTGCCTCTTGTTGCGCAGAAAGGTTTTATAATGGGTTACCATAACATTATTAACATAAATTGATTTACATAATATTCAACTCAACTCGCGGAGCAGCGCGCGGCAGCCGTCGTTCACATCGCGCCAGGTCGCTTCAAAATCGCCGGTGTACCATGGATCGGCAACGTTCCCGCCGCGCCCAACGTGGTCGAGCAGAAGCGAGACCTTCCCCTCCGGATCACCGGAGAATACGCGGCGCATATTGCGGATGTTCTCTTCGTCCATGCCGATGATAAGATCAAAGTTTACATAATCTTTTGCCGTGATCTGCCGCGCTGCATGGCCGGCGCAGGAAATGCCGTGCTCGGCAAGCTTCCGGCGCGCCGGGGGATAGACGCCGTTTCCCAGCTCCTCGCGGCTCGTTGCCGCGGAGGCAATGAAAAACTCATCCGCGACTCCGGCCTTTGATACAAGATCCTTCATCACATATTCCGCCATTGGGCTGCGGCAGATGTTGCCCAGACAGACAAAGAGTATCCTCGTCATAGTGTTCTCCGTTTCGTTTCGATATGTCCATTGTACCACACTGCCGCGCCGATTTACACCCGCTTTCTGCATGAAATTCCCGATAGGTTTTCACAATAATGACCGCCGAGATCATAAAGGTCAGGATATCCGAAACCGGCATGGAATACAGCACGCCGTCCAGACCGAAGAACACCGGCAGAAGCAAAGCAAAGCCCACGCCGAACACCACCTCACGGGACATGGACAGCAGCGTGGACGAGAGCGCCTTGCCGATGGCCTGCAAAAAAATGAAGCACGCCTTGTTGACGCAGGCCAGCACCATCATGCAGAGATAGATGCGGAACGCTTTGACCGCAAAGTCCGTATAGTAGCTGCTCTCGTTGGCCGCGCCGAAAATGGCAATGAGCTGCCGGGGGAAGCCCTCTGCCAACACAAGCGCCGCGGCGCCCACCAGAGCTTCCGCGATCAGCAGCCGGGTGAACAGCTCCCGGACGCGCGGCTTCTTCTCTGCGCCCATATTATAACCCACAATGGGGATACAGCCTGCCACCATGCCGACTACGATGGAAAAGACGATCTGGAAGAACTTCATCACGATGCCGACCACAGCCATCGGGATGTGCGCGTATTGTTCCAGGCCAAACACAGCGTCCATCGCCCCATATTTGCGAAGCATATTGTTGACGGCCGCCATCGCTGCCACCAGACTGATCTGCGAAAGGAAACTGGTGATGCCCAGCGTCAGCATCCGGGCGCAGACACTTCTCCGCAGGGCATAATCGCCGGATGCGGGCCGGATGATCTTCATGTTCAGCAAGTACCACACCGCAAGGCCCGCTGTTGCTGCCTGACCGATGACCGTGGCAACAGCCGCGCCCATCATGCCCCATTGGAAGATAAAGATGAAGAGGGGATCAAGAATGATGTTGATCACAGCACCCGCCAGCGTGGAGATCATGGCAAATTTGGGGCTTCCGTCCGCACGAATGATAGGGTTCATGGCCTGGCCAAACATATAGAACGGGATCCCCAGCGTGATATAGAAGAAATACTCCTGTGAGTGATGGAAAGTCTCTTCGTTGACAGTGCCGCCGAACATGGCGATGATGCTGTCCGCGAAAATGAGATAGACTGCCGATAAAATAAGACTGCTGGCAATGGTCAGCACAACCGCATTGCCAACGCTGCGCTTTGCTTTCTCCATCTCCTGTCTGCCGAGCGCCATACTGACAAAGGCGCAGCAACCGTCACCCACCATGACGGCAATGGCCAGCGCTACCACGGTCAGCGGGAAAACAACGGTGTTGGCCGCGTTGCCGTAAGAGCCGAGATAGCTGGTGTTCGCAATGAAGATCTGGTCAACGATGTTATAGAGCGCACCTACCAACAGCGAGATGATGCAGGGGACGGCGTACTGCCGCATGAGCTTGCCGACGCGCTCCGTCCCTAAAGACTGATGTCCGGTATCCATTTTCTTCACCTTTCTTTCAAAGAATAAGAAATGCGCAAGCCCGCAAAACCCGGACTTACGCATTTCTGCTACACGATTTGCTTATGAATTTTTCACGCATTTCCGAAAAAAAGCGCGCGGCGTTTCTGCAACCGGATTTACGCAGAAACGCCACACGCTGTACATCCATTATAACGAATGCAGCAGGGGATTGCAAAGGGATTTATCAACAAATTTTCCCGCCGCCGCATCCCGCTTTCGGCATTATGACGCTGTTCTTTCGGCCGACTGCATGATACAATGCCTTAAAAAGGGAAGGGGACAGGCGAAAAATGAAGAAATGCAAATACCTCGGGCCGATCCTTCTGCTCGCGGCGTTTGAGATCGTTGCGGTCACGCTGTGGCTTACGAAGGACAATCTTTTCTATCTTTTCAATTTCAGCTATATCGGCCTTTCCATCGCGCTGGGGCTGTTCCTCTTCATCCGAAACTACTGCCATGCGCGGCGCATTGTGCAGCTTCTGGTGGGACTTTATATGCTGGTGTATCTTGGCCTCATCTGCCGGGAGAACATGCAGATCGAGGGCTTCTGGTATTACCTTTTCACCGGCGTGTTCGAGGCCGCGACCATCCACTATGCCGTCGCGAAGATTTTCGGGCCGCTGCTTTTCGGGCGCGGCTGGTGCGGCTATGCCTGCTGGACGGCGATGGTTTTGGATTTTCTCCCGTACAAAGCGCCGCGGCAGCCGAGAAAGCCCTTCGGCTGGATTCGGTACGTCACGTTCGCGGCCTCACTGGTGTTTGTCGCAGCGCTGTTCCTCGCGCATGTGGGGAACATCGAGCGCATCATGTTCTGGGCGTTTATCATCGGAAACATCGTCTATTATGCCGTCGGCATCGTTCTCGCCCTCGTGCTGAAGGATAACCGCGCGTTCTGCAAGTACATCTGCCCGATCACCGTATTCCTCAAGCCGATGAGCTATTTTTCCGCCCTGCGCATCACGTGCGACAAGGAAAAGTGCGTCTCCTGCGGCAAGTGCAAAAAGATTTGCCCCATGGACGTGGATGTGACGGATAATTCCCGAAAGCGCAAAAACGGCACGGAGTGCATCCTTTGCATGGAGTGCGTAAAGAGCTGCCCCAAGAAAGCTCTCTAATGCCGAAAAAAGGACAGACCAGAAAAAGCAACCGGTCTGTCCCTTGTTATTTTATGATTAAAGATTTCTGCCCAGCGCGTAGGCGCGGTCGAGATCGGCGGGCGTGAGATCGTCCGCCGTGTTTGACGGCCTTTCGCCGGAAAAGGATGTGACGCCGCTCGCGCTGGAGAGCGTGCAGGCGTTCGAGAGCGGCGCGGTTTGGCTGCGCTATAAAGTGAAATAAAAGTAAAGGAGATCTGGATCATGGTGTACGAAAACAGAGAAGCATTTGAAAAGAACAATATGTTTGGCACGGGCACGCCGAATACGGGTTATGCGCAGTATTTCATCGGCGATTCGTTTTTGAACCCGCTAACCGACCCGAAAACCGGCCTCTTTGTTGCAAACGTAACGTTTGAGCGCGGCTGCCGGAATAACTGGCACATCCATCACGCTTCCAGGGGCGGCGGACAGCTCCTCCTGTGCACCGCCGGCGAGGGCTGGTATCAGGAAGAGGGAAAGCCGGCTGTCAGCCTGCACGAGGGCAGCGTTGTGATGATCCCGGCGAACGTGAAGCACTGGCACGGCGCAAAGAAGAACAGCTGGTTTTCGCACCTTGCCATGGAGGTCCCCGGCGAGGGCTGCAGCAACGAATGGTGCGAGCCGGTGACCGACGAAGAATACGAAAAGCTGTAAGGAGGAAAGCATCATGGCAGTAAAACAGACGGCGGGACGCGATTCGCTCGGCGAATTCGCCCCCAAATTCGCGGAACTGAACGACGATGTGCTCTTCGGCGAGGTGTGGAGCCGGGAGGAGCAGCTCTCTCTGCACGACCGCTCTCTCGTGACGGTCGTTGCGCTCATGGCGCAGGGGCTCACGGACGAGAGCTTCCGCTATCACCTGATGAGCGCGAAGAAAAACGGCATTACGAAGGAAGAGATCGCCGAGATCGTCACCCACGCGGCCTTCTATTGCGGCTGGCCGAAGGCGTGGGCGGTGTTTCGCATGGCGAAGGAGATCTGGAACGACTAAAGCCGCGGCGCGCGGCAGGAGGCAGACGATGGACGAAGGGATCGTATATGAAATTCTCTTCGCCGTAGAGGAAATCCCCGAAGGGCGTGTTGCGTCCTATGGGCAGATCGCGCGGCTCATCGAAATCCCCGCCTTGTCGGAAAGGTCGTGAGCCGCGCGGAGCTTTACGGCGACTATCCCTGCCACCGGGTCGTGAACCATGCCGGGCGGCTCGCGCCGCACTTTCCGGAGCAGCGCGAACGGCTCGGGCGCGAGGGCGTAGCGTTTCGCTCTAACGGCTGCGTCGACATGAAAAAATACCGCTGGGACTGCTGAAAAAGTTCCGGCAGATATACCGGAGCGCCCTGCCTGTCTATGTGACAGGCAGGGCGCTTCGCGTATTCGGGGGATGGCGGATTGCCATAAAACGCAGCGGAAAAATTAGCGGAACTGCCAAACCTTTTGGGCCGTCGTGCAACATTCATGCAACGGCGTTGACGCTCCTTTCCCCCTGTGATAGCATGAGAATGCACACGGTTGCATGACCTGTTTTCCGTGCTTTTTCGGAGAAATCCCGCCGTATTCCGGCGGAAAAAGGACGCTTTGCACCTGAACGTGCAAACGGTTGCATAATGGCGGGAAGGAGGGCAAATTATGTCCGCCACCATACGGGACGTAGCGAAGCTGGCCGGTGTGTCGGCGTCTACGGTTTCGCGCGTCATCAACAAATCCGCGCCGATCTCCGAGGAGACCTCCAACCGCATTTACCGCGCGATGGAAGAGCTGCAATACGTCCCGAACGACATCGCCCGCAGCTTCGCGAGCGGCAGCGCCCGTGCCATTGCCATCGCCGTTAACGTCTCCGATACACAGTCCTATGCCAACCGATTTTTCAACAACACCGTGTTCGGCATTGAAACGGCGGCGCACCGGAAAGGATATAACTTTATCATCACCAGTGCCAACGACGAGCGCGGCGGTGCCGGATCGCTCGAAAGGCTGATTCGCAGTAAAAAAATTGACGGGCTTGTCCTTCCTGTGTCACTGCTCCAGAGCTCCATTGTGAAGCTTGTGGAGGATATGGCCTTCCCGTTCGTCGTCCTCGGCCGTGTGAAGCACGCGGGCGCCAGACTGAGCTGGGTGGATATTGCCAACGAGCAGGCGGGGGCAAATGCCGTCCGGTATCTCCTCGGCAAGGGCTACCGCCGCGTTGGGTTCCTTACCCGCGGCGATAAGGAGCTTTTCACGCGCGACCGTCTCGAGGGATACCGCGCGGAGCTCACCCGCGCCGGACGGACGCCCGATCCGGTCTACCGCGTCAGCCCTGCCGCGGCGTTTGACGAAACAAAGCTCTATCTCAAAACGCTCTTCGCGAGCGCCGCTGCGCCGGACGCCGTGATCTGCTGCGACGATAAAATGGCGCTTGCCGCGCTGCGCGGCGCACGGGAGCTCGGCCGGCGCGTCCCGGACGATCTCGGCATTTTGTGCTTTGACAACACCGAGGTCACGGAAATGGCGGAGCTTCCGATCTCTGCGGTCGACGTCGATACGTTCGAGCTCGGGCGGATCGCCGCCGAAACGCTCTTCCGGCAGATGGATAAGCCGGATTTCGGCGCGAGCCGGTCACAGATCACAACGAAAGTGATAGAGCGCAGCTCTACCATGAAACCATAAAAGGGGGGATGCGCCGTTGAACCTGGCAGCCATTCAGTTCCGAAATACGGAGGACTACCTCCAGCCCCGCGGGAGAAACGAGCTTGCCGTCTCGCTCAGCACCGCCCGCTCGGACGCGGACGCGGTCACGCTCTTCTGGTGGCCGCGGTACGAAAGCGGCGTGACGCGCCGCGGCGTTTCTATGGTACGCGCTCTTCGCGATGCCTATCTCGACCATTACCGGGCGGTCATCCAAACGGACGGCATTTCCGCCTACACGCGGTATGTATTTCATATCGAGAGCGGCGGCGAGAGCATCTGGCTCGGGAAAAACGGCTTTTCCGCCGCGGCGGAGGAGGATAACTTCTTCGAATTTCTCTGGCCGAACCCGACGGACGGCAGCCGCGCGCCGGATTGGGCATCGGAGCAGGTATATTATCAGATCTTCCCGGAGCGCTTCCGAAACGGCGATACGTCCAACAACCCGCCCGGCGCGGAGCCGTGGGGCGCGCCGCCGACGCGAGAAAATTTCATGGGCGGCGATCTTCGCGGCATCATCGAAAAGCTTGGCTACATCCGCGATCTCGGCGCAACGTGCCTCTACCTCACGCCCATATTCAAAGCACCCTCCAACCACAAGTACGACACCGTGGATTATTTCGACATCGATCCCGCCTTCGGCACGAAGGATGATCTCGCGGAGCTCGTCCGCACCGCCCACAGGCTGGGGCTGCGGGTGCTGCTCGACGGCGTATTCAACCACTGCGGGTATTACTGGCCGCCATTTCAGGATGTGGTGCGAAATGGCGAGAGCTCCGGCTATGCCTCCTGGTTTTTCCCGCAGAGCTTCCCGGTGAATGAGCGGCTCGAGAATTACGACTGCGTCGGCCACTACAAATGGATGCCGAAGATCCATCTGGCGGACGCTGGCGCGCGGGACTACTTCATCACGGTCGGCAAATACTGGATACGTAATTTCCACATTGACGGCTGGCGGCTGGACGTGGCGGATGAAGCGCCCACGCAGTTCTGGGAGCACTTCTCCGATGCGATCAAGAAGGAAAACCCCGAGGCGCTCCTGCTCGGCGAAACGTGGGCAGATGCCCACCGGCTGCTCGTCCCGGACCGGCTTGATACCGCGATGAATTATCTCTTCCGGGACGCGGCGAGAGACTGGCTCGCAGAGGATCGAATATCCCCCTCGGAGCTCGACCACCGGCTCAACCGGATGCTCTCGCTCTATCCCTGGGAGACGGCGCTGCGGCTCTATAACCCGCTCGACAGCCACGATACCGAGCGCTTCCGCTGGCTCTGCCGCGACAAGCGGCGGCATGCGCTTGCCGCTGCGCTGCAAATGACGTTCCCCGGCTGCCCGGCGGTATTCTATGGCGACGAGGTGGGACTCTCCGGCGGCAACGACCCAAACTGCCGCATCGCCATGGAGTGGGACGAAGAGAAGCAGGACAAAGAGCTTTTCGCCTATTACAAAAAACTCATCGGCATACGGCGGGAGTCGCCGTCCCTCCTCCGCGGGGACTTCCGCACGTGCCTTTGCAACGACGCCTCCAACGTGTACGCCTTTCGCCGGACATACGGCGAGGAGGAGACCCTGGTTGTTCTCAACGCCGGAAACGAGCTGTTGAAAACAGAAATCGCCGCCGAGGGGGCGTGGACGCCCCGCATCAGCGGCAAAAAAACTGTATCCTCGGAAAGCGGCGAAATTACCATCGACGTTGCGCCGTGCTCCGCGGAAATATATCAGAAGAAAGCGAAGGGACGAAAATGAAGAAGTCTACCATGAAAATGCTGG
>CAKTBC010000061.1 GCA_934533005.1 uncultured Oscillospiraceae bacterium | reverse complement strand
GGTGCCTCTCGTGATGCCCATGTCCATGATGCGGCGCTTCACCGCACCCTCGCCATGGAGCTTCACGACCTTGACGGTCGAGCCGACCGGCACTTCGCGCAGAGTTTTCATGCCATTGCCTCCTTATTATTATTTTTTCTTTCCTGATTAGACCATGATCTTGCGCGCCAGCTCGTCGCTGACGGCCACGCGGGACTCCTTGACCTTCACGATCACATTTCCGCCCAGCGTGCTCACGATGCAGACCTCGCCGCCGACCGTGAAGCCAAGATCCTCGAGGTGGCGCTTCGTCTCCGGGTTTCCGCCGATGCGCTTTACGATCTGCGCCTCGCCGACATTCGCCAGTACCAACGGCATCATGCCGCATCCTCCTCCCAAATGTTAGCTCAAGCTAACATTTGCGCAAAAATAACCGGTTAGTTCTCGCTAACCGCCTTATATAATAGTTACCGCGGGCTAACTTGTCAAGAGGGAATCCGCGGTTTTTTCATCTTTGTATATTCGGCACAAAACGACAGCCGCCGACACAGCGCGAAGGAGGAATTTCGCTTGTTTTTCCGGAACGATTGTGATATGGTGTAAATAATCATCCAACGAAACGGAGTTTTTTTCATGGTCATGCAGGAATCCGGGGAAATGTACCTCGAAACCATATATCGGCTGAGCCAGTCGCTGCCGGTCGTGCGCTCGATCGACGTGAGCGAATACATCGGCTACTCGAAGCCCTCGGTCAGCCGGGCGATCGGCATTTTGAAGAAGCAGGAATACATCACGGTGGACAAGTTTGGCGCGATCACGCTCACGGACAAGGGCCGCGAACGCGCGCAGTATATCTTTGAGCGGCACAGGTGTCTCACGAAGATATTCACCCTGCTCGGCGTGAACGCGGAGACCGCCGCCGAGGACGCCTGCCGCGTGGAGCACTACATCAGCGACGAGACGTTCCAGGCCCTCAAACGGCATCTCGCAGAGCACGAAAACTAAACGCCCTGACCGCAAAAACCCCTCCGTCAAAAGCAGAGCCTTTGACGGAGGGGTTTTGTATCAGTATGTCTCAACCTTCAGCACGCGGTTTTCGCCGTCGGCGAGGATCTCGATGAGGGGGCTTTCGGTGCGCTCGAGCGCAAAATATCTGCGCGCAAGGGCGAACACCGCATCGACGTTGTTTTTGTCGATCTCTTCCTTGGCCGCGTTATAAAACTGCTGGTCGTAGGCATAGGCGCGGCACTCCTCCGTTTCCACGGTGAGGAGCTTTACCTGCTCCTTTGTGAAGCCGCCGTCGCGGAGCGCGTCGTCAAACGCATACTTGCGCGCCTCTTCCATGGAAGCGCAGTAGTACACGCAATGCAGGCGGCTCACCGGCACGCCGCCGAACTCCGTCCGGCGGACGTACTCAAAAATGCCCTCGACGGCGTCCTTGCGGTAATTCTCGTTCTTGCGCAGCCCGAGATCGACGAGATCGCGGGAGGCGTACATTGCGGAATAAAACACCGCGTCGAACACCTGCCGCCCCCGCTCGAGTGCGAGCAGGAACGGTTCGGCGTATTTATAATGCCCGGCAAAGTCGTTCGTAAGGCTGGGCGAGTCCGTGTAGGAATCCACGGAGTAATGGAAGAGGATCATTCGTCCTCTTCCTTTTTCGTCTCCGGTTCCGCCTCCGGCTCTTCGGCTTTCTCGGTTTCGACGGGAGCTTCCTCCGGCGCGATCTCCGGCTCTTCCGTCTTTTCTGGCTCCGCGGGAGCTTCTTCCGCAGCTTCGGCAGGCGTTTCCTCCGCCGGAGTCTCCGGCTTTTTCGCGTCCTTCTTTTTCGTCAGCACCGTGACAACGATGGCGATCACGACCGCGATGATCAGATACGGCAGTATTTTGCCGAGCGTGCGATAAAATGCGGCGTCCTTCTGCACATTCTCGTTAAAGCCGTTCTCCGGCTCCGCCGTTTCGCCCGGCGCTGCTTCGCCTTCCGTCACATTGAACAGCTCGTTATAGTCCAGCGAGCCGAAATCGTCCTTCCACTCGACCTCGGCGCTCTCGATCCAGCCGATGAGCATGGCGTTGAAGAGCTCGTTGGCGGCGTCGGCGCGCAGCGTCATATAATCGCCCGTGCCGGAATCCTGCGAGAGGGTCTTGCCGTCGGGATCGAGCGGCAGACGGAGAATGATGTGGTAGCCGTAGCTCGTCTCCACGATGTCGGAGAGCTCATTCTCCTCAAGCGCGCGGGTGCCGTCCTCAAACTCCTGCACCATCTGGCTTTCCGTGAAGGTGTAGCCGTCCGGGAAGGTCGTCATGCCAGGGTCATCGGCCTCCGCCATGAGCGCATCAAAGCGCTCCGTCAGCGCCTCGCGGTCGCCTTCCAGCGCGCGCAGCTCCTTGAGCGCGGCCTCGGCCTCCTTGCGCACCTCAGCCTTCTCCTCGTCGGTCATGTCGGTGCCGTCGTCGTTCTGCGTGAGGAAGAGGATGTGCTTGCAGCGGAGATAATCGTTGTCGTTCGCCCAGGCGAGAACGTCCTCGTCGCTGAGCTTTTCGCCCGCCGCGCCGTAGGCGTCCAGCATGATGGCGTTAAAGGCGGCGTTGGTCGTGAGGAGCTGCCGGTACGTCGGCTCATCGAGATAGGCGTTCTCGATGGCTTCCATCAGCGCGTCCACGCTGCCGTACTGCTCCACGATGCTGTTCCACTGATCCTCGACCTCGGCGTTCACGGTCTCAGTCAGGCCGCGCTTTTCCACCTCGGCGAGCGCAACGGTATAATACTTGATCCGCGCTTCCAGCGCTTCGCGCATCGCATCCTGCAGCGTGGTGCCGTCGCCCATGTCGGTGGAGAAGTCGGGGATCGACATGGTGTAGTTGATATACTGGCTCGTCAGGCTGCCGATGAGATAATAGTACAGCTTCCAGGTGACCTCCGTGCCGTTCACGGTGGCGACAACGGCGGAGCCGTCGTACTTCTTGCTCGCCGCGTCGAGCTGGGCTTCGATCTGCGCATACTTTTCCTGCATCTCATTGACGGCGGCGTTCGCGTCGTCGGAAGCGCTGTCCGTGACGCCCTCGGTGGGCGTGCCGGTCGCTTCGGGGGAGGCGGTCTCCTCGTCGGCGGCAAGCGCCGGGATGCTCAGCGCGCCGAGCAGCAGCACAAGGCTCATCAGCAGGGCGAGCAGTTTCTTTGCGTTCATAGATTTTACTCCTTTTCCGCGGCGGGCTCCGCCGCCGGTTTTTGCAGTTTGTGCCACGCGGCGATGAGCGCGCGGGCTTCCGTTATGGGCTTGGCGCCGGGCTTGAGCTTCAGCCCCAGGCGCGGCTCGCGTCCGGCTTCAAGCTTGACGCGGCCTTTGAACTCCTTCTGCGCATAGAGCGCGGAGAGAGTTTCCATGTCGAAATTCTCTACCTTAAAATAGAGCATGTTCCCCTTCTGGGAGATGTCCGAGATACCGGCGCGCCCGGCCTCGCCGCGCAGAAGCGCCACATGGATGAGCGCATTCACCGCGCCCGGCGGGTCGCCGAAGCGGTCGATGAGCTCGTCGGTGAGATCGTCGGCGTCCGCCTCGGTGCGGATAAGCGCGATGCGGCGGTAGAGATCCATGCGCTGCTCGGCGCTGGGGACATACTTTTCCGGGATGTTCGCCGTGACGGAGAGATCGGCGGCGCACTCGGTGCGCACGGGCGGCTTTTCGCCCTTTTCCTCCAGCACGGCCTCCTCGAGCAGCTTCAGATACATATCGTAGCCAACGTCCATCATGTGGCCGGACTGCTCCGCGCCGAGAAGGTTTCCCGCGCCGCGAATTTCCAGGTCGCGCATGGCGATCTGGAAGCCGGCGTTGAACTCGGCAAACTCACGGATGGCGGTTAGGCGCTTTTCGGCGATCTCCGTGAGCGCTTTGCTCGGGCGGTACAGGAGATACGCGCTCGCGCGCCGCGCACTGCGGCCGACGCGCCCGCGAAGCTGGTGGAGCTGGGCAAGGCCGAGCTTATCGGCGTCCTCCACGATGAGGGTGTTTACGTTCGGGATATCGATGCCGGTCTCAATGATCGTTGTGCAGACGAGCACCTGAATTTTTCCCTCGACCATATCGTCCATGACGCGGGAGAGCTGTTCCTCGTCCATCTTGCCGTGCGCCACGCCGACGGAGACTCCTCCGCCGAGCTGCTTTTGCAGCCGCAGCGCCACGTGCTCGATGTTCTCCACACGGTTGTGGAGATAGTACACCTGCCCGCCGCGGAGAAGCTCGCGCCGGATGGCGTCGCACACGGCCTTTTCGTCCTGCTCCATCACGAACGTCTGCACCGGCTGACGGTCGCGCGGCGGCTCCTCAATGGTGGACATGCTGCGCAGTCCCGAGAGCGCCATGTTGAGCGTGCGCGGGATGGGCGTGGCCGAGAGCGTCAAGACGTCGACGCCCTTCGACATTTCCTTGAGCTTTTCCTTGTGTGTCACGCCGAAGCGCTGCTCCTCGTCCACGATGAGAAGACCGAGATCCTTGAAGGCAACGCTCTTTTGCAGCAGGCTGTGCGTGCCGATGAGAAGATCGATGCTGCCCGCAAGCGTTTTTTTGAGAATGTCTTTTTTCTGGCTGGGCGTGCTGTAGCGCGAGAGGAGCGCGATCTCGACCGGATAGCCAAAGAAGCGGCGCATCGCGGTCTGGTAATGCTGGCGGGCGAGCACCGTGGTGGGGACGAGGATGGCGCACTGCTTGCCGTCCAAAATGCACTTCATCGCCGCGCGCATCGCGACCTCTGTTTTGCCGTAGCCAACGTCGCCGCAAAGCAGGCGATCCATCGGCACGGCCTTTTCCATGTCGTCCTTGATCTCCTGAATGCACCGGAGCTGGTCGTCCGTTTCGGCATAGCCGAACGATTCTTCAAACTCCGTCTGCCACGGGCTGTCCGGCGAGAACGCGAAGCCCGGCGTGCGGGCGCGCGCGGCATAGAGCTTGGTGAGCTCGGCAGCGAGCTCCTTGGCTGCCGCCTTGGCGCGCGTCGTTGTCTTTTTCCACTCCGCGCCGCCCATGCGCGAGAGCTTCACGGGGCGGTCTTCTCCGCCGCCGATGTATTTCGACACAAGGTCGAGCTGCGTCGCCGGAACGTACAGGCTGTCCGACCCGGCGTAACATATTTTAATGTAGTCCTTCTCGACGCCGTCCACCGGCAGCTTGAAAATGCCGGCAAAGCGGCCGATGCCGTGGTGCTCGTGCACAACGAGATCACCGACGGATAGATCGGCGCAGGAGCCGAGCTTTTCGCGATCTGCCATGGCGCGCTTTCGCTTGCGGCTTCGCAGCGCGCCCGCGGCGATCTGCGTATCGGTCAATACGGCAAGATGCGCCTCCGGCGCTTCGAGACCTGCGGAGAGCGCCCCTACCGCAACGGTGGCGCGCCCCTCCGGCGGCAGAGCGCCGTTCGGGAAGCCGCGCAGCGGTGGTATGCCGTTGTGCTCGAGCATTGAGGCGAGCACGTCCGCCCGGCGATCGTCCGAGGCGAACACCACAACGCGAAAGCTGTTTTCGAGATACCGCTGCACATCGGCGAGCGCCGTTTCCGCGCTGCCGCCGTAGCTCGGGAGCTGGCGGACGTTCGTATCGAGCACCGACCGGGGAGAGAGGGGATAGCGCCCGGCGCTGAAGGCGTCTGCCATCACGACCGCGAAGTCCGCGATCTTCTCGCAGGCGTCCTTCCACGGCAGGAGGTAATCCCCCGTGTCCGCGACCGGGAACGCGCCCTCGCGTAAAATCTTCAGATCGTCCGCGAGAGAGTCTGCAATGTCCCTGGCTTTCTCGGCGCAGCGGTTCGGCGCGTCGATATAGATGATGGCGTCCGGCGCGATAAAGTCGAGCGCCGTTGAATACTCAGAGTATAATTCCGGGAGGTACCGGTCACTCCACGGGAGGGGCGCACCGGAGGAAATGCGCTCGGCATCGCGGCGGAGACGGCGGGCGAGCTCTCCCTGCTCGCGCCGCTCGGCGCGCGCGGCGCGGCTCAAAAGGGCCTTGGCAATGCTCTCGGCGCGGTTGGGGTCGACGAGCGCTTCGCACGCGGGCAGCACGCGGAACGACTCAATGTTCTCCGCACGGCGCTGCGTATCGGTATCGAAAAAGCCCATGGAGTCGATCTCGTCGCCCCAGAACTCGGCGCGCACGGGGCGCTCCGCGCCGGGGGAGAAGATATCGAGAATGCCGCCGCGACGGGAAAACTGGCCGGGGCCCTCCACCATGTCGCTGCGGCGGTAGCCGCACGCGAGCAGGCGCGGCTCGAGCGCTTCCGGGCCTTCGCCCTCGCCGACGCGGAGCGTAAAGGCGGCGTTTTCCAAAATATCCGGCGGCAGCGTGCGCTGCAAAAGGCCGGAAACGGTGCACACCGCGACCGAAGCGCCGGCATAGAGCGCATCGAGCGCGCGCAGACGCCGCTGCTCCTCCTGCCGGGAGATGACCTCGATATCGCGCAGCGCAAGATCGCGCCCCGTGAGCTGCACGACGCTCTCGCCGAGCAGCGCTTCGAGATCAGCGGCGAGCGTTCCGGCATTTGTCTCATCGGTGCAGAGAACGAAGATGGGCCGGCCGGTCTCGCGGCGGAGCATCGCCGCGCCGAGCGCGCGCATCGCGCCGCCCGACTGCGTTAAAAGGGCAGGCAAATAGCCCTCCTCGACCCTCAGGGGGAGGGTAGCAAGGGAGGGTGTCTTTCCTATAGCTTTGATTATGGCGTCCATAAGTATAGAGAATACACCTTTTTCGTGTCGTTTGCAAGAAAAAAGCCTCCCTCAGGGGAGGCCTATCCAATAGGCTCCCTCTGACGAGGGAGCTGTCAGCGCAGCTGACTGAGGGAGAGAAAAGCGAACACTTTCCGCGCAGAAAAGATTCTCTCCCTCCGTCACGGCTTACGCCGTGTCACCTCCCTCGTCAGAGGGAGGCTTTTAAATATTACCAAGCGTTATCAAAATCACACCAGGCTTCGTCCTCGTCCTCTTCGGCGCACTCTTCGGGAAGAGTGCCGAACACGACCGGAACATCCCGGTATTCTCCGGCGCGATACACGGTGAGCACCGCTTCATAGCCGGGGGAGAGGGTATTTTCCGCGGCGGTGAGATCGGCGGCGGAGGCAATGTCGGTGCCGTCGAGCCGGATGATGATATCGCCGCTGCAAAGCCCCGCGAGACATGCCGGGCTGCCGTCCTCCACGGCATAAACCTGTACGCCGGGCACCATGGCGTTGCTGTCGGAGCGGTTATAATATTCCGCCGCGGCGCAGCTCACAGTCTGGACGATCAGGCCGAGATAGGGGCGCTCCCCGGACGGAGCGCTCGTCGCGGAGGGGGGCGTATCGGCGTTTACGGCGGCGGAGATCGCCGCGCTGCCGGAAATATCTTCGGCGGCAAAGGCCGCCTCCGGCGTGGCGGAGGGCATGGCCGTTTTGGTGGCCGCGGCGGGCTGTTCTGCATCGGAGAGCGCCGAGGTGAGCAGCGAGCCGAGCACGAAAAACGCGAGACAAAGCCCCGCCACGCGCAGCGGCGAGACCGTCTTTTTCGTGCCGGACGATTTTTCTTCCGTAAAGGAGTAGCAGCGCGGCATGTTCGGCGCGTCGTCCTGGCGTATATAGCTTGCGTCGGTAAAGCCGACGGATCGTTCGCGCATGGGTTTTTCGCTCATACCTGCCGCTCCTTTCCAAGATTTTGGGCTTATTATAGCAAGGAGTTGTGACAAATGCATGAACAAGCCGGGAATTTTCCGCGGTATTGCATTTTTTGTGTTTTTACGGTATCATAATTTGTGTTTTTACGGTATCATAAATAGTTAGTTAGAAAGAAAAACGGAGGCAATCTCTATGGCAAGCAAATATCTGGATATGTGTCCGCCGGTGCTGGCGTCGCTCAAGGCGGGAACGCCGATTATCGCCATCGAGACCGGTTTTTTCATGCAGCTGCCGTACCCGCGCAATTTAGAGGCGCTGCAGGAGTGCGAGCAGGCGTTTTACCGGCGCGACTGCGTGCCATGCTGCGTCGGCATCGTGAACGGGCGGCTCAAGGCCGGCCTTTCCAAGCAGGACATGGAAACGCTCTGCCGCAGCGGCGGCAGCTGCACGCGCTCGCAGATCCCCGCGCTCGTCGGCGGCGGGTCAACGTCCGGCACGGGTCCCTCCGCTACGCTGGCTATCGCGCGCATGGCGGGTATCATCCCGGTCATGGCGCCGGGGCTGCGCGATTCTCTCGCCGATTTGGACGCGCTCTCCGGCTCTTCGCGGCTCGTGTTCTGCGGGAAGGTATCGCCGGACAAGGCGCTGCTCTTTTCCTCGCGCGGCGTGCCGGTGCTGCGTCTTCCTGCGGAGGAGCTCGCGGACGCCTATCTTGTGCAGCGCGATTTGGAAGTGAACGAGTGCACGGTCATTCCCTGCGGCGACACGCTCGGCGATATCGCCGAGAAGGCCTCCGCCGTGGCGATGGATATCAAGAGAAAGATCTCGGCGGTATAATATAAGACAATAAAAGAAATGCCTCCCTCTGACGAGGGCAGACTCTCCCCGGCGGGGAGAGATGTCGCCAGAGGCGACAGAGAGGGGGGTGGGGGTGGATTTTGCCGCAGGCAAAAGACGGAGGGAGAGACGTTTTGCGCGGATATTTGCAGTTTTTCTCTCCCTCAGTCAGCTGCGCTGACAGCTCCCTCGTCAGAGGGAGCCTCAGACTGTCGAAAATGCCTCGCAGAGTTTGCGCCCGCAGGCGCAAATAGAGTTTTGATCATTTTCTCCGGCGACATGTGCGTCGGAGAAAATACTTCTCGGCTCGCAAACGTGCGAGTTGTGCGCCGCTGGCGCACAGCGAGTGCGCTGCGGCGAGCCGCGGCCCCTTCAAACGAGAGCCCAACGAAGTGGGTCTCGTTTGAGAGCGTGTCAAAAACACTTTTTTGACACGCTCCAGCTCCCTCGTCAGAGGGAGCCTTTTTTATTAGCCGAATTTGCCCTGGACATAGTCTCTTGTCCGGCTGTCCTCGGCTTCGTTGAATATTTTTGCCGTGTCGTCCATCTCCACGAGTTTGCCGAGCAGGAAAAACGCCGTCTTATCCGAGATACGCGCGGCCTGCTGCATGTTGTGCGTGACGATGACGATGGTGTATGTCTTTTTGAGCTCCAGCGCCAGCTCCTCGATGCGCCCGGTGGAAATGGGGTCGAGCGCGCTCGTCGGCTCGTCCATCAAAAGCACCTCCGGCTCGGCGGCAAGAGCGCGGGCAATACAGAGTCTCTGCTGCTGGCCGCCGGAGAGGCCGAGTGCGCTCTTTTTGAGCTTATCCTTCGTCTCGTCCCAGATGGCGGCGCTTTTGAGCGATTTTTCGACGATCTCGTCGAGCTCCGCGCGGCCGCGCACGCCGTGCAGGCGGGGCGCATAGGCGATGTTATCATAAATGCTCATCGGGAACGGGTTCGGCTTCTGGAACACCATGCCGATATGACTGCGAAGTTCCGTAACGTCGATCTTGTCACCGTAAACGTTGTGGCCGTGGAAGAGCACCGCGCCGTCGATCTTACAGCCCGGCACGAGATCGTTCATGCGGTTGAGCGTTTTGAGATACGTGGACTTGCCGCAGCCGGAGGGGCCGATGAGCGCTGTGATCTCGTTGGGAAATATCTCCGTATCGATGCCGTAGAGCGCCTGAAACGCGCCGTAGCGAAGGTCGAGCTTTTTGGTTTCGAGAATGGGTTCCATAGATTTTTTACCGTTCCTTTCCGGCCCTGCCCGCCGTGAGCGAGGCGAGAAGATTGAGCGCGAGCGTCAGCACGAGCAGCACCGCCGCGATGCCGAAGGCGATATCAAACTTGCCCTGCTCGCTTGCATAAAGATACAGCGCCACGGAAAGCGACGCCGAGGAGGATTCGAGCGCCGCCTTGAATCCCAGCAGCCGCAGACCGAAGCCCGCGGTGAAAAGGAGCGCCGCGCTCTCGCCGGTGATGCGGCCGACGGAGAGGATGCACCCGGTCACGATGCCATTCACAGCGTTCGGCAGCACCACGGTGCGCACCATGTGCCACTTGCCGCTGCCGAGCGCGAGAGCGCCCTCGCGGTAGGCTCTCGGCACGGCGAGCAGGCTCTCGCGCGTGTTTGCCATGACCGTGGGAAGCACCATGAGCGCGAGCGTGAGGCCGCCGGCGAGAACGCCCTGCTTGAGCCCGCCGAGCTTAATGAAGAACAGCATGCCGATGAGTCCGAAGAGGATGGACGGGATGCCCGTGAGCGTTTCGGCAGCGAAGCTTATGAGCCGCACGATGCGGGGATTTTCCGCGTACTCGGTGATGTATACCGCAGCGCCCACGCCGAGCGGGAGTGCCACGCCCATCGCGATGAGAATGAGATAAAGCGTGTTGCAGATGTTGGGGAGAATGCCGGTCGTTCCGGCCAAGTAGCTCGTCGCCGTCGTGAGGAACGACCATGTGAGCTGCGGCACGCCGCGCTTTAAAATGATCCCGATCAGGAAGAGCAGAATACCGCCGGTAATCACCGCCGCAGCGATGAGCGCGGCTTTCAAGACGATCTCCCGGAGCTTTCTCATGCTTTAGCGCTCCTTTCGCTGAGAAGCCGCAGAGCGGCGTTGATGAGAAGAATGAAGAGGAACAGCACCAGACCCACGGAGAAGAGCGCGTCGCGCTGGAGAGAGCCGTAGGCGGCGTAGGACATCTCGGAGACGATGGCCGTTGTGAGAAAGCGGACGGACGTGAAGAGCGACGGCATATTGGCAACGTTGCCTGCCACCATGAGGATCGCCATCGCTTCGCCGACGGCACGGCCCGTGCCCTGGATGACGGAGGCGATCACGCCGCTTTTTGCCGCCTTGAGCGAGACGAGAAACCACGTTTCCACCTTCGTTGCGCCGAGCGCGAG
>CAKTBC010000060.1 GCA_934533005.1 uncultured Oscillospiraceae bacterium | reverse complement strand
AGAACCCTTTCTGGTGCTTATTCAAACATAAGCTATCTTACTTTGTTCAATTTACAAGGTACACAACTTTTGCTGTCATTCTCAAGACTTTTTCGTTTCTTTCGCCCTGTCTCTCGGCGACAGCTTATTCAATATAGCACTCTCGACTTCGATTGTCAACACCTTTTTTCGATTTTTTCAAAAAACTTTTTTCGTTTTTTGAGACACCAAAAGCAGACGTTTGACGAGGTCACCGGGCGAATGAGCCGCCCCCGTTCTCTCACGGGAGCGGCTCATTCGAAATCCCTCTTTTTTCTCAAAAGAGCGATCTCAGACGGCCCGCGTGACCTTACCGCTGCGGAGGCAGCGGGTGCACGCATAAACGTGCTTCGGGGTACCGTCGACGATGGCCTTGACGCGCTTCACATTGGGCTTCCAAGTGCGGTTGGCGCGGCGGTGGGAATGGCTGACCTTGATGCCGAAAGCGACATCCTTCTCGCAGTATTCACACTTTGCCATACTTGCTGCACCTCCTCATCGAGAAATGAGCTGCCCTTTCGGGGTGCCGGCGACCGGTCTCCCGCGGACAGCTTACTTATAATAGCAGACCGCGCCGCCGAATGCAAGATGAATTTTCATTTTCTTTTAAAAAACTTCTCTTTACTCGGCTGTTGCCAAATCGGGCGGAATTGATTACAATATAATATTATTGAAACCATCACCTTGATTCGGAGGAACGCTCATGGCTCAGTCCTATTCCGTCAGTCTGGATACCATCGTCCGCGAGCACAACCTGACCGTCGTCAACCGCGCGATAGACTATGACCGCGTGCAGATCACCACCTGGGAGGTATCGCGCCCGGGACTTCCTCTCGCCGGATTTTACGATTATTTTGACGCTACGCGCGTACAGATCATCGGCAAGCTGGAGATCACCTATTTAATGGATATGCGCCCCGAGGCACGCAGCCGCAGCATTGAGCGGTTCATCTCCTCCGGGATCCGCTTCTGCATCGTCGCCCACGGGATGGATATCCCGCCGGAAATGCTCACCGCAGCGCAGCGCCACCAGGTGACGCTCCTCACCACTGAGCATTCCACGAGTGACTTCATGGCGAAGCTCATCGTGAGTCTCAACCGCTGGCTCGCCCCGCGCACCACGATGCACGGCGTGCTGATGGAGATCCACGGCGAGGGCGTGATGATCACGGGCGAGAGCGGCGTCGGCAAGAGCGAGAACGCCATGGCGCTTTTGAGCCGCGGCCACCGGCTCGTGGCGGATGACGCCATTGAAGTCAAGCGCACCGCGCCGGACACGCTCGTCGGCTCCTCGCCGGAGCTGATCCGATACTTCATGGAGATCCGCGGCATTGGTCTCATCGATGCGCGGCACATGTTCGGCATCGGCGCGGTGAAGCCCGATCAGATCATCGATCTCGTCGTACACTTTGAGCCATGGGATGAGAACAAGGTCTACGACCGGCTCGGCAACGAGACCCATTTCACGGAGATCCTCGGCGTGAAAATCCCGTACTTTGTCATCCCGGTGCGCCCGGGACGAAATCTCGCGGCGATCCTCGAGCTGGCGGCAATGAACAACCGCGAGCGCAAAATGGGCTACAACGCCGCGCAGGTTCTCGTAGAGCGCCACGACCGGATGGTGGATGAAGGATGAGAGAAGCCGAGCTGCGTTCCTTCCTCCGGGAAGCGCGTTTTCGCTGCCCGGAGCTGACGATCCTTGAAAACGAACCGATGAGCCGCCATTGCTCGTTCCGTATTGGGGGCCCCTGCGACGCGATGCTGCTGCCGTCCTCGATCACGGAGACCGAGACGATCTGCGCCCTGCTCGCCGAAGGCGGGGAAAAGCCTCTTCTTATCGGCAACGGCACGAATCTTCTCATCACCGATGCGCCGCTGCACCGCATCGTGCTGCGCATGGGTGAGGAGTTCTCACACATCGAGCCGGCCGGCGGTACGGCGCTCCGCGCCGAGAGCGGCGTAACGCTCTCTCGCCTCGCGGCCTTCGCCGCGGCGCACGGTCTCGCCGGACTCGAATTTGCCCACGGCATCCCCGGCACGCTCGGCGGCGCGGTCTCCATGAACGCAGGGGCCTACGGCGGCGAGATGAAGGACGCCGTCACGTCCGTGACGTATCTGGACGAAGACCTCTCCCTTCGCGAGACGGCCGATTCGGCCTTCTCCTACCGGCACAGCCGGTTTTCCGACACGGGCTGCATCGTTCTTCGCGCGGACGTTTCGCTGCACAAGGACGATCCCGACGCCATCCGTGAGCGGATGCGCTCGCTCGCCGAGCGGCGGAGAAGCTCCCAGCCGCTCGATATGCCGTCCGCCGGGAGTACGTTCAAGCGTCCCGCGGGCGGCTATGCCGCGGCGCTCATCGACGAGGCCGGGCTCAAGGGCCGTGCCATCGGCGGCGCGCAGGTGAGCGAGAAGCACGCGGGCTTTGTCGTCAACCGCGGCGGGGCGAGCTTTGACGATGTGCTCCGGCTCATCGAGCACATCCAAAACGAGGTGTACCGCGTCTCCGGCATCGAGCTGGAGCCGGAGGTCAAGATCATCCGCGAATAAATTAAGAAAGATAGTCATGCTATGGAATTTCTGATTGTCACCGGTCTTTCGGGCGCAGGCAAAACGCAAGCTGCGCACTTTCTGGAGGATCTGGGATATTACTGCGTTGACAACATGCCCTCGGCGCTTTTGCAGCCGTTCGCGGAATTCTGCATCGCCTCGCAGGGGCGCATCACGAAGGTCGCCCTCGTCACGGACGTGCGCGCGCACGAGAGCTTTGAGCAGCTTTTCCACGCGCTCGATTCGCTGCGCGCGCTCGACTGCACGTTCCGCATCCTGTTTCTCGAAGCGCCGGAGAGCACGCTCGTCCGCCGCTACAAGGAAACGCGCCGCCGCCACCCGCTCGCGGAGCCGGGCAAAACGGTGCAGACCGCGCTGCGCGAGGAGATCGCGCTCATGCAGCCGGTGCGCGACCGCGCCGACTACATTATAAATACGCAGAATCTCACACTCGCCCAGCTCCACAAGAAGCTCTGCCGCCTGTTCACCGAGTCCGGTGAGGCGAAGCTGCCGATCAACGTGGTCGCCTTCGGCTACAAATACGGCATCCCCATCGACGCCGATCTCGTGCTGGACGTGCGTTTTCTGCCGAACCCTTATTATATAGAAGAGCTGAAGGATCTCTCCGGGCTTGACCAGCCGGTGTACGACTTCGTCATGCAGCAGCCGGACACGGCGGAATACATGCGTCTGCTCACGGCGTTTATCGATTTTCAGCTCCCGCGCTTCCGCGAAGAGGGAAAGCCGGCGCTCACCGTGGCCGTCGGCTGCACCGGCGGGCGGCACCGGAGCATTTCCGTGGCGCGCTCGCTCACGGATCATCTGCTCGAGCAGGGGCAGAATGCGCGGCTCGTCTGCCGCGATCTTGCGAGGGTAAACGAACAATGAAAAAGCGAATTTCCCGCCGCCCGGACATTAAGATCGCCGCCATCGGCGGCGGCACCGGGCTTTCCACCATGCTGCGCGGCTTGAAGCGCATTTCGCCGTCCATCACCGCCATCGTCACCGTGATGGACAACGGCGGCGGCAGCGGTGTGCTCCGGCAGGAGCTCGGCATGCTCCCGCCCGGCGACATCCGAAACTGCCTGCAGGCGCTCGCAAACACCGAGCCGACAATGGAAGCGCTGCTTGCCTACCGGTTCCAGGACGGCGCGCTGCGCGGCCAGAGCTTCGGCAATCTCTTTCTCGCCGCGCTCAACGGCATGTGCGATACCTTCGACGAGGCCGTCGCGCGCATGAGCGAGGTGCTTGCCATCACCGGGCGCGTCCTGCCGGTCACGAACGAGAATGTGCAGCTCCTCGCCGATTTTGACGACGGCGTGACCGTCACGGGTGAATCGCAGATCGCCGAATACAAAAAGAATCTCACACGGCGCATCGTGCGGGCGTATCTCTCGCCGGAGCACCCGGCGGCGCTTCCCGCCTGTCTCGACGCCATCCGCGAGGCCGATCTCATCGTGCTCGGCCCCGGCAGCCTTTATACGAGCGTCATTCCGAACCTTCTCGTCTCCGGCATCCGCGAGGCGATCCACGAGTCGGACGCCGTCAAGGTCTATGTCATGAATCTCATGACGCAAAGCGGCGAGACCGCGGGGTATACTGCCGTCGATCACGTCCGCGCGCTCTTCGACCACGGCGGCGAGGGGCTTTTCGACTATACGCTTGTAAATAACCTTCCCATCCCGCCCGAGGCGCAGGAGGGGTATCTCCGCGAAGGCGCCGTCCCCATCACGGCGGACGAGAAAGCGCTCGCCGCGCTCGGCGTCACCGTCCGGTATGCGCCCGTGGCGCTCTGGGAAAAGGCGCTCGTGCGCCACGATCCCGCCGCGCTTGCCGCGGCGCTGCGCGATCTTTACCGCGAAGCCTCCCCCACCCGCATTTACGGATAAACACACAAAGGGGTTTTTCCCATGTCCTTTTCGTCCGAAGCCAAAAACGAGCTGTGCCGCGTCCCGCTCAACCGCACCTGCTGCGCGCTGGCCGAGGCCTACGGCGTACTTTTATACTGCCACACGTTCGACCGGCGCGAGATCCGCATCATCACGGCGAACGACGCCTTTGCTCAGCGCCTGCCGAAGCTTTTCCGGCGCGCGTTTGCACTCTCGTTTGACCATGTGCCGCCGGAGAGCGCGGTGGGCAAGCGCACATTCCTCATCACCGCACCGGAGAAGATCCTCGCGATCCTTGCCGCGTTCGGACAGGAGAGCGCCGTTTCCCACCACATCAACTATGGCATGCTCGAAACCGACTGCTGCCGGCAGAGCTTTTTCCGCGGGGCGTTTCTCGCGGGCGGCAGCGTGACCGACCCGGACAAGCGCTACCACATGGAACTCCTCACAAGCCACCCGAGCGTGAGCCGCGAGGCGTTCCGTCTCATGCTGGAAATGGGCTTTGCGCCAAAGGACGCCGCGCGCGGCGGCGGTTACATCACCTATTTCAAGCAGTCCGAAGCCATTGAAGATGTGCTCACAACGATCGGCGCGCCGCTCGCCGCCATGGGCATCATGCAGGCGAAGATGCAGAAGGATATGCGAAACGCCGTCAACCGCCGCGTCAACTGCGACAGCGCCAACGCCGACAAGATCGTTCTCGCCGCGCAGGAGCAGCTTGACGCCATCCGCGAGCTCGACCGGAAATACGGGCTCGACACGCTCCCGGATACCTTGCAGGAAACGGCCATGCTGCGCATCGCGAACCCCGAGTCGAGTCTCGCCGATCTTGCGCGGCTCGCCAGCCCCCCGGTGTCCAAAAGCTGCATGAGTCACCGGCTGAAGAAACTGCTCGAATACAAAGGAGACTAATATGGGCTTTGTCCATCTGCACGTGCATACGGAATACTCCCTGCTTGACGGCGCCTGCCGCATCAAGGAGCTGGCGCACCGCGCCAGGGAGCTGGGGCAGACGGCGCTTGCCGTCACCGACCACGGCGTGATGTACGGCGCGGTCTCTTTTTACCGCGCGTGCCTCGCCGAAGGCATCCGTCCGATCATCGGCTGCGAGGTGTACGTTGCGCCGCGCTCCCGCTTTGACCGCGAGCACGGTGTCGACAACGAGTATTCCCACCTCATTCTCCTGTGCAAAAACGACGTCGGCTACCGCAATCTCTGCTATCTCGTCTCCTGCGGCTTCACCGACGGATTTTATATCAAGCCGCGCATCGACTGGGCGCTCCTGCACGAGCACGCCGAAGGGCTCATCTGCCTTTCCGGCTGTCTCGCGGGCTATCTCTCCCGGCACATTGTCGCAGACGATTACGAGGGCGCGAAGAAAAAAGCGCTTGAACTGTGCGAGCTCTTCGGCGAGGACTTTTTTCTGGAGATTCAGGATCACGGCATCCCCGATGAGCGCAAGGCCGCGCTCGGGCTGCGCCGTCTCTCCCGCGAAACGGGCATCCCTCTCGTCGTGACGAACGACGCACATTATATTAATAAGGAAGACGCCCGCAATCAGGACGTTCTTCTCTGCATCCAGACCGGCAAGACCGTGGACGATCCCGACCGGATGAAATTCTCCTCCCCCGAGCTCTATCTCAAGAGCGAGGAGGAGATGCGCGCGCTCTTCCCCGAAGAGCCGCAGGCCGCGGACGTCACCGAGGAGATCGCCGCGCGCTGCCAGTACGATTTTGAATTCGGCCACTACCACCTGCCGGAATACAAGCTCCCGGAGAGCGAGACCGACAGCTTCGCTTATCTCACGCGCCTCTGCCGCGAGGGATACGAGAGGCGCTACGGTGAGAGCGGCACAAGCGAAATGGAAGCGCAGCTCCAGTACGAGCTCGACATGATCCACCGTATGGGCTTCGTGGATTACTTTCTCATCGTCTGGGACTTTGTCCACTATGCGAAAAGCCACGGCATCCCCGTCGGGCCGGGACGCGGCAGCGCCGCGGGCAGCATGGTCTCCTATACGCTCGGCATCACGGACGTTGACCCCATCCGGTACTCGCTCTTCTTCGAGCGGTTTTTAAACCCCGAGCGCGTGAGCATGCCCGATATCGACATGGACTTCTGCGTGCGCCGCCGCGGCGAGGTTATCGACTACGTAACGCGCAAGTACGGCGCAGATCACGTGGCACAGATCGTCACCTTCGGCACGATGGCCGCGCGCATGGCCATTCGCGACGTAGGCCGCGCGCTGAGCATCAGCTACGCGGAAACGGACGCCGTCGCCAAGCAGGTACCGAGCGGCCCGGGCGCGCTCAACATGACGCTCGACGAAGCGCTCAAGCTCTCCAAGCCTCTCAAGGACATGTACGAGAGCGACGAGAAGGTCAAAAATCTCATCGACACCGCCCGTGCTCTCGAGGGCATGCCGCGCCACGCCTCGACCCACGCCGCCGGCGTCGTCATCACGCACCGGCCGGTATACGAATATGTCCCGCTCGCCACGAACGACGGCAACCCCGTCACGCAGTACACGATGACGACGCTCGAAGAGCTGGGGCTTCTGAAAATGGACTTTCTCGGCCTTCGCAACCTCACGGTACTGGAGGACGCGGCCAAGCTTGTCCGGCGAAAAGAGCCAAACTTCTCCATCGACACCATCCCAATGGACGATCCCGCGGTGTTCGACATGCTCGCCGCGGGAAAGACCTCCGGCGTATTCCAGCTCGAATCGGCGGGCATCACGGGCGTGTGCGCCGCGCTTCGGCCAAAGTCTCTCGAGGATATCACCGCCGTCATCGCGCTCTACCGTCCCGGCCCGATGGACAGCATTCCGAAATTCCTCGAGTGCAGCCAGCACCCGGAAAAGATCCGCTATAAGCACCCGAAGCTCGAGCCGATCCTCGGCGTCACCTACGGCTGTATGGTCTATCAGGAGCAGGTGCAGCAGGTGTTCCGGGAGCTTGCCGGATACTCGCTCGGCCAGGCGGACGTCATCCGCCGTGCGATGAGCAAGAAAAAGCACGCCGTCATCGATGCCGAGCGCGTCGCCTTCATCCACGGCGATCCGGCGCGAAACATCCCCGGCTGCGTCGTGAACGGCGTGCCCGAGGACATCGCGGGCAGCATTTATGACGAGATCGTCGATTTTGCGAACTACGCCTTCAACAAAGCGCACGCCGTTTCGTATGCGTTCGTCACGTACCGCACGGCGTACATGAAATGCCACCACCCGCGCGAATACATGGCGGCGCTGCTCACGAGCGTGCTCGATAACAGCACAAAGGTCGCCGAGTATATCGCCGAGTGCCGTGACATGGGCATAAAGCTCCTGCCCCCGGACGTGAACGAGTCGGACGCGGACTTCACCGTCGCGGGCGAGAACATCCGTTTTGGTCTCGTCGCCATCAAGGGTATCGGCTGGGGCTTCATCGAAGAGCTCAAGGCCGAGCGCGAGAGCGGCGGGCCGTTCCGCACGCTCGACGAGTTCTGCCGCCGGATGGTGCCGCGCGATCTGAACCGCCGCGCCGTCGAGTCGCTCATCAAGGCCGGGGCGTTCGATTCGCTCGGCTTCAAGCGCCGGGCGCTGCTCACGGCCTCGGGGCCGATCATCGACAGCGTCACCGCCGACAGCCGCAAAAATATTGCCGGCCAGCTCGATCTCTTCGGCATGGGCGGCGATTCCGAAAGCGAGAGCGTCCGTACCATTCCGCTGCCGGACGTGCCGGAATTTACGCGGCAGGAGCTCATGACGATGGAGCGCGAAACGACCGGGCTCTATCTCACCGGCCACCCGATGGACGATTATCGCGACCGGGCGCGTGACGTCGGCGCGGTCGCCATCGGCGCGATCGTGAACGACTTTGCCGAGGGGGATCCCCAGCGCTTCCGCGACGGGCAGGAGGTTCTCATCGCCGGCGTCGTGGCGAGCTATAAAACGCGCACGACGCGCAATAACACCCTCATGAGCTATATCCAGCTTGAGGACGACACCGGCTCGATGGAGCTTCTGGCGTTCCAACGCGCGCTCGACGCCGGCGGCAGTTATGTGCAGGACGCAGCGCCCCTTCTCGTGCGCGGGAAAATCTCCCTGCGCGACGAAAAGGAGCCGCAGCTCATGGTGGACTCCATCCGCCCGCTCTCCGATCTGGACGTGCCGGGCCGCACCGCCGTTCCCGCTTCTCCGGCGGCAAAGCCGGATGGGAAGCCGCGCACGCTCTACGTGCGCATTCCGAGCGCGGATCACCCGCTCTGCCGGAGGGTGAAGCTTCTGCTCACGATGTTCCCCGGGAACGAGCGGATCGTCCTTTATATGGAGGATACGAAAAAGCGCCTCGGCGCGCCGTGCCTCATCCACCCGGCGTTCGTCGCCGAACTCGAAGAAAAGTGCGGCAAGGAGAACGTCGTTGTGAAGTGACGGTCCCGCAATTTAATAAAGTCTTAAAATAAACCTCGCTTTATTTTTAAAGCGGGGTTTGTTACCATATTGTTATCAGCGAGATGAACCAAATTCCGTTTCAGCACGTCTAAGAAATGTCTTATCCAGAAAAATCTTGGAATTTCAGGAGAACAAACGTATGGATGAAAAAAATGTAACGTCCGCCCCGGAGCAAACCGGGGATCGGGATCAGGCGCTGTTTGCCTCGATCCAGCGCGAAAAGCAGCGCAAAAAGCGCTGCCGCATCATCGTGACGGTCTCGATCGTCGTGGTGCTCGCGCTCGCCATTTTCTTCGGCGTGCGCGCGGCGAAGAAAAAGGTCAGCGAGGCTGTCGGCAGCAGGACGGCGCCGACCGTGAGCGAAGCGACCGTCACAACCGGCAGCATCAGCACAACTGTCTCCGGCTCGGGCATGCTTACCGATGCGGATACGCAGCAGATCGTCCTTCCCAAGGGTGTGAAGCTCGACAAGATTCTCGTCAAGGCGGGCGAGACCGTAAAGAAGGGCGATCCGCTCGCCACGGTGGAGCTCTCCTCCGTCATGGGCGCGCTGAGCGATGTGCAGGCCGAGCTCGACAAGCTCGACGAGCAGCTGCGAGCCGCGACCGGTGAAACGGTACAGCCGTACATATCCACCGGCGTAAACGGCCGCGTGAAGATCGTCTATGCGCAGAAGGACGACGACGTCGCCGCCTGCATGATGGAGCACAACGCTCTCGCGGTGCTCTCGCTCGACGGGTATATGGCCGTGGACATTGACGCCGGATCTCTCGCCGCGGGCGACGAGGTCAGCGTGACCGTGGGCGAGCAGACGTACCCCGGCACGGTGGACAAGCTCCAGAGCGGCAAGGCGACCGTCCTCCTCACCGATAACGGCCCGGCGGCAGACGCCGCGGCCAGCGTGCAGGACGCCGACGGGAACACGCTCGGCGAAGGAACGCTCTATATCCACAACCCGCTGCGCATCACCGGCTATGCCGGCGTGATCTCCTCGGTCAACACCGCCGAGAACCGGGTGGTGTACGCGGGCAACTATCTCTTCAATCTGAGCGACACGGCCTACAGCGCGAACTACGAATCCGTCCTCAAGGACCGCCGGGAGAAGGAAGAGGATCTCATGGCGCTGCTCGGTATGTACAGCGCCGGGGCGGTGACGGCGCCCTTTGACGGCTCCGTCTCCTCCATCGACTACAGCGACAAAACGACCGCCTCCTCCGATAGCACGGCCTCCGGCACCGCCGGCGGCGGAGGCATCGTGTACGGCGGCATGATGAACGCCTATGCTTCCTATGGCTCGGACGGCTCCGATTCTTCCGGAGGTGGTGCCTCCTCTTCCAGCAGCACCGACGCAAGCGGCGAAACGAAGCTCCTCACGCTCTCGTCCGATACGAGCATGAAGCTCACCGTGAGCGTGGATGAGACGGACATTCTCTCCGTCCAGAACGGGCAGAAGGCGCAGATCACCGTAAGCACGATCGGCGACGAGGTCTTCTCCGGCGTCGTGACGGCGGTGGAGCGCTCGGCCGAGAGCAGCTATGGCATCACAAGCTATAAAGTAGAGATCACGCTCGACAAAGATTCCCGCATGCTCCCCGGCATGACCGCCAAGGCGCTCATCCGCATTGAGGGCGTGGATAATGCTCTGCTCATCCCGGAAAAGGCGCTGCGCCAGACGCGCGACAGCTCTTTTGTCTATACGACGTATGACCCCGCCACCGGTACGCTCGGCGGCGAAACGGCGGTCATCCCCGGTCTTACCGGCGGCGGCATGGTGGAGATCACTGAAGGTCTCGCCGAGGGCCAGACCGTGTACTATCAGGAAGCCTACGATCCCTACGCCTATTACTACGGCTCGGACGGCGATGCGAGCGGCGGCGATGCGTGGATCGAGGACGCGAGCGGCGGCGACGCCTTCTATGAGGCGTCCGCCGGGGACGGCGGCGCCTACGCGGACAGCGAGCCGCTGGAAGGATAACGCTATGATCGATTTACATGACGTTTCCAAGGTCTACCAG
>CAKTBC010000059.1 GCA_934533005.1 uncultured Oscillospiraceae bacterium | reverse complement strand
AGGTTGAAGTACGTGAGAAGATTCTCCCGCACGATCTGCCCCGTGGTGCGCGTGGGCGGCTCAACGGGGAGGTTTGCCCATCCCGCGGCGGCGCGCGCCGCGGCCTCAGCCTCGGTGAGTCCTTCCAAGGGCGCGGCCTCCTTCACGGCGATCTCCTGCCGGACGGCTTCCTCTTCCTTTTTTCTGCGGAACAGCTTCAAAGCAGCGGTATCCTTTCAAAATGCAATATTTGTTAGTATATCATTTTTTTGCTCTTTTTCAATAAAGACTCCTTTAATTTTACGTAAAGAACGCCCGCCTTCGTGTTACAAAGGCAGGCGATTGTTTGTTTTGCAATTATCCCAGCAGACGGACGCGGGTGACGCCGGGGATGGCGCGCATCTCCTCTGCCGCCGTTTCGTCCAGGTGTTCGGTCGTATCGAAGATCGTGTAGGCAATCTCGCCGCGCGCCTTGTTTAGCATGTGCTCCACGTTGACGTTGCCCGCAGCAATGATCTCCAAAAAGCGGTTGAGCATGCCGGGCTGGTTGCGGTGGATGAGGCACAGCCGACTCTTTCCGAGGCGATCGAGCGTTGCATTCGGGAGATTAACGCTGTTGCGGATGTTGCCGTTGCGGAGATAGTCCACAATCTCGCGCGCGGCCATAACCGCGCACTTTTCCTCCGCCTCCGGCGTTGTGGCGCCGAGATGCGGGAAGCAGACGACGTTTTTCTTCCCTACGAGCTTTGCATTCGGGAAATCCGTCACATAGCGCGCGACCTTCCCGCTCTCGATGGCGGCGAGGAGCGCGTCATCGTCCACAAGCTCGCCGCGGGCAAAGTTCAAAATGCGCATGCCGGGCTTCATTTTGGCGAACGCTTCGGCGTTCAGGTAATGGAATGTCTCCGGCGTAGAATGGATGTGCATCGTGAGATAGTCGCACGTGCGGAAGAGAACGTTCAGATCCGTGACGTGCTCTACCTTGCTCGAAAGGTTCCATGCGGAATCGACCGAGAGATACGGATCATACCCGCTCACCTCCATATCGAGCTTGAGCGCGGCATTCGCCACGCGCGAGCCGATCGCGCCGAGACCGATAACGCCAAGGCGCTTGCCGGAGATCTCCGGCCCGGCGAAGGCATTTTTCCCCTTCTCCACAAGCGTGGGGATCTTGTCGCCCTCCGGGGCGAGGGATTCCACCCACTCGACCGCGCCGACAATATCGCGCGAGGCCATCGTGAGCGCGCAGAGCAGCAGCTCCTTGACCGAATCGGCGTTCGCGCCGGGGGTGTTGAAAACCGCAATGCCCTCGGCGGTGCAGCGCGCCACGGGGATGTTGTCCACGCCGATCCCGGCGCGGCCGATGCAGAGAAGTTCCTTATTGAATACCGCGTCGTGCAGCTTGGCCGAGCGGATGAGGAGTGCTTCGGGCGCTGTCTCGTCGGGGCTGACGGCGCAGCTTTCCGCTTTCAGCTCGTCGAGTCCCTTTTCCGCAATGGCGTTCATGGTTTTTATCTTAAACATGGTGCTTTGCCTCAAATTCCTTCATAGTCTCCACCAGACGGAGGACGCCCTCCTCCGGCATGGCGTTATAGAGCGACGCGCGCATCCCGCCCGCAACGCGGTGCCCCTTGAGATTGCGAAGCCCCCGCTCAAGCGAGAATTTCACAAACTCGGCGTCCGTATCGGCATTGCCCGTGCGGAACGTTACGTTCATGTCGCTGCGGCTAGCGCGCTCGGCGCAGCCGTGGAAGAGCGCGCTCTCGTCCAGATAGTCATAGAGGAGCTTTGCCTTGGCGCTCTTGCGCTTTTCCATGCCCGCAACGCCGCCCTGCTTCTCGAGCCAGTCGAGCACAAGGCCGAGCATATATATATTGTAGCACGGAGGCGTGTTGTACATGGAGTCCTTGTCGATCATGCGCTGGTAGCTCATCATGAGCGGCGTGATGGGGCGCTCGTGCCCGGCGAGAGAACGGTCGATGATTACGACCGTCAGCCCCGCGGGTGCCATGTTCTTCTGCGCTCCGGCATAGATGATGCCGTATTTCGACACGTCCACGGGGTGCGAGAGGATCTCTGAGGACATATCGCACACGAGCGGCACGCTGCCGGTCTCCGGCACATACTTCCACGCCGTACCGAAGATCGTATTGTTGGCGCAGTAATAAAAATACTTTGCCTCCGGCGAGAGCGCGAGCCCGGCCTGTGCCGGGATGCGGTCAAAGCCCGTAGCCTCGCTCGAGGCCGCAATGTTCACGCGGCAGTACTTTCCCGCTTCCTTCGCGGCGATATTTGCAAAATTTCCCGTCACGGCGTAGTCCGCGGTGTCGCCCTCGGCGGTCAGATTGAGCGGGATCATCGAAAACTGGAGCGACGCGCCGCCCTGAAGAAACAAGATCTCGTGCGTATCCGGCACGGAGAGCGCACGTTTGAGCTTTGCCTTCGTCGCAGCAAATATATCCATAAATTCCCGGCTGCGGTGGCTCATCTCCATCACGGAGAGACCGCTGCCGCGGTAGTTCAGCAGCTCGGCTTCCGCCGTTTCCAGCACCTCCGCCGGGAGAACGGACGGTCCGGCGGAGAAATTAAATACGTCCTCGCGGTTCATGGCAGGACTTCCTTTCCGGTTTTCCCCGGTTTACGGGGTTATAGCGATTTAATCTATTATATACCCAACGAATTAATCTGTCAAAGCGCGGTACCGACAAGCATTTCGCCGCGCACACCGGTGATTTTCACTTTTCTCACAACGCCGTGCAGCACATCGCCCGGCACGGCGACCTCGGCATAGTTCTCCGCATGGCCGCGGCTCTCGCCGTCCGCCTCTGTTTCAAAAATGACCTCGAGCGTTTTGCCGACGCAGGACGTGAGATATTCCCTTTGCATCCGCTCCGCGATGCGCGCGGCTCTCGCGGCGCGCGCAGCCTTTTCGCTCTTTGCGATCTGGCCGGGCATATCCGCCGCCTTCGTGCCGGGGCGGATCGAATACGGGAACACATGCATCTGCGCAAAGGCGCATTTTTCGATGAAGGCGAGCGTCTGCGAAAATTCCTCCTCCGTCTCGCCGGGAAAGCCGGTGATGAGATCGGTCGTGAGAGCGCAGCCCGGAAATGCCGCGCGCAGCCGCTCCGTGACGGCAAAGAACTCGGCGGTCGTGTACTTCCGGCGCATGCGCGCGAGCGTTGCATCGCACCCGGACTGCATGGAGAGATGAAAATGCGGGCACACATTGAGCATTGCAAGGCGCTTTACAAATTCGTCCGTCACGACCGTTGGCTCGAGCGAGCCGAGATGGATGCGTGCCTCCGGCGCTCCAGCGGCGACGGCCTCCAGCGCATCGATGAGCGTTTCGCCATTTTTGAGATCTTTGCCCCACGAGGCGATCTCGATGCCGGTAACGACGATCTCTCGATAGCCCTGCGCGGCGAGCGCCGCGGCCTCGGCCGCGCACCGGTCCTCCGGCAGGGAGAGCACGCGCCCGCGGGCGTAGGGAATGATGCAGTAGGTACAGAAATTGTCGCACCCGTCCTGGATTTTTAGATACGCACGCGCGTGACCGGCGTAGGCCCCGGCGGGCAGCTCCTCAAAGCCGGTGCGCCGGAAGGGATCGTCGAGCTTCGTTACGCTCTCGCCTGCCCCGCGCTCCGCCGCCGCGGTCTCCACAGCGCGGACAAAGCCCTGCCGGTCGCCGGTACCAAAGAGGACGTCCGCGCCGAGCGCAGCGGCCTCGGCGGCGTCCACCTGGCTCCAGCAGCCGCAGAGCGCCGTGAGCGCGAGCGGATTTTCGCGCTGGAGCCGGCGCACGGTCTGGCGCGCCTTGCGCGCACCCTCCGCCGTGACGGCGCAGGTGTTGACGATCACGGCGTCTGCGCTCTCGCCTTCGGCGCACGGCGTGTGGCCGTGGCTTTGGAGCAGTTGCTCCATCGCCTCGGATTCGTACTGGTTGACCTTGCAGCCGAGAGTGGCTATAATGTACTTCATAGAAAGACGCTCCTCAAAGGATGTATGGATATGGAAATTTATCTGGATAATGCCGCCACGACCCGTGTATGCCCGGAGGCGGCGGAAGCAGCGTATAAGGTGATGACGGAAATTTACGGTAACCCCGGCTCGACACACCGTCTGGGTCGCGAAGCGCGCGCCGTGCTCGATGATTCCCGAAAAAAGGTCGCCGCGGCGCTTGGGTGTGCAGCAAAGGAAGTGTACTTTACCTCCGGCGGCACCGAGAGCGACAACTGGGCGATCCTGGAGGGCGCGTACCTCCAGCGGCGTGTCGGAAACCACATCATCTCCTCCGCCGCGGAGCACGACGCCGTGCGAAAACCGCTCGAGCGGCTCGCGCGCGAGGGCTATGAGATAACGCTCCTCGCCCCCGACAGCACCGGCGCGATTTCTGTGGACGCGGTGCGCGAGGCGCTGCGCGAGGATACGGTGCTCGTAACGCTCATGATGGTAAATAACGAAACCGGCGCTGTAACAGACATTGCAGGCATCGCCCGGGCGCTTCGCGCGGCGAAGTCTAAAGCGCTATTGCACACCGACGCGGTACAGGCCTTTATGAAGGAGCCGTTCTCCGCCAAAACGCTCGGCGCGGATATGATATCCGTGAGCGGCCACAAGGTTCACGCACCCAAGGGCATCGGCGCGCTGTACGTCCGGCAGGGGCTGAAGCTCCCGGCGCACATTCTCGGCGGCGGCCAGGAGGAGGGCATGCGCTCCGGCACCGAGCCGATGCCGCAGATCGCCGCTTTTGGCGAGGCGGTTCGCATCGCGAAGGCCGAAATGCCGGCGGCGAACGCGCGGATGGAGGCGCTGCGCGCGCAATGCGTGCAGACGCTCACCGACACCGTGCCCGGCATTGTATTCCTCGGCGGCGGCAGCGCGCACATTCTTTCGCTCTCCCTGCCCGGCTACCGCAGCGAGGTTTTGATGAACTATCTCGAAGCGAAGGAGATTTACGTTTCCAAGAGCAGCGCATGCAAGCGCGGCAAGCGCAGCCACGTGCTCGAAGCCATCGGCGCGCCGGACAAGGTGATTGACGGGGCGCTGCGCGTTTCGTTCTCGCGCTATACGACCGAAGCAGAGTGCGCCGCCTTCTGCGAAGCGCTCGCCGCGGCGCGGCAGGAGCTTTATCCTTCCCTTTAACCAATCTATTGTACTCAAGCGCCGCCGCAGCGTCAAGAGCTGCGGCGGCGTGTTTGCGAGGAGGCATTCTTTTGACAGAGACGAATCTTTCCCTTTATACCGTCGGGACACTCACCGGCGAGGAAGCCCGCGAGGCGGTAGCGTGGCGCTACGGCGGCGAATACGCCGTTTATAATTTTCCGTCCTGGGACGAATGCGCCGCGCGCGGCTGGTCGATCACGGATGCGGCAAAGCGCGAAAACGCCTATTTTTCCGTGCGGTACGCCGGAGAGCTTCTCGGCTTTTTCCACATCATGGACCGCCCCGGCCACGTGGAACTCGGCGTCGGGATGAAGCCGGAGCTATGCGGGCAGGGTCACGGGTGCATGCTCATGGCGCTCGCGCTCGCAAAGATTCTCGAAACGCGAGGCCATACGGCGGTGCAGCTCAGCGTCCGCACGTTCAACGCCCGCGCCGTCCGCTGCTACGAGCGCGCCGGGTTCACGATCGCCGATAAACGCTACGAAGATCTTGGCACCGCCCCCGGCGAGATGTACATCATGCAAACCGTGGTTTGATTGCCATACAAGGTTCCCTCATCCGAGGGAACCTTTTTCTATATTCGTGCATAAAATTAACAAAAAGTAACGTTATGTAACCCATAATGTGAATATTGGGAGGCTGGACAAGCACTATTCACTGTGGAAAACTCTGTGGGAAATGTTCAAAACTCTTTTATTTCCTATTATTTCCCGGCGCGGGACAAAAATGAATATTCACAGTCTATTCATAATAGGATGGGAGGAGAAGGGAGGCGCGTCCATGCGCAGGTTCATTTGCGCGGCTCTGGCCGCTCTTTACCTCACGATACCGGCTCTCGCCGTGGAACCTCTGCCGGAGGAGAGCTTTTCGCTTTCCTGCACGGCGGCGGTGCTGATGGAGCGGCAGACCGGCACGGTACTCTACGAGAAGGAATCCCACCGGCATCTCTCCCCGGCAAGCGTGACGAAGGTGATGACACTGCTGCTCGTGGCAGAGGCGGTAGAGAGCGGTGCGATATCGCCGGACGATCCCATAACAGCGAGCCGCTGCGCAGCCTCGATGGGCGGCAGCCAGATCTGGCTTGAGGAGGGCGAGGAGATGACCGTCGCGGAGATGACCAAGTGCGTAGCGGTCGTCTCGGCGAACGACTGCGCCGTGGCGCTCGCGGAGGCGCTCTGCGGCTCGGAGGAAGCATTCGTCGCGCGCATGAATCGCCGCGCGGAGGAGCTGGGGCTCACCGATACGCACTTTACGAACTGCACCGGCCTCTTCGAGGACGCGGAGCACTACACCTGCGCCTATGACATTGCGGTCATGTCGCGCGAGCTTTTACGGCACGAGTTCGTCCGGCAGTACACGACGATCTGGCAAGACACGATACGTTCCGGTGAATTTGGCCTTACGAACACGAATAAGCTCGTGCGGCACTATAACGGCTGCACGGGGCTCAAAACAGGCTTCACATCCACGGCGATGTACTGCCTGGCCGCCTCCGCCGAGCGCGGCGGCGTGGAGTATATCGCGGTCATCCTCCACGGCGAAACGAGCCAGCTCCGCTTTGACGCGGCGCGGACGCTCCTGGACTATGCCTTCGCCAACTACACGCTTGTCATGCCGGAGACCGGCGCGCCCGACGTGCCCGTGTCGCTCGGCAAGGCGGGGTCTGTGCGCGCGGTGTGTGAGAGCGCCGGGACGGTGCTCATCGAAAAGGCGCGGCAGAAAGAGCTCTCCGCCGTTTACGAGCTGCCGGAGAAAGTCGACGCGCCCGTTGCCGCCGGGCAGCCGCTCGGAACGCTCCGGTATGTTGCCGGGAACGAGACGGTCGCGAGCGTTCCGATCTGCGCGGCGGAGAGCGTGGAGCGCGTTGGCGTCGGGGAGCTGTGGGTGCGGCTCGCCGCGGCGCTCTGCGGACGGACGAATACGCAATAGTTCATCTTGCAAGTGAGCGCCGGAGAGTGTACAATGTCGCTAAAGAGAGAAATTAACCGCAGGGAGGTATACCAATGATTCATGTTGATCTCACCGGCGCTGCGCCGTTCTTCGGCGAACACAAACCGGATTATGCCGCCGCAGAAGCGGCGCACCGCATGCTCAGCGAAAAGACGGGCGCGGGCTCGGATTTCCTTGGCTGGCCGGAGCTGCCGCGCCGCATCCGCGAAACGGAGCTCGCGCGCATTCTTGCCGCGGGAAAGACGATCCGCGAAAAGGGCGACGCGCTTGTTGTCGTCGGTATCGGCGGATCGTATCTCGGCGCGAGAGCGGCCTATGAGCTGATCGGCCGGCGCGAGGGCGGCGCGGAGCTGCTCTTTGCCGGAAACGGTCTTTCCGCCGTGACGCTTCATGACACGATCACAAAGCTCGGAGAGCGCGATTTCTGCGTGAACGTCGTTTCAAAATCCGGCACGACACTCGAGCCGGCGCTCGGCTTCCGCGTGTTCCGCGATCTGCTCATAAAGAAATACGGCGAGGAAGAGGCCAACCGCCGCATCTTCGCCACGACCGACGCGCGACGCGGCGCTCTCAAGAGCGAGGCGGACGCCGCCGGGTGGGAAAGCTTTGTCGTGCCGGACGATGTCGGCGGGCGCTACAGCGTGCTCTCCGCCGTCGGCCTGCTGCCGCTCTGCGCCGCGGGGATCGACATTGAAAAGATCCTCACCGTCGCCGAGGAGACATTTGCTTCTCTCGATGAGCGCAGCGAAAATAACCCCTGCTGGCAGTATGCCGCCGCGCGCCAGGCGCTCTATAAGAGCGGCAAGGCCGTGGAGATCCTCGCGTGCTACGAGCCGCGCTTCCGCATGATGGCCGAGTGGTGGAAACAGCTTTACGGCGAATCCGAGGGTAAGAACGGCCTCGGCATTTTCCCGGCGAGCGTAGAGTATAACGCCGATCTGCACTCCATGGGGCAGTACATTCAGGAAGGCCCGCGCCATCTGATGGAGACGGTCGTGAGCTTTGCCTCGCTCCCCGGCGGGTACACCGTTCCCGCCGACGCGCACGACGGCGACGGGCTGAACTATCTCGCCGGACACGACTTCAACGAGATCGCCGCCATTGCCCGCGCGGCGGTAAAGACCGCGCACATCGAAGGCGGCGTCCCCAATCTCGCCATTGAGGTAACGGACATGGCCGAGACCGGCTTTGCCGAGCTCGTCTGCTTCTTTGAGCTCGCCTGCGGCATCTCCGGCTACATGGAGGGCGTGAACCCCTTCGATCAGCCGGGTGTGGAGGCCTATAAAAAGCTCATGTTCCGCGGTCTTGCCGCGCTGAAATGAAGAACATTCGGTGAACAAGCGAAAAGCGCCTTGCAACGGGCGGCGGAAGATGGTAGAATACTTAAAAAGAAGTGTTCGCATCTTTCTTTCAAAATTACAAATGAGGTGATTTCCTATGGTTAAACTCATCATGGGTCTGTCCGGCTCCGGCAAGACCAAGACCCTGATCTCTCTCGTCAGCGAAGCCATTGAAAAGGAGCAGGGCAATGTTGTCTGCATCGAAAAGAGCCGGCATCTGACCTATGATATTCCCTATCAGGCGCGGCTGATCCGCACCGACGATTACGGCGTCCGCGGCAACACGATGCTGCTCGGCTTCCTGTGCGGCCTGCACGCCGGCAATTACGACATCACCCATTTCTTCATCGACGATCTCAACAAGATCCTCGACGACCGCTCCAACGAGGCGCTGGAGAAGTTCCTCGACACGCTCTCCGCGTTTGGCGAGCGCGAGAACATCAACTTCACCATCACCATCACCGCCGATCCTTCCGGCGCGGGCGACGGTCTGAAGAAATATTTCTGATATGCGGCTCGACAAGTGGCTGAAGGTCTCGCGGCTCATCAAGCGCCGCACCGTGGCGCAGGAGGCGTGCGACGGCGGGCATGTGTCCGTCGGCGGGCGTGTCGCCAAACCCTCCACCGATGTGAGGGTGGGCGACGTGATCGAGATCCGCTTCGGCGCAAAAACGCTGCGGGCGGAAGTTCTCTCCGTGCAGGAAACGGTCAAGAAAGACGACGCCGCCGCAATGTACCGCGAACTATGAAAAAACGCATTCTCCGCAGAAACGGAGAATGCGTTTTTTCGTTATTTCTCGTCCCTTGCAGGCGGTTCCGCCACGCGGAGCATGTGGAAGCCCTCGCCGTGGACTTCGTTGGATTCGAGGATGATGGTGAACGACGCCGGGTCGAGCAGCTTCACCTCGCGGGTGATCGTGAACATCTCCTTCCCGGAGCAGGCGCACATCACCACATCGCGGTGATCCTGCCGGAAGCCGCCGCGCGCATCGATGATCGTTGTGCCGCGGCCGCAGAGCTCGTCGATCCGTTCCGTGACAGCTTTGCCGTGATCGGTGACGATGAGCGCGAGCTTGCCGGCGTTCGCACCGTACATGATCTTGTCGGCGATGACGGCAAAAACGAGATCAATGAGCATGCCGTAGACGATGCCGTCGAAATCGTGGAAAATGATGCCGCCGAGCAACACGACGACGCCGTCCGTGAGCAGGATGAACCGGCCGAGCGGCAGATGCGGGTGCTTGGCCTTGAGAGCCAGCGTGATGAAGTCCGCGCCGCCGGTGGAGGAATTGCGCATATAGATGAGCGCATAGCCCAGCCCGCCGAGCACGCCCGCGCAGATGGCGGCGATGAGCCGCTCGCCGGTATATACTGGCAGGAGCGGCGCTATATAGTCAATAAAGAGCGAGGATAGGATCATGCACCGGACGCTGCAAAGGAAAAACCGGTGGCCGAGCATCCGGTAGCAGATGATCGCCACCGGGATGTTGAGCACGATCGTCATCACGCCGATGGGCAGGCCGAAAAGACGGTATAAAATCAGCGCGAGGCCGGAAAAGCCGGTCATCGGGAACTTTGCCGGCAGCGCGAAGTTATAGATGGCAACGCCGGTCAATATGCTCCCGACGATCTCCACAAGCGTATCGAACATCCACGTTTTTCCGAACAGCTTACCCACGGCGGCCATCTCCCTTTCTCCTTTTATCCCCTTTTATCAAAAAACGAAGAACGAACGCGAATTGTGAGACCGATCCGCATCCGCTCTTCTTTTATTTTATCACGCAAAGATTTATCTTGTCAATTCCGCCAAAAGCGCCGCGCGTGTTTTTTACAATTCGACGAGCTCATACTCCCGGCTGCCGACACCGAGAGCAGCGGCGCACTCGATCGTGTGGATACCGTGGCGCGACTCCACGCGCTCGATGAAGTGCTTCTGGCCGGGGTCGTCCGTTGCGGCGTAGACAAGATCGATGCACGCCTGATCGACCGCGACCGGGTCGAGCGAGGCGAGAATGCCGATATCCTTCATGCAGGGATCCTCCGCCACGGCGCAGCAGTCGCAGTCGACGGAGAGGTTTTTCATCACGTTCACGAACGCCATGTTGCCGTGGAAATGATCCACAACGGCGCTGGCCGCGTCTGCCATACCTGCAAGGAACACATCCTGCGGCGGATGGCTGTCCCAGATCTGGTCGACCGTCGTGCCGCCGGAATGGATCCACACCTTGCCCGCGGTGGAGGCGCAGCCGATGGAGAGCTGCTTGAGCGCTCCGCCGTAGCCGCCCATCGGGTGACCCTTGAAGTGGGAGAGGACGAGCATGGAGTTATAGTTTTCGATGTCCTTGCCAACGATGTCCTTTTTCAGCACATGGCCGTTCGGGATGGGCAGCTCCAGATCGGGGCCTTCGGCGTCGAGAATGTCCACATCAAACACCTCCGACCAGCCGTGCTTGCGCAGGAGACGGCGGTGCTGCTCGGTGTAATTGCGGGAGCCTGCATACGCCGTGTTGCACTCGACGACGGTGCCGTTCACTGCTTCTACAACGCTCTTCCAGAATTCGGGGTGCAGGAAGTTCTGGTTGCCCTCCTCGCCGGAGTGCACCTTAACCGCGACCTTGCCCGGAAGCTCCTTGCCAAGCGCGCGGTAAAGCTCCAGCACCTTTTCCGGCGTGATCTCCCGGGAGAAATATACGGTGGGTTTCATAACGTGTCTTCCTTATTTCAA
>CAKTBC010000058.1 GCA_934533005.1 uncultured Oscillospiraceae bacterium | reverse complement strand
CAGATCAGGTCTTTGTATTCGGGCTTGAGCAGGTCGGCCCAGTCCGCCGGAGCCTCGAGACCGAGACGCTCGAGCTCATCGGTATTGACCATGAAGCCGAGAATGCCCTTGTAAATGCCGTACCACTTGCCCTCAGCGTCCTTGTACATATCGCTGATGAGGTGGGAGGCGTTCTGAGCGGCGTAAGGCTCAAGCAGGTCTTCCTTGGCGAGAACGTTGTAGGGATCGGTTGTGCCGCCGAACCAGGCGTCGGCGGAGGGGTTGCCGTTCTCTTCTTCGATCTTCGCCTGCACCTCGCCGGTGGACAGACGCTGATAGTTGACCTTGATGCCGTACAGTTCCTGGAAGTGTTCGCAGGCGGCGGCGAGGTATTCTTCCTCGCAGGAGCCGTAGACGGTCAGCTCGCCCTCGGCCTTCGCCGCGGCGATGAGCTCTTCCATGGGGTCAGCTTCGGCTGCGGGCTCTTCGGCCGGGGTCTCGGGTTCCGCAGCGGGGGCTTCGGTGGCGGGGGCGGGAGTTTCGGTCGTGTTGCCGCAGGCTACAAGAGCGAACACCATGACCAGCGCCAGAAGCAGTGCCAGATACTTTTTCACTTTCGGATCCTCCATTCCGTGTTGTTCCGGCAGAGTTTAAACTTTGTTTAAAATTACCGGATGAATGATGCTAATTATAGTCATCGGTTTTTGCTTTGTCAATCCAAACAGAAAAGCATTTTACATTTTTCTTACATTTAGTTATTGTGATCAAATTCGACGAATAATTTTGTTGAAAACGTTTCAAATAAAGCCGCAAAAAAGAAAGCTATTGGAGAATTTCGCCTTTCGTGCTATAATACATCGTTCCAATACAAAGAAAGGGGAAAGCTGTATGGCGGAGAAACTTAATACGGAAATGACCCCTTTGTGCATCGGCATCCTCGCCCACGTGGACGCGGGAAAAACGACACTTTCCGAGGCGCTTCTCTATACCGCCGGGGCGCTCTGGCGTCTGGGGCGCGTGGATCACGCGGACGCCTTTCTCGATACCGATCCGCAGGAACGCGAGCGCGGCATCACGATCTTCTCAAAGCAGGCGCGGCTCACGTGGAAAAACCACACCGTGACGCTTCTCGATACGCCCGGCCACGTGGACTTTTCCGGCGAAACGGAGCGGACGCTCCCGGTGCTGGACGCGGCGATCCTCGTTGTGAGCGGCACGGACGGCGTGCAGGGGCACACGCGCACGCTCTGGCGGCTGCTGCGGCGCAGCCATGTGCCGACCTTCCTATTTATAAATAAGACCGATCTTCCCGGCGTGAACCGCGCCGCGAGAATGCAGGAGCTGCGCTCGCTGCTCTCGCCGGAGTGCGCGGATTTTTCCGGCGACGAGTGGATGGAGCAGGCCGCCGCCGAGAGCGAAGCGGCGCTCGAGAGCTTCCTGTCCGCCGGTACGATCCCGCCGGAGGAGACCCGACGTCTGATCGCGGAGGAAAAGCTTTTTCCGTGCCTTTTCGGCGCGGCTCTCCGGCTCGATGGTGTGGAGAAGCTGCTCGATACGCTCGCACTTTATGCGCCCGCCAAGCCGGCGCTCGATACCTTCGGCGCGCGGGTATATAAGATTAGCCGTGACGCGCAGGGCGCGCGGCTCACATGGCTGCGTGTCACGGGCGGAGAGCTTCGTGCCCGCGGCGTTGTGAAGATCCCGACGGAGAACGGGATCATTGAAGAAAAAATTCATCAGATCCGCCTATACTCCGGAGAAAAGTTTGAGTTGACGGACACGGCAAAGGCCGGAACGGTCTGCGCCGTAACGGGGCTGACCGCGGCGCGCACCGGCGACGCGCTCGGCGCGGAGAAGGGGAAGAGCGCGGCGCTCCTTGAGCCGGTGTTCACCTACCGCGTCCACGCGGAAAAGGCCGATGCGCACACGGTGCTCGAAAAGCTGCGTATTCTCGAAGAGGAGGATCCGCTGCTGCATGTGGTCTACGATGACGGCGCGCGGGAGATCCGCGTGCAGCTCATGGGCGAGGTGCAGCTCGAAATTCTTGAACGCCTTTGCCGCAGCCGGTTTGGGCTGGAGCTCACCTTCGGCGAGGGCGGGATCCTCTACCGCGAAACGATCGCCGCGCCGGTCGAGGGCGTCGGCCACTATGAGCCGCTGCGCCACTATGCCGAGGTGCATCTCCTGCTCGAACCGCTCGAGCGCGGAAGCGGGCTCGTCTTTGCGAGCCAATGCCCGACGGATGAGCTCGATCTCAACTGGCAGAGGCTCATCCTGACGCATCTTGCGGAAAAGGAGCACCGCGGCGTGCTGACCGGCTCGCCGATCACCGATATGAAGATCACGCTTGCCGCCGGGCGGGCGCACCTGAAACACACCGAAGGCGGCGATTTCCGCCAGGCGACGTACCGTGCCGTGCGCCAGGGGCTCATGCGCGCCGAGAGCATTCTGCTCGAGCCGTGGTACGATCTCCGGCTGGAGCTGCCGAACGAATGCGTCGGGCGCGCCATGGCGGACATCCAGCGCATGGGCGGACGGTTTGATCCGCCCGAAACGGAAAACGGCGTTTCCGTCCTCACGGCCGCCGCGCCGGTGGCCGAGTGTGCGAATTATCCGCGCGAGGTGACGGCGTATTCCCGCGGGCAGGGGCGCGTTTCGCTCTCGCTGCGCGGCTATGAGCCCTGCCGCGATACGCAGCGTGTCGTGGAAGAGATCGGGTATGATCCCGAGCGCGACATTGCCAACACACCGGACTCCGTTTTCTGCTCTCACGGCGCGGGTTATACCGTCCGCTGGGACGAGGTAGAGCAGCACATGCATTTGGAAAGCTGCCTCCGTCCGGAGAAGGAAACCGCGCCGGAAAAGCAGAGCACCCCGCCACGCGGAGCTTCCGCACCCCGCACGGGTGCGGCGCTCGATAAGGAATTGCAGGCCATTTACGAGCGGACGTACGGCGCGGTGAAGCAAAACCGCGCATTCGTGCCGCGCTCCGAGCGCGAAAGACCCGCCTCGCAGCCGAAAGCAAAGCCGATCCCCGCCGGGCCGGAATATTTGCTCGTGGACGGGTACAATATAATCTTTGCATGGGACGAGCTCAAAGCTGTCGCCGCCGATCATCTCGACGCGGCGCGCCAGCTGCTGATGGACCTTCTCTGCAACTATCAGGGCGTGCGCCAATGCCGCGTCATCCTGGTTTTTGACGCTTACCGCGTTCCGTTTCACAGGGAAGAGATCGTGGCGTATAATAATATCCACGTTGTCTATACAAAGGAAGCGGAAACGGCGGACGCCTATATCGAAAAAACCTCGCACGAGATCGCAAAGGATCACCGCGTGCGCGTCGCGACCTCCGACGGCATGGAGCAGCTCATCGTCCTCGGGCAGGGCGCGCTGCGCCTCTCGGCCGACAGCTTCCACACGGAAGTGATGCAGGCGGGGGAGGAGATCCGCGAAACGCTCCGGCGGCTCAGCCGCCGCGGGCGCTCCGACGCCATGGCGGAGGCGCTGCGGCGTGCCGGAAAAATCGCCGGGGAAGAGTAAGGAATGGGTATGGATAAAAAACGAAAGCTCGGTCTGGCGCTCATTGCTGTGGGCTGCGCCCTTGCCGCGTTCTGCGGCGTAGGTCTATATTATGTAAACCATCAAAATGTCGCGCCCGCCATGGTAAGCGCCACCGCCGTGCCAACGGAGACTCCGGCCCCGACGGCGGAGCCGACGAGAGCGCCGAACGCCGCGCCGGTACTGACGCTCCTCGGCGACGATCCGCTCTTCTATCCGGCGCAGCCCGGCGGATACGAAGACCCCGGCTGCACGGCGCTCGATGACCGCGACGGTGATCTTACGGCGCAAATTGTCTGCACTATAGACGTGAACGCTTATCATACCGGCGAGGGGAGCGTCACCTATTCCGTCACGGATAGCGACGGCCGGACGGCGACGGTCACGCGCCGCGTGATCGTCACGGCGGCGGATTGCCCCGACACGGTCACGCCGGAGAGTCAAACGGTCTATCTCACGTTTGACGACGGCCCTTCGGCCAATACGGAGCGGCTTCTTGACATTCTGGATGCCTACGGCGTCAAGGCGACGTTTTTCGTGACCGATATCCACGAAGGATATACCGACTGCATTGGCGAGATCGCCCGGCGCGGCCACACCGTCGGCATCCACAGCGCCTCGCACGATTATAATGTGATCTATCAGAGCGAGGAGGCGTACTTCTCTGATCTCTGCCGGATGCAGGAGATCATTTTTGAGCAGACGGGCGAATATACAAAGCTTGTCCGCTTCCCCGGCGGCAGCTCGAACACCGTGAGCCGCTACAATCCCGGCATCATGACGCGCCTTACGAACGATCTGAACGATATGGGTTATGCCTATTTCGACTGGAACGTGTCCGCGGCGGACACCGCGTCCAACGCCACGCGCTATACGGTTGTGGCAAACATCATGGAGAGCGTGCCGCAGCGCGATTATTCCGTCGTGCTGCAGCACGACACCAACGATTTCAGCGTAGATGCCGTGGAGGATATCCTCTCCTGGGGCATACAGAACGGGTACTCCTTCCGCGCGATCGATCTCACTACCCCAGCGGTGCATCACGGTGTAGCCAATTAGGAGGCGAGGAAACATGAGTCTTTTTGTTGCCTTTGAGATCATCGGCACGATCGCGTTTGCCATTTCCGGTGCGGTCGTTGCCATATCGAAGAAGATGGATATTTTCGGCGTGGCGATCCTCGGCATGACGACCGCGGTGGGCGGCGGCATACTGCGCGATCTTATCCTCGGCATCACACCGCCCGCGGCGTTTCAGTCGCCGGGCTATGCGGTCACGGCGATCGCCGTTTCCGCGCTCGTATTCCTGCCGCCGGTGCGGCGGCTGCTGCATTGGAACGAGAAGCTGTACGATACGGCGCTTCTCATCTTTGACGCCATCGGTCTCGGCATATTCACCGTTGTCGGCGTACAGACGGCGTACATAGCCACGGGCGAGCTGAACGCCTTCCTTGCCATCTTTGTCGGCGTCGTCACCGGCTGCGGCGGCGGTGTGCTGCGCGACATGTTCGCGGGGACGCCCCCGTATATCTTCGTCAAGCATTTCTATGCAACGGCATCCATTCTCGGCGCCGTGGCGTGCATCCTGCTCTGGAACATCGGGCAGATGCCCGCCATGCTCCTGGGCGCCGCCGTAACGCTCACGCTCCGGCTGCTCGCGGCGCATTACCGCTGGAGTCTGCCGAAGGCGAAATGAGAGGGAGGAAAGAGCATGGTATTGCATGAGCTGCTCGGCCTTCCCGAGCGGGAGAAGCACGTCGTATCCCTCTGCGGCGGCGGCGGGAAAACGTCGCTGATGTACGCGCTTGCGCGCGAGACGAAGACGCTGATGCCAACGGCGCTTTTTACCACAACGCACATCATGCCGCCGTCCGACGCGGACGTCGTTCTCTCCGTTCCGTTTTCAGAGGAGGTGTGCCGCGCGGCGTGGCGGGAAGGGAAAATCGTTTCGTCCGGCGTATTTCTTGCGGAGGAGCGTAGGTTCGGCGCGCCGGAGGAAGAAGCGATGCGCTTTCTCTGCCGCGAGGCGGCCTCCGTTATCATCGAGGCGGACGGCGCGCGCCGTCTGCCGGTAAAATTCCCGGCTGCGTGGGAGCCGGTGATCCGCCCGGAAACGACACATACGGTCGTTGTGGCGGGGCTTTCCGCGCTGGGAAAGCATCCGGCGGAGATCGTTCACCGGCACGCGCTTGCAAAGGACGTCGTTGACGTCTCCGGGGACCGGCTTACCGAGAAGCATATGGCGGAGCTTCTCTGGGCGGGCTATGGCCGCTTTGACCCGATTTTCTTTATCAATCAGGCGGATACCGCCGAGCTCGCGGAGCGCGGTGAGCGCATCTGCGCGCTGCTTCGCTCTCTCGGCGCGTATCGCGCGGTGACGGGCTCGCTCCACGCGCTTCGAAACAAAACGAACAAATAAGAGGGGATGAACAGCATGAACGCGATGAAACGATTCTACTACCGCGCCTACCAGACCGTATTTGACCTCGGCTCGCGCGTTTTGCCCTGGCGCAAGCCGGAGATCGTGAGCGGCGCGGAGAGCACCGCAAAGATTCCGGAGCTGCTGCGCGGCTGCGGCGTGAAAAGGGTGATGATCGTATCCGGCAAGCATACGGGCGCGGCACTCGTCCCGCCGATCCGCGAGAAGATCGAGGCCGCAGGGATATCCGTTGTCCATTTTGACGGCGTGCGCGCCAATCCCACGATTGCCATCATCGAAGAGGTGCGAAAGCTCTATCTCGCCGAGGGGTGCGACGGCTTTCTCGCCGTCGGCGGCGGCTCGCCGATGGATACGGCCAAGGCCGCGGCGGCACGCATCGTGCGCCCCAACCGCACCGTGGAGCAGATGACGGGGCTTTTCAAGGTCATGCACGCCCTTCCGCCGTTCATCGCCGTGCCGACGACCGCTGGCTCCGGCTCGGAAACGACGATTGCCGCCGTTATCACCAACGAGAAAACGCATCACAAGCACGCCATTATGGATCTCTGTCTTGTGCCGCGCTACGCTGTGCTCGATGCCGTCCTCACCGAGGAGCTCCCCCCGGCGACAACGGCGCAGACCGGTATGGACGCGCTCACCCATGCGGTGGAAGCATATGTCAGCGTTCACAGCACAACGAAGGAGACTGACCGCTGCGCCGAGGAGGCCACGGCGGCGATCTTCCGCTGTCTCGAGCGGGCATACGAGAACGGCCGCGATCTCGAAGCGCGGCAGGAAATGCTGCTTGCCTCGTTCAAGGCGGGAGTGGCCTTTACCCGCGCGGGCGTCGGCAACGTCCATGCCATCGCGCACACGCTCGGCGGGCTCTATAATACCGCGCACGGGCTGGCGAACGCCGTCATTCTCCCCATCGTTCTGGAGGACTACGGCGCGGCGGCGGAGGAAAAGCTCGCCCGTCTCGCCGAGATCACCGGCACAAAAACGACCGGCACCGCGCGCGAGAAGAGCGAGGCATTCATTGCGGCGATCCGCGCCATGAATTCGCGCATGGGCATCCCCGAGCATCTGGACGTGATCCGCGAGGAGGACATCCCGCAGATGGTCACCTGGGCGCTGCGGGAGGCAAACCCGACCTATCCCGTCCCGGTTTTGTACGACGAGGCGCACTGCGCCGAGATTATCCGCCGGGTGCGCGGGGAATAAGGAAGCATAACATAAGAAGAAAAGCGCCGGAACAAACAGAGTTCCGGCGCTTTCGCACATATGGATGGTTACTGGAGCAGGCTCCGGTAGCTGTCGCACGTCGAGAGATTGTCGGGCGGGTAAAACTCCTCCACCGGGAAGCGGATGCGCCCGAAGAGCGTGCACGGATCGTCGTCCGTCGTACCGACGCATTCGTTTTCCGGGAAACTGTAGTTGTAGACCGGGATGACGAGCTGGCTGTCTCGCTCGAGACGGATGAGCGAAAACTGGCCGAGCGTCGCGTACCAGAGACGGTTGGAGTCGGTGAGCACCAGTTCCTCCGGGAACGCGGCGAGAATGTTGGCCGGGACTTCCGGGATGCGGTCGAGCGGCGTTGCGCAGTCCTTTTCGGTGATCTGCATCGAAAGCGCGATCGGATCGACCGCCTCCACAACGCCGACGGGCTGGTCGGCCTGCGTGGTGATCTCGCCGTCGGAGGTGTAGACCTTGACGCTTCCCTCGCTGCCGAAGAGAATGACGCGCTTATTGAATACGCATAGGCCGGTGACGGTTTTCGCGTTCGGGACGCATTCGCCGGTGACGCGGTAAAAGTACGTGACGTCCACCGTGTAGTACCCGCGGTTGAACGTGATCTCCTCCACGTTCACCCCGGCATAGAGCAGCTCGGCGCTTTTCGGGCGGATGCTGAAGGCGTTTTCTATGTAGCCCTGCGACGTCCGCGTCGGAAACACCCGCAGATCTTCCACGCAGTCCTTATCCCGGCAGCTCGAGTATATTTTCTTCGTATGGATACATACAGCCTCTCGGACACACGCCGAACTGTCGACGGGACCGGGCACGACCCTGTCTGCCATATCGGAATTCCTCCTTTAACAAAGTTCAGTACAGTCTATGCGCGCGGCGCGGCAATGTGCCGATTGACGCAGTTTGGAAAAAGTGATACACTGACTTTATATAAATAAAGAGGAGAATCGCTCATGGAAGGATATCAGAACTTTCAGGAAAAGCTCGATATAAAAATTCTCATTCTTTTTATTCTGCGCCGTCTGCCGGATGCCGTGACGCGGGAAACGCTCACGGATCTTGCGCTCTCTGAGGGCAATGCCGGGTATTTTGAATACTCCGAATGCCTCGCAGAGCTCGTGGATTCCCATCAGGTGGAGCAGGAGGGGAACTTCTATAAGATCTCCGAGCGTGGGGCGCGAAACTGCGATATCGTGGAGAGCAGCCTGCCGATGACTGTCCGGCAGAAGATGGAAAAGAACATCAAGCCGGTTGCGGACGAGCTGCGCCGCCGCGCGATGATCACCGCCGCGCACGAAACGGAGGACAACGCCTGCCGCGTGCATCTCACGCTCTCTGACGGGGTGGGGGAGATACTAAACCTTCAAATGCTCTGCGGCGGGGAAGAACAGGCCGAAAAGCTCGAAAAGAATTTCCGCAAAAACGCCGAACGGTACTATACAGAGATCATGGAGGTTTTGCTGCGCGATGAAAAACTATAAGATTTTCGTTATCAACCCCGGTTCCACCTCAACGAAGCTGGCGCTTTTCGAAAACGACCGTAAGATCCTCGAAACCAACGTGTTCCACGATGCCTCCGTGCTTCTGCAATTTCCCACGGTGAACTCGCAGCTGCCGTACCGCAAGAAGGTCATCATGGACTTCCTGCGCGAAAACCACATCGACCTTTCGGACGTGGACGCCATTGTAGGCCGCGGCGGCAGCTGCTATCCGGTGCCGAGCGGCGTTTACGCCATCGACGATAAGCTCATCGAGGACACCGCCGCCGGAAAGGGCGGCATGGAGCACCCGTCCAATCTCGGCGTGCAGCTCGCCCGCGAGCTGCAGAAGGAGTTTGGCGGTGAGATCTTCATGGTCGATCCCCCGTGCGTGGACGAGCTGTGCGATATGGCGCGCATGACCGGCATTGCTGATGTGCCGCGCCACACCAATATGCATGCGCTCAATCTCCGCGGCGTCGCGATGCACCATGCGAAGCACGTTCTCGGCAAAAGGTACGAGGACTGCAATTTCATCGTCTGCCATATCGACGGCGGCATTTCCGTATCGGCGCACCGGCACGGCCGCATCATCGACTGCAACGACGCTGCCGGCGGCGACGGCCCCTATACGCCGACGCGCATCGGCTCGGTCTCCGTGGCGGATATTCTCGAATACGTCCGCGATAAGGACATCGACGAGGTCAAAAAGCTCTGCACCCGCACGGGCGGCTTCGTGAGCCACTTCGGCACCTCCAGCTCCGACGCCGTCCACAAAATGGCGGAAGAGGGGAACAAGAAGGCCATCCGTGTCTGGGGCGGCATGAAATACCAGATCGTCAAATATATCGGCGCCATGGCGACGGTGCTCGGCGGGAAAGTGGACGGCATCCTCCTCACCGGCGGCCTCCTCCGCTTTGAGGACGTTACGCAGACCATCCGCGAGCATTGCGAATGGATCGCGCCGGTGAGCACCTATCCCGGCGAGGTTGAGCACGAGGCGCTCGCCGCGGGCGCGCTGCGCGTCCTGCGCGGCGAGGAAGAGCCCAAACACTACACCGGACGCCCCGTATGGGACGGCTGGCACGACGAAGAGTGATCCTGAACAGGAACAGCCACGGCGGTATCGCATCGCGCCGTGGCGGTAACGAAAAAGCGCCGGAGCTTTAGCCCCGGCGCTTTTGGCATATTAAGGAAAATCAGAAGATAGCGACGACAGCGCCGTTGTAGGTCTCGGCGATGTAGTTCTTCACGGTGTCGGACTGGAGAGCCTTGACGAGCGCGGCGGTCTTGGCGCTGTCCTTGTCGGCCTCGCGGACGGCGACGATGTTGGCGTAGGTCTGGGCGGCGTCGCCGGAGGCGTCCTCAACGGCGAGAGCGTCGGCAACCTTCAGGCCGGCGGCCAGCGCGTAGTTGCCGTTGATGACGGCAAGCGTGCCGGCGTCGCTGTTGGCGAGCTGGGTCGGAACGGTGTCGGCCTGGACGGGAACAACGTTGTAGCCCTTCGTGTCAACGATATCGAGATGGCTGACGCCCTTTTCCGCGGAGGCGTCCTCCGGCAGGGTGATGAGGCCTTCCTGGGCGAGCAGGAGGAGTGCGCGGGTCTCGTTGCTGTCATCGGCGGGGATCAGAATGGTAGCGCCCTCGGCAACTTCATCAAGAGAGGAAACGCCGTTGCCGAAGAGACCGAACGGCTCATAGTGGATGAGACCGGCGGAGACGAGGTGCGTGCCGTTGCTGGCGTTGAAGCTGTTCAGGTACGGGGTGTGCTGGAAGTAGTTGGCGTCAAGCTCGCCGTCCTCAAGGGCGGTGTTGGGCAGGACGTAATCGTCGTAAATGACGATGTCGAGATCGTAGCCTTCCTCGGCAAGGAGGGGCTTGATCTGCTCAAGGATCTCGGCGTGCGGGGTGGAGGAAGCGCCGACCTTGATGGTCTCCTTCGCAGCGGGGGTGGAGGCGGAGCCGCAGGCGGCCAGCGCGAGCAGCAGCGCAAGAGCGAGGACGACAGAAAGAATCTTTTTCATTTTAATGTTTCTCCTTTTCATTGGATTCTGTTGAGTGTTTTTTATATCATCAGGCGGAGGTGCGTTTGTCCGTTTTGCGGACAATGTACATTCCGACTTCCTGAATGACCTGAACAATAATGATGCAGAGCAGCGCGGCGAACCAGATGATATCCTGATTGAAGCGCTGGTGGCCGTAGACGATGGCGATCTGGCCGAGGCCGGTGCCGCCGATCGTGGCGGCCATGGCGGAGTAGCCGAGCACCGTGACCATCGAGATGACGGCGCCGGTGATGAGCGAGGGCTTCGCTTCCGGGACGAGCACCTTGGTGATGATCTGGAAGCGGGGGGTGCCCATCGCTTCGGCGGCTTCGATCACGCCCTTGTCGACCTCCTTGATGGAGGACTCGACCATGCGCGCCACATAGGGAGCCGCGGCGATCACGAGCGTTACGATCACGGCCTTGTTGCCGAGCGACGTGCCGACGATGAATTTTGCCACCGGCAGCATCGCCACCATGAGAATGATGAACGGCACGCTTCGGAAAGCGTTGATGAGGATGCTGAGGATTTTATTGAGCACCGGCATCGGATGGATGCCATCCTTATCGCTCACGCAAAGGAGCAGACCCAGCGGCAGGCCAAGAACATAGGCAAACACCGTGGAGATCACGGTCAGATAGATCGTCTGCCATACGCCGAGCAGAAAGAGGTTCTGCTGCCAGAGCTTTACAAACATATCGGAGAACATCCCATCACACCTCCTCGAAGGAGACGCCGTCCTGCTTCAGCCACGCGCGGGCGCGCTCGGCGCTCGCTTCGTCGGCGGGAAGCTCCAGGATCGT
>CAKTBC010000057.1 GCA_934533005.1 uncultured Oscillospiraceae bacterium | reverse complement strand
GTCGATGAGTATTTTCTCGATCTTCGAAACTTCTTTCGTTTTTTAAAGATCGAGCGCGGGCTTATTCCCCGTGCAACGGAGCTCTCCGAAATATCGATCCTTGATGTTGATCTCGCGTTCGTCTCCCGGGTCACGCTTGCGGAGGTTTATGACTATCTGGCGTTCCTATCCCGCGACAAAGCTAAATTTACCCGCGCCCGCAGCGAGGAATTCGGCCTGAATGCCGCGTCACGTGCGCGAAAGGTATCCAGCATCCGAGGCTTTTATAAATATCTTACAACAAAGGCCAAGCTCCTGGACGAAAACCCTTTGCAGGATCTGGACTCCCCGCGCGCAAAGCGTTCTCTCCCCCGCTATCTGACGCTGGAAGAAAGCGAGCGCTTACTTAACAGCGTAGACGGTATGCATAAGGAGCGCGACTACTGCATTTTAACGATATTCCTCAACTGTGGCCTTCGCATTTCGGAGATCGCCGGGCTGAATCTCTCAGATATCCGGAGCGACCACATCCGCGTGCTCGGCAAGGGCAACAAGGAGCGTGTTGTCTATCTCAACGACGCCACGGCGCAGGCTATCAACGACTATCTCATCGTCCGGCGGGACATCGCCGCCATTGACCGAAACGCTCTCTTTCTTTCCAGCCGCCGCACGCGCATTACCCGCGAGGCGCTGCACGCGATGGTGAAAAAATCGCTGCTGCGCGCCGGTCTGGACGCCGAAAAGTATTCCGCGCATAAGCTCCGCCACACGGCGGCGACGCTCATGCTATCTAACGGCGTAGATGTGCGGACATTGCAGGAGCTTCTCGGTCACGAGAATCTGAATACAACGCAAATCTATACTCATGTAGACAATTCCGAGCTGCGAATTGCTGCGCAGGCGAATCCGCTCGGAAAGTTCTCCCCGGAAAAGGGCGAAAAATAAAAACACTCTCAAACGGAGTCGAAGAACTATATGGTCTTTTCAAGTATCCTCTTCCTGTTTGTTTATCTGCCGGTTGTGCTGGCGGTGTATTATCTGGTACCGGCGCGGTTTCGGAATCTCTGGCTTTTTATCGTAAATCTCGTGTTTTACGGCTGGGGCGAGCCGGTATACATTCTGCTGATGGTCTTTTCCATCGCGCTGAACTATGCCGCCGGACTTCTCATCGCCCGCTACCGGTTGTCTGATGATAAAAAATCGCGTGCAGTTTTGACGGTCAATACCTTTGTCAATCTTGCGCTTCTCGTTTTCTTCAAGTATTTTGACCTTTTTGCGGCGACACTCAGCCGTATTCCCGGCGTAAACATCCCCACGCTCGGGCTCACGCTGCCGATCGGCATTTCGTTCTACACGTTCCAGACGATGTCCTACCCGATCGACGTCTATCGCGGCGACACCGAGGAACAGAAAAATTTCATCCGTTTCGGCACGTTCGTGGCGTTGTTTCCGCAGCTCATTGCCGGGCCGATTGTACGGTATAAGGATGTTGCCTCCCAACTTGGCACGCGGCGGCTGAGCTCCGAGCAGTTTTCCTCCGGCGTGCAGCGCTTTGTGGTCGGTCTCGGGAAAAAGGTGCTGATTGCCAACAACATCGGCGCGCTCTGGGACGTCTATGCCGCGATACCGGAACTGAGCTTTGCCGGAGCGTGGCTTGGCGCTCTCGCCTTTTCCCTTCAGCTCTATTTTGATTTTTCCGGCTATTCGGATATGGCCATCGGCCTCGGGCGGATGCTGGGCTTCGAGTTTCTCGAAAACTTCAACTATCCATACGTATCGAAAAGCGTCACGGAATTCTGGCGGCGCTGGCATATGTCGCTCGGAACATGGTTCCGTGATTATCTGTATATCCCCCTCGGCGGCAACCGCCGAGGCCTTCCCCGCCAGATTTTGAATATTCTTATTGTCTGGGCGCTTACGGGACTTTGGCACGGCGCGAACTGGACGTTCCTTCTCTGGGGACTATATTATGCGGTTTTTCTGATCCTGGAAAAGATTTTTCTTCTCAAAAAGCTCGAAAAAGTGCCGGTATTGGCGCATATCTACGCGCTGCTCGTCGCCATCGTGGGCTGGATGCTCTTCCAGCTCAATTCCATCGGCGAGGTGGTGCACTATTGGGGCGCGATGTTTGGCACAAGCGGCGTCGCAGCTATGGCATCTGACGCTTTCTACGCCCGCAGCTACGCCGTCATTCTTCTCATCGCCGCCATCGCAGCAACTCCCCTTCCCAAAATGCTCTTTGCGCGCATCCCGCAGAAAGTGCGCAATATACTTACGCCGGTGCTTGTGGCGCTATGTCTCGTTATTTCTACGGCGTATCTCGTTGACGCTACGTACAACCCGTTTTTGTACTTCCGATTCTGACGGAAGGAGGCTCTATGATGTCCAAAACAACCAACCGAATCATTACCGTCCTCTTTTCCGCATTCATCGGCGGTTTTTTTCTGCTGAATCTGCTTCTTCCGGACAAGGACTTTTCCGAAAAAGAAAACCGGCAGCTGCAAACGCTGCCAAAGTTTACCCTCTCTTCCCTTTTTTCCGGTACCTTTGCCACGCGCTTTGAATCCTATTGCAGCGACCAGTTTGCCGGCCGCGATGTCTGGATCGAAACAAAGGCGGGCGCGGAGCTGGCGCAGGGAAAGAAGCAGAACAACGGTGTATTTCTCTGCGGCGGCGAGCGGTTGATCGAGCCCTTCACCGCGCCGGAGCCGGACACGCTTTCGGCTGCCGTACAGGCGGCGGATTCTCTCTCCGATAGCAGCGTCCCGGTATTGCTCGCGCTGATCCCCACATCGGCACAACTTTATGCCGATCTCCTACCGGGCGGCGCGCCGAACGACGATCAGCAAGCGGTGATAAATAGCGCCTACGCACAGACGGTGCTTGAAACGGTCGACATCTCTGCTGCTCTCACGGCGCACAGCAGCGAATCCATTTTCTACCGCACCGACCACCATTGGACGTCTCTCGGCGCGTACTATGCCGCCAATGTCCTGCGTGCCTCATGGGGATTGCCGGAAATCGAAAAAGCCGCGCTTTCGCCGGAAATTATCTCCGATAGCTTCCAGGGAACGCTCTATTCTTCCTCCGGCTTTTTCTGGGTCACCCCAGACGAGATGGAAACGCTGATCACCGCACCCGAGGGTGCGTCCGTTATCCGCTATGAAACGAACGGAACGGAGCAGACACTTCCGCTCTACAATTATGAAAAGCTCTCTATCAAAGACAAATACACGTTTTTCCTCGGCGGAAACATCCCCCGCGCCGTTGTGGACACCGGAACGGAGAATGCCCCTTCCCTGCTCATTCTGCGCGATTCCTATGCTGACTCGCTTGTGCCGTTTCTGACGGACGCTTTTTCCGAGATCCATCTGATTGATCTTCGGTATTATACCGGCTCGGTCAGGGAGTATATCGCGGAAAATTCCATCGACCGTGTACTTTTGCTCTACAGCACCGACAATTTCTGCTCGGATTCCAGCCGAAGGATATTCTAATCCCTTTTGAACGATAGAAAAATGCGGCAGTCATCCCGCCGGGGATGCCTGCCGCATTTTCATATATTGACTAAACCGCGCCGAAGAAGAGCTGACCGCAGGGCAGCACATATTCGAGGAACTGCGCATAGAGCCGCGGCATCGGAAGTCCCGAGGCTGCCGGATACATAAGGACAAAATACGCAGCGGTAACGCCAAGCCAGATCCACTTGACTCTTCCGGGCACCTCTTCGCTCTCCTCCAGATGCTGCAAAAAGAGAATAGCGGCGAGCACAACGAACGGGAACGTTGTGAAAAAGTGGTACTGGAACGTGCAGCGCGGCACAAGCGTCCACGGCAGGTAGTTTGCCGCAATCGCGATGAGGAGGATATATCCCGCCTGCTTCCAATGCGCGCTCTCCCTCTTTGTGCGCCGGAACACGGCCTCTACAGCGAGCAGAATGGCGCCGACGACGGAGACCCACCACACGGCCGGGCTGCCGGTCGAGGAAATGCTGGAAACGCGGTTTTCGCCAAGCGAGCGGAAGTAAAACCATACGGAACGGGACGTGAAAGGCCATTCATACCATGCCGACTGGCAGGTGTGGGTGGCAGTCAGATCGTGGTGGTACCGGTACATGGACTCCTGCTGCTGCAAAACGAGCGCGATGCTCCCGACGCCGTTCGGCTTCGTTGCCTCGTACCGGAAAAACGGGATATACGAAAGATAGTAGATGAGCGCCGGGATGGCGAGAAAGAATACGCAGCAAAAGGCGACCGTCGCCCAGGTTCTGCGCCAGAATTCCTTTCGTGCGGAAACGTCCTTCCGGCAGGAAATGCCTATGCGGATCATGTGTGCGAAGAACATCACAGCAAGTCCGGCGCCGGCATACAGTCCCGTCCATTTGGACGCCACGCCAAGACCGAAGCTCACGCCGCACGCGCCGAGCGGGAGAAAAAGCTTTTTGAGCGGCGCTTTCATGTAATCGGTCTGGATATAATCCGTCATGAACAGCACCATGAGCAGGATAAAGAAGAGGATGAAAACGTCCACCGTAGCAATGCGCGTCTGTGTATAGTGCATCGTGTCCAGCGCAAGAAGCGCCGCTGCGAGGAATGCCAGGTCGCTCCGGCGGAACAGACGCTTGGCAAGCGTAAAGAATACCGGCAGCATTGCCGCGCCGAAAAGCGCCGGAACAACGCGCCATCCGAACGGCTTCATACCGAAGAGCATAACGCCGAGCATGATGAGAATCTTGCCGAGCGGCGGGTGCGTCCATTCGTACACACTCATCGTATGGAGGAACTCATACGCTGTCCGGGCATGATAGATTTCGTCAAAATACATGCCGTTCAGATAGCTTGGCTCGTCCGGCACCGTATCCTGCTCATCGAGAAGCGCCGCGCCCTCCGTTGTTCCGGAGGCGAGCACTGCCGGGATATGGTTACCGGCAGCATCAAAGAAAGCAATCTCATTGAGAGAGACCGTTCCTGTCATGCACTCGAGCGTTACATACCGCGTATGCATCGCGGCGCTTTGCGTGCGCCAGGTAAACATGGTCGCGTATTTCTGCGTATACTCGGCCGTGGAGCCATCATCGCCGGTGAATACCGCGGTGCCCTCAGCAATGTTCCCGTTTGTCCAGATCTCGGCAATATCATACTCCGCGCCGAGATCGACATGGACCGGCGCACCGCTCTGCGCCGTCCAAACGCTCGTCGGGAACGTGAGCGTGCCGAGATTCAAAAGCGTGAACACTGTATAGATGAGCGTCAGCGCCCACATCAGGCGCTTATCGCCGCGATCCAGACGTGTGCTGCGTTCTTTGGATGAGAATAATTCCCGCACGATATGTCACCTCCGATCCGTCTGCCGGAAACCGTGTTCCAGGCAGACCCAGGCAGTATAGAGAAATGTCAAAACTTCAAAGAGCGCGCAGACGCCGGTCACGATCTGGTGCTGCAGCGAGCCGCGGACAGCATCGGCAGCGGCATTTGATACAACGTACATCGCCGTCGTCTCGTTGAGGGCAAGGACAACGCTCAAAAGCATGGACGAGACGAGAAAACGCCCATCCCGCGTTGCAAGGTAAGCCAACACCAGTAGCGCCATCACGGGGAATACATACCGCTCATGCATGTAGTGCCCAAACGTAAAAATCATGAACATGCAGAAGGCCGCAGGGATCAGCAGCCGCTCCGGGCGCGCATAAAGCGTTTCCCCACCCTCTCTCCGGCGGGAAACGATCTGCATCCCGATGGAGATCATAACGGCAAGCACGATCGCCGCCGTTCCAAAGGCCTTGTAGGTTATGCCAGGGATAAGGGCGAGCTCGGCAGATTTCCAGTTTCCGCCGCAGAGCGCAAGGAAGTTGTATGCCTCCACGCTGGCGTAATCATATCCACCCGCGGAATTGAGAAACCGCTCAACGACCCAGAAAAAGCCCTGGCTGCCCCGGAACGGAAGCGAAACGGCAAAAATCACGAGAAGCGCTGCGGCAACACCGCCAGCGGTGCGCAGAGCGTCCTCCCTTTTTCGGATGGACAGAAGGTATTCCGCTGCCAGCACGGGGCCGTAGATGAGCGCCTGCCACTTTGTCATGATCGCAAGGCCGTAGATCGCCCCGGCAGAGATGCGGCGTCCCTCAATCAGTTCGGAAAAGCTTAAAAGCAGAAGAAGCGTCAGGATGGAATCGATCTGCCCCCACGCGCCGGAAAGGATGACCGCCGCGGGATTAAAAATTGCCAGAGCGCCGATATACAGACACGCACTTTCCGAAAAGCCACGTTTTCGGGCGAACCGCATGAGCAGCACCGCAATGCCAACGTCGGCAGCATAGGCCGGAAGCATATAGGCAAACACCGCCGCGCCTGATCCGGCGGGAATACGGAATACATCCAGCAGCCATGTGACGAGAGCGAGAACAAGCATGTATCCCGGCGGATAGTCGTACCATTCGTGGCCGGGCGCGGTATAAAACTGCGCCGTGCCGTTCTGCACGATATCGCGGCCCCACGCCTGCCAGCAGGTCATGTCGTAATCATGGCCGCCGAACAGAAGGGATAGGATAAGCCGAACGGCCACGCCGGTCAAAACGAGGAGCAGGAAGCAATGCTTCATCGTTTTACGGTCGGCGGAAAGAGAGTAAAATGTCTCCCGATTCCGGTAAAATCCCCAAAGAAGAATACACGCGAGAACGATTGCGCAGACGATGAAGAGATGCAGATACGACCGGAGCCGGATCGTACGGGCTTCGTCGGATTCACTGGCGGTATTCACGGCGGGCTGTACCGGCTCGTCCAGCGCGACGGCCGCGGCAATTTCCTCCGGATCGTTTGTCCGAACAAGCTCCGCCGCGCGAAACCGCGCCGTGCCGGCAGACGTCTCGCTGTAGGAGCCGAGCCGGAGAGCAAAATTGATGTAGCTCTGGTTCGACCCGGTGCGGATGATCAGCGTTTCGCGTGTCCAGTCAAAGCTGCCGGTACGCCCGGCGCTGACGGCATAGGTACCGTCGAGCGTGTAGTTATCGACGGAAAGACAAGCACCGCGCCCGCTGTGGACGCTCTCGGCGGAAATCTCCGCCGAAAGACGGTATACCGTATCCGGCTCGACCTTGACCATCTGGCATACGCGCACGTCGTTTTCCGCGGCGGAGGTGATAACCAGCGTCCCGTCCTCCGTAAAAACGGAAGAGTGCTCCGCATCGTAGGCCACGGTGTCCCACCCGTCCGGGACCTCTGGTGCGGAGAAGTCCGCGTTGGATAAAAGTGAGCCGTCGGCAAAAGTGGCGCCTTGCAGCACCACGCAGATCAGCAGCAGAGAAAAAACAATATATATCGGTTTGCGCCGTTTCATGAAATAGCCTCCCGAAAGGACTAAATTGGTAATATTCCCGATTGCATTTTAACACACGGCGTTCACTATTGCAAACGGGTCGCAATTCAGTATAATAGAATTATATCCATAAGAAAAAGGATGGCAACAGCATGCTTGGAATTTTATGGTTTTTCCTGTGGCAAAGCGCAGGGATCGCTATTTCGTATTATGTATTCCCCGAAAAAAGGACGGCGGTGCGGCTCTGGCTCGGCAGCGTGATCGGAACGCTCCTGTCGATGTGGGTGCCGATCCCATTTGCGTTTCTCTGGGGCTTTGGCATCGCGGCGCACGTCGCAGCAGCAATTTTCGCCGTTGCGCTGCACGCGCTCTGGCTGGCGCGGCGCGGGAATACCATTACCTGCGCGGAGGGCGCCGCGATGGACTGCCCCCTCCCCTTCCTCCTTATCCCCTTTATGGCGCTTGCTGTTTATCTCGTATGCTCACATACGCTGCAAAACGTGAACGGCGCTCTTTATACTGGCCAATGCACCTACGGCGATATGGCAATGCATTTAAGCTTTATAACCTCCATCGCCGAACAGCAGACGTTCCCGCCGGAGTACAACCTGCTTCCCGGCACGCCGGTGAGCTATCCGTTCCTCTGCGACAGCGTTTCCTCCAGTCTCTATCTGCTTGGAACGCCGCTTCGCTGGGCGTACATGATCCCGATGTTCTTCGCCTTTGCGCAGGTATTCTGCGGCGTATGGTTTCTCAGCCGGGAGTTTTGCCGGAAGAAATATGCGCCGGTGCTTGCTTTTCTGCTGTTTTTCCTCAACGGCGGGCTGGGCATGATTTACTTCCTCAACGGCGAGTATTCTCTGCATGACCTCTTTACCGCGTTTTACAAAACGCCCACGAATCTCACGGAAAAGGGCATGCGCTGGGTCAATGTCATTGCGGACATGCTTTTGCCGCAGCGGGCGACGCTCTTTGGATGGGCGGCGCTGTTCGCCGTTTTGTATCTGCTCTTCCGGGCTGTTTTCCGCGGCGATAAGCGGCTATATCTTCCTGCGGGCGTTCTCGGCGGGCTTCTACCGATGGTGCATACGCATTCCTATTTTGCTCTCGGCCTTATGGCGGCGTGCTGGCTCGTGTATTCCGCTGTTCGTGACCACTTTTCCCGCGAATGGTTCTTCGGCTGGCTACGGTTCGGGCTGCCGGCCGTGCTGCTGGCACTGCCGCAGCTCCTTCTCTGGACATTCCCTTCCGTCGGCGGAAATGAGCACTTTGTCCGCGTCGTGATCGACTGGGTGAATAACGGAAAGGAGCCCTGGCTCTGGTTCTGGGTCAAAAATGTCGGACTCGTGTTCGTCCTGACGCCGTTTGCTCTCTTCACCGTAACGAAAGAGCAGCGCGCAGCCTTTTCCGGTGCTATGTTCATTTTTGTTCTCTGCGAGCTGCTTGTATTCCAGCCGAACGAGTACGACAACAATAAGCTCTTGTATATCGCCTATGCGTTTGGCTGCTTTGTATGTGCCGATGCGCTGGCCGATTGGTTTGCCCGGCTTCGGAACCCGGCAGCGCAGGGACTTATGCTTGCTGCGGTGCTCTTTATCAGCTCTAACGCCGCCGTATTCACGCTTGGGCGCGAAGTTGCCTCCGGCATTCCCCAATACGGCTATGAGTTGTTCTCCCGTGATGAAGTCGCCGCGGCGGAATATATTATCGACAACACCGAGCCGGACGCCCTTTTCCTTACCAGGGACAATCATGACAACACCGTCGCGACGCTTACCGGCCGGAACATCGTCTGCGGCAGCAGCTCGTACCTCTACTTCCATGGCCTGAATTATCAGGGAAAGCAATACCTTGCCGAGCAGATGCTCACGAATGCAGAGGTATTTGAGGCAAATCGTGAGAGCGAAGGACTGGACTATGTGTATATCGGCTACCATGAACGCGCTCTCTCCGGCGTCATCACGGATTATTTGACGGAAAATTATCCCGTTGCGTTCACTTCCGGCGCGATCACGATCTACGATCTTCACTCGAAGAATTGAATGGCACCGCCAGAAACGCCCTGCAAGATTTTAAAATCTTGCAGGGCGTGTAGATTATTCCGTCATTCGTCTAAGTAAATCCGCACGGTATGGGAGTTTCTGCGCAAGCTCGATGAGGGTATAGCCCCAGTCGTTTTTGGTGTTCAATTCAAGTGTGCATTTTTGGAATATGACATCATACAGCGGCGCAAAATCCTCGTCGGTGAACTTCGGATGGCTGGTAAGGTGCTGAATCGCCACTCTGTTCTTTGAGTCTAACTGATTGATATCTACACCGGTATCTATTAATATCTGCATCTGCGTCAGTTCTACTGTCTGCTCCATAATGTGCTTAGGGCGAGAAAATAGAATGTGGAACAGAGTTTCGCTTTCCTTGTTTGTGCCGTTCAAATCCGCTCCTTCGCCGATCAGAAACTTCACGATGTCATACCTGTTTTGGGGTGTTTGATTCGCCATAGCGCAGAATATGACGGTCGAGCCATTCTTGGGTGTTGCATTCAAAAGCTGCTTGTCATAGACTTCCTTGAACTGTGCCAGCGTCTGCGTTTTAGCGGAAAAATATATATCCATACCGTTCATCTCCTTTGGAGCTTTCTATGCAAGACTACTCGTATTTTTAAATGAATCATAGCACATACGCGCAAAATAATCCATTGGTGTGCATTACGTAGCTGCATCATTCCCCAATCTCCCGTGGTAAGTTCGCGCATACAAAACCCCTCTGTATGCGCTGCATACAGAGGGGTGGCTGTTTAACCTGCCCGCGGCATCACCGCGGGCAGCTTTTCTATCTCAGAGCACGAAGCTTTCGAGCTGCGCCTTCGGAACAAATCCGACAGAGGTTTTAACGGCTTCGCCGTTCTTGAAGAGGATGAGCGTTGGGATGCTCGATACGCCGAAACACATGGCGAGATCCATTTCCTCATCCACATTGACCTTGCCGACCTTCAGTTCGTCGTGCTCGGCCGCAAACTCATGCAGCACCGGAGAGAGCATTTTGCAGGGCCCGCACCAGCTCGCCCAGAAGTCCACAAGGACAGGCTTTTCGGAATGAAGAACTTCTTCCTCAAAATTGGATTTTGTGATCGTGATTTCCGACATGGTAAATTTTTCCTTTCGGTGGAATTTTAATAGTTTTCGGCGTGGATTTCAAAATAGCTCTGCGGGTGGGCACACGTCGGGCAGATTTCCGGCGCGCTCGTACCGACGACGATATGCCCGCAGTTGCGGCACTCCCAGACCTTGACTTCGCTCTTGGCAAACACCTCGGCGGCTTCCACATTGTGCAGCAGCGCGCGGTAGCGCTCTTCATGGTGCTTTTCGATCGCGCCGACAAGGCGGAACTTCTGCGCAAGCTCGTGGAAGCCCTCTTCCTCGGCTGTCTTGGCAAAGCCCTCATACATGTCCGTCCACTCGTAATTCTCGCCCTCGGCGGCATTCAGAAGGTTTTCCGCCGTATCGCCGATGCCGTTGAGCTCCTTAAACCAGAGTTTCGCATGCTCCTTTTCGTTGTCTGCGGTTTTCAGAAAAAGCGCAGCGATCTGTTCATAGCCTTCCTTCTTTGCCTTGCTTGCAAAGAACGTATACTTGTTGCGGGCTTCCGACTCGCCGGAGAATGCGGCGCGGAGATTCTGCTCGGTTTTTGTTCCGGAATACTTGTTCTGTTCAGACATTTTTCTGCTCCTTTATAAAGCGTATTTTACGTAGTATGCCCAGATAAGGCCAAAGAACCGCCGCAGGGGCAGTTCTTTGGCAATTTTTTATTCCGCTTTCTTCAGCTCGCAGAGCGCCACGGCAATGCGGGTAGCGCAGCGGGCATTGTTCAGCGCAAGCTGCACGTTCGTTTCAAAGCTCTCACCGCCGGTCAGTTCCTTGACCTTGGCCAGGAGGAACGGCGTAATGTTCTTGCCGTGGACATTCGCCTCGTCCGCGGCCTGCAGCGCCACGGTGATGATGCGCTCCATATACTCGTGGTCGAGTGCGTACTCTTCCGGAACCGGATTGCCGACGAGGATTCCGCCGGTGAAGCCGATGCCGCGCTGCGCGTGGATGATGGAAGCAATCTCCGCCTCGCTCTGCGCTGCATAGTCCACGCCGAAGCCGCTCTTGCGGCAGAAGAACGCCGGGAAATCGGCAGTCTGGTTGCCGATGACGGGAACGCCCATCGTCTCCAGATACTCCAGCGTGCGGCCGATATCGAGAATCTGCTTCGCGCCGGCGCAAACGACAGTGACGGGCGTGTGCGCAAGCTCCTGCAGGTCAGCAGAAATATCCATGGAGTCCTGACCGCCGCGGTGCACACCGCCGATGCCGCCGGTGGCAAACACAGGAATACCGGCCATCGCAGCGATGATCATCGTGGAAGCAACAGTCGTTGCGCCGGTGCGGCCGAGAGCGACATACACCGCCACGTCGCGGCGGCTCACCTTGCCGATGTTCTCGGCTCGGCACATGATCTCCAGCTCCTCCGCCGCGAGACCGACCTTCAGACGTCCCTTAACGATCGCACAGGTTGCCGGAATGCCGCCGAGCGAGCGGATGACTTCCTCCACGCGGTGCGCAAAATCCAGATTTTCGGGATACGGCATACCGTGGCTGAGGATCGTGCTTTCCAGCGCGACGACGGGCTTATTCTCGTTCAGCGCCTGCTGAATTTCGGGCAGAACGTCCAGATACTTTTCAAAGCTGTTCATAATTCATTTTCCTCCAGAATTTTATTGACGAGCTCCGCGCTCATCCCCGGGCTGACGGTTCCGGCACTGGTGACAGCGATAATGCCCGCCGCCAGAGCCCAGCGTGCCGCCCGTTCAGGAGCGAAGCGGTGCAGGTAGGCATATAAAAGTCCGGCCATAAAGGCGTCTCCCGCGCCGGTGGCATCCACCATCTGGCTCACGGGACGAAGCGCGGCATAAAATCTCGCGCCGTC
>CAKTBC010000056.1 GCA_934533005.1 uncultured Oscillospiraceae bacterium | reverse complement strand
GTGCTGCCGCGCTTCGTGCGCGATACGACCGACCGCAACCGCACCTCGCCGTTTGCGTTCACCGGCAACCGCTTTGAGTTCCGCATGGTCGGCTCGTCCGACTCCATCGCGTGCTGCAACGTTATGCTCAACACCGCCGTGGCGGAGTCGCTGCGCCAGTACGCCGACGAGTTGGAAAAGGCGGACGACTTTGAAGGTGCGCTCCACACACTCATCCAGCGCACGATCCGCGATCATAAGCGCATCGTCTTCAACGGCAACGGCTACGACGATGCCTGGATCGAGGAAGCGACAAAGGTCCGCGGCCTTCTAAATCTTCGCACGACGCCGGACGCGCTGCCGTATCTCACCGCGCCGAAGAACGTGGAGATGCTCACGCGCCACAAGGTCTATTCCGAGACCGAGCTCAAATCCCGCTGCGAGATCAATCTCGATAACTACCGCAAGACCGTCCACATCGAGGCAAAAACGATGCTCGATATGGCGCGCCGCGAGATCCTGCCCGCCGTGACGGCCTATGCCGACACGCTCGCTCTCGGCGTGAACGCCCGCCGCGCTGCGGTCGGCGCGTCCGTCGGCGGCTACGAAGCGCGGCAGATCGAAAAGCTCTCCGCGCTCGCCGAAAAGATCGATGCGGCGGCGGAAGAGCTGGAAGCGGCGGTCGAGGCCTACCACGCCATGAGCGATGTGCAGAGCGCCGCGGAGTTCATCCGCGACAGCGTCTTGCCGAAGATGGCGGCGCTGCGAGAGCCCTGCGACGCGGCCGAAAAGCTCATCCCCGCGAAGAGCTGGCCGTTCCCGACATATGCCGAGCTGATGTTCGGTGTGAAATAATGCAAAATTAAGAAATTCCCGCCCGGCGGTTCTATGATGACCACCGGGCGGGAATTTTTTTGTTTAAGATCAGAACGGGAGTTTGGAAGCATCCTCTGCCGCGGAGCGAAGCGCCGCAAGAAGCTCTTCCTGCCGCGGCTTGAGCCGCGTATCAAGCCCCGAGACGCTGATGGCGGCCACAACCGAGTGCGCTGAATTGTAGATCGGCACGGCGATGCTGACGAGACCGACTTCATACGTCTGGTCGTTGAGCGAGTAGCCCTGCGCGCGGATTTTGTCGAGTGCGGCGAGAATCTGGTTCGGATGGCTGTATCCCTGCGGCGTTTTGCGCTTGAGAGGCACAACGCGCAGATACTCCCGGATATAATCGTCCGGCTTTGCAGCGAGCAGCGTCATGCCGGTACTGGTCTCGTGCGGGTAGCGCGGCGTCTTGATCTCGGAGACGACGCGGATGGAGCCGCTGCCGAGAATTTCATCGACGAGCATGACGCGGTAGGAATCTGCCCATACGACGAGATGGATGGTCTCATCGGTTTTCCGGTTGAGCTGCATGAGCAACGGGCGAAGGAAATGGACGATCTCCATGCGGTCCTTGGCCACCGAGCCGAGACAGAGCAGACGGATACCCAGCCCGTAGCTGCCGTCCTCCTGCCGCAGGATATACCCGCGCCGCTCCAGCGTATAGCAAAGACGAAAAGCCGTACTTTTTCCGATGGAAAGAGCGCGGCTGATCTCTGTCAGACTCAGGCGGGGATGGTTCTCCAGCAGATCCATGAGCTGAAGTGCCGTGTCGACAGAGTGAAGAATGTTTTTGTTTTCTCCTGTAACGTTATCCAATCAACGATCACCTTCTATAAACAAATGATAAAGAAAAAAAAAGAAAAAATCAAGATGTGTCGGAAAAAGTTTTGCGGCACAAAAACGGGCGGTTGTTTAAAAGGAACAAAATAATATTTTTTATTTGGAGTACTTGCTAATTGCGGAAACGAGAAGAATCCTGTACCATATAGATAACCGCTATACGGAATAGAGTTCCGTATAGCGGAACAAAGAAAAACCGGCAGCAGAGAGTGAGAGAACATGGGAAGTATTAAAACGATGGCCATCAATCTTGGCTCCACCTCAACCAAGATCGCTTATTTTGTCGATGGCGTCTGCGTACATAAGGAGAGCGTTTCACACGATGCACAGCGCCTGCTCTCTTTTCCGACGATCTGGGATCAGTATAACGAGCGAAAAGAGGCAATCGATGGCTTCATGCGCAAATACGGCATTTCGCTCTCGGAGCTAGATGCATTCAGCTCCCGCGGCGGGCATACCGAGCCGATCTGCGGCGGCATTTACCGCATCAACGAAGCGATGCTCCGCCAGAACCGCAGCGAAAAATACGGCATCCATCCGGGCAATCTCGGGCTGATTTTGGCGTATGAGTATGCGCGCGAGAGCGGGAAGGCGATCCCACTTACCATGAATCTTCCCACAACGGACGAGCTCGCGCCCATCGCGCGCATCAGCGGTCTTGCGGAGATTGAGCGGCGGAGCTGCTTCCAGGCGCTCAACCATAAAGCAATGGCGGCGTATTACGCGGAGAGCGTTGGGAAGCACTATGAGGATATGAATCTTGTCGTTGTGATGCTTGGCGGCGGCATTTCCGTGGCTGCACACTGCCAGGGAAAAATGATCGACGGGCCGGACGCTCTCACCGGTGAAGGTCCATTTTCCAATAACCGCTGCGGCACCGTTCCGATCGGCTCGCTGATAGAACTCTGCTATTCAGGCAAATATACGCTCGAACAGATGCTCCATCATATCAACGGTGAGGGCGGTCTCGTGAGCTATCTCGGCACGACGGACGTTCGCCTCGCCACGGAAAGAGCGCAGGCGGGCGACGAGAAGTACCGTCTCGTCATGGAGGCCATGTGCTACCAGACCGCCAAGGAGATCGGAGCGCAGGCTACGGTGCTCAAGGGCCATGTGGATGCGATCATTCTCACCGGCGGCATGGCGAACAGCGAGTACATCACCGGCTTGATCCGCGAGCGCGTGGAGACGATCGCACCGGTGGTGATCCTCCCGGGCGAACGGGAGATGGAAACACTCGGCCAGGGCGCGTATCGCGTGCTCACCGGGCAGGAAGAGCTGAAGGAATTTGCTCCGACGAGGGAAGACGAAAATGTATAAATCGTTTGAAGAGATCGAACAGAGCATCCTCTCCGAAACAACGGGGCGCAAACGGCTGGTGCTTGCCGGCGCGGCCGACCACGAAGCGCTCAGCGCCGTTGTGACGGCGCGCCGCCGCGGCCTGATTGACGCGATACTGCTGGGAAACGCCGCGGAGATCCGTGCGATCCTCGCCGAGCTCGGCGAGCGGGAGGAGGATTACCGCATCGAGGAAACCGCCTCGGAGGAAGAGTCCGCCAACCGCGCCATGCAGATGGTGCACGGCGGTGAGGCGGACATCCCGATGAAGGGACTCATGCAGACGGCAAGCTTCATGCGTGCGGTGCTGAATAAGGAATACGGCCTTGTGCCGGAGGGAGCGCTCCTCAGCCAGACAACGGTGCTCGAGTGGCCGGAGAAAGAAAAGCTCCTTTTCATCAGTGACTGCGCCATCAATATCGCGCCGGACTGCGCGGCAAAGGAAAAGATCCTCCGCAACGCCGTGGAACTGGCGCACCGGCTGGGTGTGGAAATGCCCAGAGTGGCGGTCATCAGTGCGGTTGAGGTCGTGCGCGAGAAGATCCCCAGCACGCTGGACGCGCAGAAACTCGCCGGCATGGACTGGAACGACTGTATTGTCGGTGGGCCGTTCGCGCTTGATAACGCCGTGAGCGAAGCAGCGGCAGAGCACAAGGGCATCCGCCACCCCGCCGCGGGAAAAGCGGACATACTGATCATGCCGGATCTATGCACGGGCAACGTGTTCACCAAGAGCCTCACGTTTTTTGCCCATCTTCGCAGCGCGGGCGCCGTGTGCGGCCCGAATGTCCCGCTGGTAATGACGAGCCGCGCCGATACGCCGGAGAACAAGTATTTTTCCATTCTCACGGCCGTCATGCAGTGCCGGAGGTGAATCCATGCCGATCGGAGTTCTGACGGACAATCTCATGGTGGCGCTCGGCGGCATCGTCGGCGGAATGCTCGGCGCAAAAGTTTCGGACGATCTGAAGCAGAGCCTGACGCAGGTGTTCGGCTTTGCTGCCATCGGGATCGGCGTCACGCTCATTGTCAAGGTAAACACGCTCGGCGCGGTCGTGCTGGCGCTGATTCTGGGAACACTGGTCGGCCACGCTCTCCGTCTGGAGGAGCGGATAGACCGGGCGTTTGCCGCGCTCAACCGGCGGATTGTCCGGAAGAGCGAGCCGGACGAAGCGTATATGGCGCAGTTCACAACGCTCCTTGTCCTGTGCTGCTGCAGCGGGACGGGGATCTTCGGCGCGATGAACGAGGCCATGACCGGCGACGCCACGACCATCCTCTGCAAAGCCGTGCTGGACTTTTTCACGGTGCTGATCTTTGCAACCATCCTCGGCAAATTCACCGCCGTGATCGCTGTGCCGCAAATGGCGATTTTGCTGCTGCTCTTTTTCTGCGCGCGGGCGATCATGCCGTGGATGACGGACGAGCTGATCCGCGATTTTACCGCCGCCGGAGGGATCATTGAGCTGATCATCGGCTTTCGCATTCTGCGTCTTACGAAGGCGCAGGCGGTGAATACGCTGCCGGCGCTGCTGCTCATATTCCCCGTTTCCGTTTTGTGGCGGATAATCTTCTAACGTCCCTAAAAGAGAAAGAAAGATAGAAAAAGAAAAGGAGGAAAACCCATGTCAGCAGAAGTCACCTGCCGGAAGGAAGCGCTTGTGGATTTCGTGTCCGAAATATTCACGCGCAGCGGTTTCCGTCCGGCCGACAGCCGCTGCATAGCGGAGCAGCTTGTGATCGCAGACATGCGCGGGATGCGGAGCCACGGCGTTGTGCGTGTGGATATGTATCTGGCGCAGGCAAACGGCGGGGCCATTGACCGTGCCGGAACGCCGGAGATCACGCGGGAGACCCCCACAACCGCCGTGATCGACGCCCACCGCGCTGCGGGCGCGGTGGCTAGCGAGCTTGCCGCGCGCATGGCGCGGGAAAAAGCGCTGCAAAACGGTCTCGGCATGGTCGTGGTGCGAAACTCCAACCATCACGGCACGTGCGGATACTGGGGCATGAAGATGGCGGGCGACGATGTCATCGCCTTTGTCACGAGCAACACACCGCCGCTTATGGCTGCCCCGGCGAGCCGCGGTGCGGTCATCGGCAACAACCCGATCTCGGTCGTTGTTCCGGCCAACGGAAGGGATATGTGCCTGGATATTTCCAACGGCGTTATGGCGTTCGGAAAGATCCACGAGTACCGGCGGCTGAATAAGCCCATGCCGGAAAACGCCTGGCTTGACGAAACCGGCGAGCCCACGACCGATCCGTTTGCCAACGATTTTCTGAAATTCATTTCGCTCCCGGTCGGGATGCATAAGGGCTTCGGCCTCGCGGTCATGGCGGAGATGGTATCGTCCATGCTCTCCGGCGGCGCCGCGGCGGCAGAAATTCTCGCGGAAAGCACCGATACGAACGTCAACAACGAAACGGCGCACTGCTTCCTTGCAATCAATATAAACAGCTTCTGCGACGCCGCAGAGTACCGCGAGCGCGCCGACCGGTTCATCGACTATCTTCACAGCGCCGAAAAGCGCCGGGAGACAGACACCATCTATTATCCCGGCGAGATCGAGAACATCGCCTACGAGAGATCCTGCCGCACCGGCGTGACCATACCGGAAACGACCCGTGATTATCTCTGCGCCAAGGCGGCGGAACTCGGGTTTTCCGTGCCGGACGATCTCTTCACCGGCGTGAAGGAGTGAGAGAAACATGAAAGTACTGAAATGGCTGGACAAGCACCTGGAGGAGTCGCTGATCGCGATCATCATCTGCGTGATCTCGTGCCTGATGATGGCGCAGATCATTATGCGCTCGTTCTTCAATTCCTCCATTCCCTGGAGCGACGAGACCTGCCGGTATCTCTTCATCTGGGCGGCAGCGCTCGGCATTCCGTATGCCACAACGCATAACGCCCATCTTCGCATGGACATCCTGCCCAATCTCATAAAGCCACTCGAAAAGCCGTTTGCCGTGCTGTGCGATATTGCGCTTCTCGCGATAGCGCTCTATCTCCTCGTTCCGGGCTACGGCGTTCTCGCCAAGCTGGCCGCAACGGGGCAGAAGGCCGCCAGTACGGGCGTGCCTATGTACTGGGTATACGGCTCAATGTGGGTCGGCTTTGTGCTGACGATTCTCCGCATCGCGGAGAAATATGTCAAGCTGCTTTTCAGCAGAACGAAAGAGAAGGAGGAAAAGTAAATGGCGACCGGGATCGTATTTATTATTTTCTTTGCCGGACTGTTCCTCAGTCTCCCGATCGGAACGGCGCTGCTCGCCGCGTCCGCCTCGGCCTCGATAGCCAATCCCTCGCTCGTGTGCGACGCGAGCTTCATCTTCCGCACGATGACGACGGGGCTCGACTCGTTTGTGCTTATCGCCATTCCGCTCTTCATCCTCTCCGGCAACCTGATGGCGGAGGGAGGCATTTCCGACCGCCTCTTCACGTTCTTCTCGTATTTTATCGGAAACAAAACGGCAGGCCTCCCAATCGCGGTGGTCATAAGCTGCCTGTTTTACGGCGCGATCACCGGCTCCGGCCCGGCCACGGTCGCGGCCATCGGCGCGATGACGATCCCGCTCCTCGTCCGGCTCGGCTATGACCGCACGTTCGTCACATCGCTCGTGGCGGTAGCAGGCGGTCTTGGTGTTATCATCCCGCCGAGCATACCGTTTGTCATGTATGGCCAGTGCGCCAACACCTCGGTGGCTGACCTCTTCACCGCGGGCATTCTCCCCGGCATTCTGATCGGCGTGTTTCTGATGATCTGCGCGTATATCTACTGCAAGAAGCACGGCGAGGACAAGGAAAAGCTTCAGGCAAACTATAAGCAGCTCCACGACCGCGGCTTCTGGAACGTATTTAAGGACAGCTTTTTCGCTCTGCTCACGCCGGTCATCATTCTCGGCGGCATTTACAGCGGCATCGCCACCCCGACGGAAGCGGCGTGCGTTTCGGTGTTCTATGCGCTGATCGTGAGCCTGTTCGTCTATAAAACGCTCTCCGTGCAGCAGATTCCCAAAATCCTCCGCGACACGGTCAGCTCCCTTGTGCCGATGCTCTTCGTGGCGACGAGCGCCACGGTCTTTGCCCGCGTACTGACGATGCTCCAGGCGCCGCAGATGATCGCCTCTGCCATCACGGGCGCGATCCATTCGAAGGTCGCTATCCTGCTCATCATCAACGTGTTCCTGCTCGTCATCGGCATGCTGATGGACGCCATCTCCGCCATCCTGATCTGTGTGCCGATCTTCATGCCGATCATGTCCGCGCTCGGGATGAGCCCGGTGCACTTTGGCGTTATCATGGTGTGCAACCTTGCCATCGGCTTTGTTACGCCGCCGGTCGGCGTCAACCTCTTCGTGGCAAGCTCGATGACGAAGATCCCCGTGCTGGAGATCGCTCACCACGCGGTGAAATTTATAGTCTGGTTCCTGGCAGCGCTGCTTCTGATCACGTTCGTGCCTCAGATCAGTCTGCTGCTTCTGGGATAAAAGCCCTGAAAAACAAATAAAAACGGAGGAAAGACAGATGAAACGAATCCTTGCTCTCGCACTGGCACTCGTAATGCTCTTTGCCCTGGCCGCCTGCGGCACTGCCGCGCCCGCGGAAACTCCGGCGCAGACCGGCACCGAAACCGCTGCTCCCACGACCGGCGGCGAAAGCTATACCATCATCATCGGCAACACCGGCTCCGAGCAGTGCAGCGACTATGCCGGCGCCACGGTGTTCAAAGAGTACGTCGAAAAAGAATCGGACGGCCGCCTGCAGGTTCAGCTTCTCTTCAACGGCGTTCTCGGCTCCGACCGTGAGGCGCTGGAATCCACGCAGATGGGCAGCTGCACCATGATGTCCACCGGCCTTACCCAGTACACCAACTTTGTCAAGGAGCTCACCGCGCTGGACGGCCCGTTCATGTTTGAGACCGCTGACGATGTGTATAACCTCTTTGCCGATGAGCAGTACGTTGCGACGCTCAACGAGCTCTTTGCCACCGCGCACTACAAGTATATGGGCATGTCCTTCCAGGGCTTCCGCACGCTGACCGCCAACCGCGAGATCCACTCCATGGCCGACATGAAGGGCATGACGATCCGCGTGATCGAGTCTGCCACGCCGATGGCGCTCTGGACGGCGCTCGGCGCGAATCCCACGCCGCTGGCCTTCACCGAGGTTTACACCGCGCTGCAGCAGGGCACCGTTGACGCGCAGGAGAACCCGCTGGAGCTCATCTACAGCCAGAGATTCTATGAGCAGCAGAAGTATATCATCAACACCAACCACCAGATCCAGCCGCTGTTCCTTTCAATGAATCTCGATTTCTACAACAACCTGCCCGACGATCTCCGCGCGATCGTTGACGCCGGCTGCGAAAAGTATGTGCAGGCCTCCCGCGTTTACAGCGAGGAAATGGTCGAGACCTATAAAAAGACCATGGCCGACGCCGGCTGCACCTTCATCGACATTGAGCCGGATGCGTTTGCCGAAATGTACACTGCGACCGAATCCGTCCGCGCGAGCTTGGCTGAGCAGTATCCGGAATTCTCCGCAATTCTCAACGACGCGCTGGCGCGCACGCAGGGCTGAGAAGGGAACATCATGAAAAAAGTATTTGTAACGGACCGCTCCTGGCCGAGCTATGACGGCTTTCTTGCGGCGGTCGAAGGCGCGGGCGGCACGGTGGTGTTTGCGAGCGCCCAGGACGAGGAAACGCTGATCCGCGAGGGCGCGGACGCGAGCATCGTTGTAAACTCCTTCGCCAAGGTCACCGATAAGGTGATCGCCGCACTCACCAACTGCAAAATGATCCTCCGCACGGGTATCAGCGTCGATACCATCGACGTGGAAGCCGCCACGGCGAAGGGCATCCCCGTCTGCTATGTCCCGGATTACTGCCGCGACGAGGTGGCGGATCACACATTCGCTCTCACGCTCATCGGCCTGCGCCGCATCGCGCTCTTGAACAAGCGCATGCATCAGGGCGTCTGGAAGGCCGTCGAGGCGGGCAATGTGCCGCGCCTGAGCCACGCGGTGCTCGGCCTCATCGGCTTTGGCGCCATCGCAAAGAAAATGGCGGTGCGCGCGAAGGCGTTCGGTATGGAGGTCGTCGCCTATGACCCGTTCCTGCCGGACAGCGTCTTTGCGGAAAACGGCGTGAAGCACGCGCTCACGATGGAGAATGTTTTTGCCTGCGCGGATGCCGTGTCGCTGCATCTGCCGCTGAACAAGCAGACGTACCATGTCATCAACGCGGAAGCCTTTGCCGCAATGAAGCCCGGCGCAGTTTTCGTCAACACCGCCCGCGGCGGTCTGGTGGATACGGATGCGCTTATCGCCGCTCTCCGCTCCGGCCATCTCGGCGCGGCCAGCATCGATGTGTTCGAGACCGAGCCTCTCGGCACCGAAAGCCCGCTGGTGGAGCTGGACAACGTTCTTCTCACGCCGCACGCGGCATACTACTCCATGGCGTCTCTGCCGGAACTCGTGGATAAGAGCACCGACGAGGTCGTGCGCACGCTCGAGGGCAGAGAAAACCGCGTCGTTATCAACAAGAAGGAACTCGGACTTTAAAAAATAACGGTAAAGGAGAAGCAAAAATGGACGAATACACGTACGAAAAGACTCCCTGGCGGAATGACCAGTGGTACACGAGCGCGTGGAACTTTGACCCTTCCGTCAAGGAAATGTGGCACTTTGCCGACAAGATCGCCCTTCACGATGTTTCGCTTCGCGACGGCGAGCAGCAGTCCCGCGTCGCGCTGACGAAGGATCAGAAGGTCGCCATTGCCGAAAAGCTCTCCGAGCTCGGCGTGCAGCGTATCGAAGCCGGCATGCCGGCGGTGTCCCGCGATGACTATGAAGCGATCGAGGAGATGCTCAAGCGCAATCTCAAGTCGGACATCTTCTGCTTTGCCCGCTGCATGGCGTCCGACGCGCAGCTTGCCGCCGATCTCGGTGTCAAGGGCGTGGTCATGGAGATTCCGGCCAACGAGCTGCTCATCAAATACGGCTACCGCTGGGAGACCCAGAAGGCGATCGATGCGGCGATCAACGCGACGAACATGGCGCATGAAAAGGGCCTGTATGTTGTGCTGTTCCTTATCGACTTCTCCCGTGCCGACTGGGACTATGCGACAAAGTTCATCGACGCCGTCAACGAGCACGGCTACTTTGACGCTCTTGCCTGTGTTGACACCATGGGCGCGCTCAACCCGATGGGCGCTTACAAAATGGTTCGCAGTGTGAAGGAACGCTATCCGGATAAGAAGATCGAGTTCCACGGCCATGACGATTTCGGCATCGGCTCGGCGAACACCGTGATGGCTGCCATGGCCGGCGCGGATGTGCTCCATACGACTGTAGCCGCCATGGGCGAGCGCGCGGGCAACGTCTCCTACGAGGACGTCGCCATGACGCTCAAAATGATGTACGATCAGGATGTCGGCATCGATTTCAGCAAGATCTGCTCCACGGCGGAGTTCGTTATGGATCTCGCGCACACCTACTGCCGCCCGAACAAGGGAATCATCGGCCCCGTGATCGCCGAGATGGAATCCGGTCTGCCGATCGGCTGGTTCGAGCGCATTAAGAAGGTCGATCCACTGATCCTCTTCCCGTACCGCTTCCCGTTCACCGGTCACAAGGACATTACCTACACCATCGGCAAGGGCAGCGGCGGCGCGACCATCCGCCACTATCTCGAAGAGATGGGGCTCCCGACCGACAACGACGCCTTCGTCAAGGAGCTGAATGTCGCGGTGAAGGATATGGCGATCATGATGACTCATAACCTGACCGTGGAGCAGTTCCGCGATCTGGCAAACAAGATCTACAAAAAATACCAGGGCTGATCTCTCATAACTACAGGAATCTGCTGCCTTTCACAGAAAGACAGCAGATTCTTTTTTCGCGGCAGTTGCGAAAAGAGAAGGAACGTGGCATAATCGTAGAAGAAATTTTCGTATGGAGCAAAGTAACATGCCCTCATCCCATCGCGCCGTGCGATTTCAGATGTCTGATTCGCTGCTGACGGCGTCTTTCATCATTCTCTCCGGCGGCCTGCAGGACGCCTATACGTATCTCTGCCGCGGCAAGGTGTTTGCAAACGCCCAGACCGGCAACATCGTTCTCTTGAGCGCCTATCTCTTCGAGAGCGATACGGCGCGCGCCGTGCGCTATCTTGTGCCGGTGCTCTCGTTTGCGCTTGGCGTGTTTGCCGCCGAGTGCATCCACCGGCGCTTCAAATGCATGGAAAAATTCCATTGGCGGCAGCTCATCGTCCTCTTGGAGATCGTGCTGCTCTTTGCCGTAGGCTTTCTGCCGCAGGAGCGGAACATGGCGGCCAACATGCTCGTGTCGTTCGTCTGCGCCATGCAGGTGCAGACGTTCCGCAAGGTGCGTGGCCACGCCTACGCGAGCACGATGTGCATCGGCAATCTCCGCAGCGGCACGGAAGCGCTGTGCGAGTATTTCCATGAGAAAAACCCGGCCGTACTGCGCCGCGCGCTGACGTATTTCGGCGTGATCGGCATATTTGCTCTCGGCGCGGGCGCGGGCGCGTGGATCACGGCGCGCGCCGGCGAGCGGACGATCTGGATATCGTGCGCCCTTTTAACGGTGAGCTTTCTTCTAATGTTCCTGCGGGAAAAGCGTGCGGAAGGAAAAGAACAGCCATGACAAAACCGATCATCCTCGCCCCCGCGGGCGGCTTCGCCGCAGTCACGGCGGCGGTACGCTGCGGCGCGGACGCCGTGTATCTCGGCGCGAAAAACTTTAATGCCCGGCGCAACGCCGAAAATTTTGACGATCTTGCCCTGCCGGAAACGGTGAGATTCTGCCACGAGCGCGGTACAAAAGTGTTCGTCACGGTCAACACCCTTGTGACCGACGGCGAGATGGACGCGCTCATCGAGGAGGCGGACGCCATTGCCGAATCGGGCGCGGACGCCGTGATATTGCAGGACCCGGCTGTCATGCGCCTTTTTCGCGACCGGTACCCGACGCTGCCGCGCCACGCCTCTACGCAGACCGCCGTGCATGATCTGGACGGCGCGCTGTATTTGCAGGATCTCGGCTGCAAAACGATCGTCCTTGCGCGCGAGCTGACGCTCTCCGAAATGGAAAAAATCGCCTCCCGCCTCACGACGGCGGGCGCGGAAGCGTTCGTCCACGGCGCGCACTGCATGAGCGTTTCGGGCGCGTGCTATCTCTCCGCGATGCTCGGCGGGCGCAGCGGCAACCGCGGGCTGTGCGCGCAGCCGTGCCGGCTCGACTGGCGCTGCGGCAAGGGCGATCATGTGCTCTCACTCAAGGATATGTCGCTTCTCCGCCACGCGCAGGAAATGGCGGACGCCGGGATCACCACGTTTAAGATCGAAGGGCGCATGAAGCGCCCAGAATACGTCGCCGCCGTCGTGACGGCCTGCCGGGAGGCGCTCTCGGGGGAGACCTACGACGAGGAAACGCTCCGCGCCGTGTTCTCCCGCAGCGGCTTTTCGGACGGGTATCTCACCGGCAAACGCGATAG
>CAKTBC010000055.1 GCA_934533005.1 uncultured Oscillospiraceae bacterium | reverse complement strand
AGTTCAAAAAGTCGCGGAGCTTCTTGCTGCGGCTGGGGTGGCGGAGCTTGCGCAGCGCCTTGGCCTCGATCTGGCGGATACGTTCGCGCGTGACGTTGAACTCCTTGCCGACCTCCTCGAGCGTGCGGGTGCGGCCGTCCTCGATACCGAAGCGCAGGCGGAGCACCTTCTCCTCACGCGGCGTGAGCGTGGCGAGCACCGACATGAGCTGCTCTTTGAGCAGCGAGAAGCTCGCGGCCTCGCTCGGCTCGGAGGCGTCCTCGTCGGGGATGAAGTCGCCGAGGTGGGAGTCCTCCTCCTCGCCGATCGGCGTTTCGAGACTGACCGGCTCCTGCGCGATTTTGAGGATATCGCGCACCTTTTCCACGGGGATGTTCATCTCCGCGGCGATCTCCTCGGCGCTCGGGTCGTGGCCAAGCTCCTGCAGAAGCTGGCGGGAAACGCGGATGACCTTGTTGATCGTTTCGACCATGTGCACCGGGATGCGGATCGTGCGCGCCTGATCGGCGATGGCGCGGGTGATGGCCTGACGGATCCACCACGTGGCATAGGTCGAGAACTTGTAGCCCTTGGTATAGTCAAACTTCTCGACCGCCTTGATGAGGCCGAGATTGCCCTCCTGGATGAGATCGAGGAACAGCATGCCGCGGCCGACATAGCGCTTGGCGATGCTCACAACGAGACGGAGGTTCGCCTCCGCCATGCGGCGCTTGGCCTCCTCGTCGCCCTGGGACATGCGCACGGCGAGCTCGATCTCCTCCTCCTGCGTGAGCAGGTTGACCTTGCCGATCTCCTTGAGATACATGCGCACGGGGTCGTCGGTCGAATAGGAATCCGCCATGCTGTCGGCTTCGGCGATTTCCTCCTCGGTGACCTCGTCGATCTCCTCGAGCTCGTCGAGCGCGGGAAGGAGGTCGTCATCGTCGATGGGCGGCAGATCCTCGCCGACGGTCTCGATGTTCAGCTCTTCGAGCGTATCGTAAAACCGGTCCATCTGTTCCTGCGAGAGATTCAGCCCATCGACGACATCTGCAATCTCTTTGAGCGTGAGCTTTCCGGCCTTTTTGCCCTTTTCGATCAGGTTTGAGAGACGCTCCTCACGGGATTTCTGCGTGTCCTCGGCCTTCTCCTTTTTGCCGCGCGCGGTTCGGCCGGGCTCAAAATCGTCGTCCTCGGGGACGTCCGCGATCTCCTCCGGCTCGTCAGCCGCGAGAATGGCGTCGGCCAGCGCCGAAAGCGCCGCTTCCTCGCTCACGCTCGCGGATTCGGGCAGCTTCGTCTCCGGCAGCTTTTCTTCCGGCATGTTCTTTTCTTTCTGCTCGCTCATCGTTTATCCTCCAAAACTTTTTGTCTTTCTGTATTTTTCCGCCAGAGCGCGGAGATCGTCTTCGGCGTCCTCCGTGCGCCCGGTTATAACGGCTATGTAATCGGATATCGCCTTATCCGCGTGGGAAAGATCCTCCGGCGCGCTGAGGACCGTAGTAAAATGGCTCATCTCGTCGCCGGTGAACTGCCCGGCGAGCACTGCCAGAGAGATCGTCTCACCGGTCTGCACGCGGCGCAGAAGCTCGCGGTAGAGCCGCGCAAGGACGCTCGAAGAAAAGCTCTCCGGCGGCGGCAGATTTTTGCCCTTCGCCGCGCCCGGGTCGAGATACAATATCCGGATCAGCCCCTCCTCGGCGCGCGCCGAACGCGGATCGTCGTACCGGATGGAGCGCTGCGCGGGCTGTGCCATCTGCGAGGGGCGAACGTCCCGCGCTTCTTTCTTTTGGGCGTCTTTGATACGCAGCTTGCGCTGGCGTTCCACCACCTGCAACACCGCCTCACGCGAAACGCCCGCCTTTTCCGCCACGCGCGCGGCGTATACCTCGCGCTCGACCGCGCCCGGCAGCGACGCCAAAAGCGAGGCCGCGCTTTTGAGATAGTCCACACGCCCTTCATCGGTCGTGGGCGGGTTTTTCGCTTCCACGTCGCGCAGGCGGTATTCGATCTGACCTGCGCTCGCGTCAATGAGATTGCGGAAGGCGTCCGCGCCGTTTTTCTTGATGAATTCATCCGGGTCCTTCGCGCCCGGCACCTGCAATACACGCACCTTGAGATCGAGCTTTTCGAGAATCCCGATGCCGCGCGTCGCCGCTTTCTTGCCCGCCTCGTCGCTGTCGTAGCAGAGGATGACCTCGTTTGTATAGCGCGAAATGAGCCGCGCCTGCTCTCCCGTGAGCGATGTACCGAGCGAGGCGACCGCACCGTCAAACCCCGCCTGGTGCAGGGAGACAACGTCAATGTTGCCTTCTACGAGAATGATATACCCGTTTTTTGACTTTTTAGCCAGATTCAAACCGAAAAGATTATGGCTTTTGCTGAAAACGGGCGTTTCGGGGCTGTTTAAGTACTTCGGCTCGCCGTCGCCGAGAATGCGGCCGGAAAAGCCGATGACGCTGCCGCGCACATCGATGACCGGGAACATGAGGCGGTTGCGGAAGGCGTCGTACACGCCGCCGGATTTGCCGTGCTTCACAAGTCCCGCTTCGAACATTTCCTGATCGCTGTAGCCCTTTTTGCGCATGGCGTTCGTAAGCGTTTCCCACGCATCGGGCGCAAAGCCGAGTCCGAAGCGCGTGACCATTGCGGGCGAAATGCCGCGGCGGCGGACATACTCCTGTGCCGGGCCGCCCTGCGGCGATTTGAGCATATCGTGGAAAAACCGCGCCGCGTCCCGGTTGAGCTCCAGGAGCCGCGCCCGGCGGGACGTATCCTCGCTCTGCGCCTCCTCCGGAAGCGTCATATTCACGCGGCGCGCCAGAAACGCCACCGCGTCCGGGAACGAGAGATTTTCGATCTCCATGATGAAGTTGATGACGCCGCCGCCCTTGCCGCAGCCGAAGCAGTGGTAGATCTGCCGGTCGGGCGAGACGGAGAACGAGGGCGTTTTCTCGCTGTGGAACGGGCAGAGACCGAAGAGGTTCGACCCGCTCTTCTTCGTCAGCCGGACGTACTGGCTCACTACATCCACAATATCGTTGCGCTCGGTCAGTTCGTCGAGAAACCGTTCGGGAATTGCCATACGCCCGCCTCCTTTCGTTTACTGCGCGGCGCTTATTTCACGCTCCACGCCATGGGAATGAAAATTTCGCCGTACTGATAGATCGCGTAATCGTCCGTCATGCCGGAGACATAGTCCGTCACGGCGCGCTCGAGCCCGTCGCGCTCCACGATGCCGCGGAAATCGTCCGGCAGCTTGTCCGGATAGCGGCAGTAATGCTCCCAGATGCCGCGCAGGATGTTTTCGACCTTGGCCTCCTCGCCCTTGGCGACGGGGTTATGGTACACGCGGTCATAGAGAAATTCGTGGAACACATCCCAGACTTCCTGCATATCGTCCGAAATGCCGACATTTCCGGTACGGCTCGTTTGAATGATGTTATCGACCAGCGAATTGATCCGTTGGCTGTTGCGCGTGCCGAGCCGTTTTACGATGATCTCCGGCAGCTCGGATTCCGAGACGATCCCGGCGCGCATCGCGTCGTCCAGATCGTGGTTCAAATACGCCACATGGTCGCACAGCCGCACGACAACGGCCTCGCGGCTCTCCTCCGGGTGGCCCTTCGTGTGGGCGAGGATGCCGATGCGCGTCTCCTGGCAGAGATTGAGCCCGCGGCCGTCCTTTTCGATGCAGTCCACCACGCGCAGCGACTGCTCATAGTGCCGGAAGCCAGGGCCGTAAATTTCGTTGAGCGCCCGCTCCCCGGCATGGCCGAACGGCGTGTGGCCGAGATCGTGGCCGAGGGCGATGGCCTCGCACAGATCCTCGTTGAGCCGCAGCGCCCGCCCGACGGTGCGTGCAAGGCGCGTTACCTCCAGCGTGTGCGTGAGCCGGGTGCGGTAATGATCGCCCTCCGGCTGGAGGAAGACCTGCGTTTTGTGCTTGAGACGGCGAAATGCCTTCGAATGCGTGATGCGGTCGGCGTCGCGCTGGAAGCACGTGCGCACGGGGTCTTCCTCCTCCGCGCGGCGGCGGCCGTGGGAACCGGCGGCACGCACGCCGAAGTCACCCACCAGAATTTTTTCCAGCTCCTCGCGTTCCTGCCGCGGACATGTCATGCGCTCCGCCTCCTTGAAAGCAAAAAAAGTAATGCAGAAAACCTCTGCATTACTTATATACGACATTGCCCGCGATTTCCCCTGCTTTTCGGAGAAAAAATTTTTTAAATTATTCTTCCTCCCGCTCCGGCCGGAAAACGCTCTCGCCGAGGCGCACCTCGGCCTCCCCGGCGGTCGCATCGCGAAGGAGCGCTACAAAGCTCTCGCTCTGCGCCTCCGGCGCGGAAAAAACAATCTCGACCTTTGCGCCGAAGAGCGTTTCCTCAACGCGCGCGCCGCGCTCCTCCAAAAGGCGGCGCAGCCTCTCGTACCGGGCGTAGGAACAGGCAAAGCTCCCGCGCCGCCACGGGCGCATGACGGCGGTGCCCGCCTCGCGCAGCGCAGCTCTCGCCGCGGCGGAGTAGGCGCGCACGAGCCCGCCCGAGCCGAGCAACGTTCCCCCGAAGTAGCGCGTTGTGACGCAGCAGACGTCCGTCAGCCCCGCGCCCTGCAGCACCGCGAGCGTCGGCTGGCCGGACGTGCCGCCCGGCTCGCCGTCGTCCGACCAGCGGAGGACGTTTCCTTCGCGCAGGACGTAGGCGAAAACGTTATGCGTCGCGTCGGCATACTTCCGGCGTATTTCATCGACGAAGGCTTTCGCCTCGGCCTCCGAGACAACAGGCTTTATGTGGCCGATGAAGCGGCTTCGTTTGTCTTCATATTCCGCCTCGCCGTATCCGGCGGCGGTACGGTACGGCGTCATGGCTTCAGTTCCTCCGTAATGCGCGCGAGCAGCGTGTCCACGCCCTCGCCGGTGCGCGCGGAGATGCAGACGCCGTCGCGCGTGTGCGGCAGCTCCGTAAGCACGGGAAGCGCGTCGCACTTATTATAAATGCGCAGCACCGGCGTGGCGGATGCTCCCAGCTCGCGGATGAGCGCGTCGGTGACCTTTGCCTGCTCCTCCCAGTCGGGTGCGGAGACGTCGATAACGTGCAGCAGAAGATCGGCGTACTGCAATTCTTCCAAGGTGGCCTTAAACGCCTCGATGAGGTTCGTCGGCAGCTTGCGGATGAAGCCGACGGTATCGGAGAGCAGGATTTCTCTCTGCAGCTCCGGCAGCCAGAGACGGCGCGTCGTCGTGTCCAGCGTATCGAAAAGGCGGTTGTTCGCCGGGATGTCCGAGCGCGTCAGGCGGTTGAGCACCGTGGATTTTCCGGCGTTCGTGTAACCCACGAGCGCGACCATCGGCATGGCGTTTTTCTCGCGGCGGCGGCGCTGCGTCGAGCGGACGCGGCGCACCTGTTCAAGATCGGCCTCCAGATTCTGGATGATCCGGCGGATGTGCCGCCGGTCGGTTTCGAGCTGCGTTTCGCCCGGGCCGCGCGTGCCGATGGGCGCGCTTGTGCCGGCCTGACGCTTGAGGTGTGTCCACATACCGGTCAGCCGCGGCAGCAGATATTCATACTGCGCGAGCTGCACCTGCAGACGCCCCTCCTTTGTGCGGGCGCGCTGGGCGAAAATGTCGAGAATGAGGCCGCTTCGATCCACGACGCGCACGCCGAGCTCTTCCTCGATCGCCCGCGCCTGCGAGGGCGAGAGCTCGTTATCGATCACGACGAGATCGCACTCGTTGTTCGTGACGATCTCCTTGATCTCCTGCAATTTGCCCGCACCGAGAAAGCTGCGCGGGTCGGGCGACTGGCGGGTCTGCAAGACCATGGCGACCGTGTCCGCGCCCGCGGTATCCACGAGCGCGGCAAGCTCCTCCATCGAAATTTCGGTGGAGCGCTCGTCGGCGTCCATGCTCGAGGCGGAAAGCCCCGCGAGCACCGCCCGTTCTCTTTTCTGCGTTAAGTCCTGAATGGGTAAACCCTCCCGGTCAATCGTCCGTTTTATCCTCGGGCAGCTTCTCCACGAGGATTTTTTCCACACGAAGTCCGTCCTCGTCCATCGCGAGCACCTTTACGCGAAGTCCGTCCGACTCCACGGTGTCGCCCACCTTGGGGAACGCGCCGAACTTCTCGATCGTCCAGCCGCCGGCGGTGGCGCTCGAGGTATCGAGTGATTCCTCCGTCACGTCCAGCAGCTCCGCAAGATCGCCGATGGGAAGATCGCCGTCGATCTCGTACATACCGTCCGGCCGCTCGACGATCTCGTCCTCGACCTCGTCGGTCTCGTCCCAGATGTCGCCGACGAGCTCTTCGAGCACGTCCTCAAGCGTCACGATGCCGAGCGTTCCGCCGTATTCGTCCGTGACGATGGCGAGATGCTGCTGGTTTTTGCGCAGCTGCGCGAGCACGTCCGGCAGCTTCACGGTCTTATAAATATAGAGCGGTTTCATAAGGTTGCTGCGGATGTCCGCCTCCGGATCATCGAGCAGCGCCTTGAAAAAGCGGTTGAGATACAGTACACCGATCACGTTATCGATGCTGTTCTCGTATACGGGGATGCGCGAATACGGCAGATCCTCGCCGGAGAGCAAAAGCTCGCGCCAGTCGTCATCAATGTCGAGCGCTTCGACGTCCACGCGCGCGGTCATCACGTCCATCACCGCGATCTCGGAGAAGTCCAGCGCGCTGCGAAGAAGCTCGCTGCGGTCCTCGTCGATAACGCCTTCGTCCTCAACCGTTTCAATGATGGACTGCAGCTCGGCGGCGGCTTCCTCTTCGGAGCTCTCACCACTGTTCTCGCCCTTGAGCGGGAGCGTAACGATGCGGATGAGCAGAGAGACGAGGAAGATGACCGGCGAGAGCACGATCATGAGAAAGCGAATGAACGGCGCGACCACCGTGGAGAACCGGTTTGCGTTGTTCTTCGCGGCGATCTTCGGCGCGGATTCGCCGAAGACAATGATGATCGCCGTCATGCAGAGCGTGATGAGAACCGAGACCCAGCCGTTATACCGCTCGCCGAGCAACGCAATGCCGAGCGCCGTCACGATGGAGTCTGAGCCTATGTTGCAGAGGTTGTTGCCGATGAGAATGGCGGAAAGAGCGTTTTCGTATTTGTCGATCACCTTGCAGGCGATCGCAGCGGCGCGGTTCCCCTCTTCCGCCGCGGAGGCAAGACGCATCCGGTTGGCGGAGGAAAGCGCCATTTCCGAGGCCGAGAAAAACGCCGAGCCGCACAGCAGCACGAGCATCAAAAGCACATACATCCACGTTGTCATGCTTCCTCGCCCCCTTCCTTCGTCTCTTCGGGCAGAAGCTGGATGAGAAGCTTGCGGATGCGCCGGTGGTCGATACTCTCCACGGTCACCTTCAGCCGGTGCCAGGTGAAGCTCTCGCCCTGCGCGGGGATCATGTCGAACTGCTCATACACCCACTCGCCGACGGGTTTGTGCTCCCAGTCGGTGCCCTCGGGGTCGTCGTAGCCGAGCTCATCGAAAAGGTCTTCCATATCCATGTCAGCGCTGACTTCATAGGTGTCATCGCCGAGCGGACGGAATTCGACCTGCGCGACGTCATCCTCGTCCCAGATCTCGCCGACCAGCTCTTCGATGATATCCTCGACCGTCACGATGCCCATCGTGCCGCCGTAGTTGTCCGTCACGACGGCGAGAGAGATCTTCCGGCGGTTGAGCTCTTCGAGCAGTTCGTCGATCGAGGCGCTCTGGTGCACGAAGCACGGCGCATCGAGCAGACTGCGAAGCTCCGGGCATTCCCGCTCGCGCAGATACACGCGGACGTATTTGCGGATCTGCAGCACGCCGATGATATTGTCGATGCTGCCCTCGTACACAGGCAGGCGGCTATGGCGCTGCTCGCGAATGAACGAGAGGATCTTCTCCGGCGGCGTGTTCACATCGAGCGCCGCAACGTCCACGCGCGGCGTGAACACGCGCTCGACCGTCACATCGGCAAACTCCAGCGCCGAATGGACAAGCTCCGCCCGCTCCTCGGGCAGCTCGCCCTCGTCGGTCATCGTTTCGATGATGTCATAGAGCTCATCCTCGGTCACGGTGATCTCCGGCTCGCCCTTGGCAAGATTCGAGAAGAACTCACCGATGTGCGAGAGCACCTTCGCCAGCGGCGCGAAAATGCGCATAAAAAAGCACAGGGACGGCGCCGTCGCAAGGGCGCACCGTTCACTGTAGCGCTTGGCGATGCTCTTGGGGAGCATCTCTCCGGCAAAAAACACCGCGATCGTGCACACGACCGTGCCAAGCGCCACCCAGCTCGCGCCCCAGGTGCGCGTAACGAGCACCGTTGTGAGCGTAGCGGTGGAGATGTGGACGATATTCGTGCCGATGAGGATCGCGGAAATTGCGCGGTCAAAATTGTCCTGTACGTAAAGGGCCTTTTTCGCCTTCTGGTCGCCCTGATCAAGCCGCGTCTTGAGCCGGATGCGGCTGACGGACGTGGCGGCGGTCTCCGCTACGGCAAAATACGCCGCCATGCAGAGAAGAAAAACGATAGGTATCCAAGACAGCCAACTGTCGCCGTCCATTTGGGGTCATCACACTCCATTTTTATATAGTTATGACAGAATACCATATTGCGTGCCGCGCGTCAAGCGCTGCCGTACATTCCGGCGCTTCTGTCCGCGCTGTTTTCATTGCAGCCGCGGGCCATTGCCTAACCCCTCAGTCAGCCTAACGGCTGCCAGCTCCCCTGTTAGGGGAGCCAAGAGGGTTTGCGGCAAACTATCTTGCCGCCCCTAAACAGGGGCGGTGGATTTTGCCGCAGGCAAAAGACGGAGGGCTTCCCCGCACGCAAACGGCCGGCGCGCTTGCGCCGGCCGTTTGCGCCGGGGGATGACAGAAAGGCGGTAAGAAAAACAGCAGGATCACGGTGCCCCGTCCAGCTCTTCGAGCAGGCGCTCCACGAGCTTGCCGATGCCCGCGGCCTGCGCGCGGCGCGTGATGAAGTACAAAACGCCGCTCCCCTCCGCAGCCGGAGTCACGCCAGTCGCGTGGAGCACGCTGTCCGCCGCCCAGAAGCCGCCCTCCGCCGCAGGCACGGTGCCCTTGAGCCGGAGGAGGCCGTCGGCCTCGGGCGAGGCGACGGTCTTCTCAAGCAGCCGCTCGGCCTCGGTGCGCGTGAGCGGCCGCTCCACCTTGTGGAACGGGCAGAAATACAGCGCCGTGTGGTTGAGCTTTTCCGCATCGATGTTCCGCAGATGGCCGGTGCGTGTCTGGAGCAGGGCAAAATCGGTAAAATCGTGCGTAGACTCCGTCTCAATGGGTGGAAGGTCGGGCAGGAGCGTGTGCAGCAGCGCGGTGCACTCGGTAAGATCCGGCACATCCGGCAAGTCGCACTTGCTCCAGATGATGCTGCCCGCCCCGGCGAGCTGGCTTTGCAGCACGGCGAGCGAGGCGCGATCGAGCTCCGCGAGCCCGTGCGGATCGACGATCACGGCGCAAAAGCCCAGCTCCACCTCGGTTTTGCGCTGGAGCGTGTCCATGATCGAATAGAACACCGCCGCATCAAATACGCCGGAGGGCTCCACGATGATGCGCTCATAATGGCCGCAGAGACTCAGCAGGAGCTCGGTGAAGTTCGGTGTGAGTGAGCAGCAGATGCACCCGCCCGACACTTCAAATACGTCGCCGCACTCCTCTTTGAGCGCCACGGCGTCCACGCCGATGGCGCCGAAGTCGTTTTACAACGGCGAAAGATGTTCCCTGCCGCCGCAGCCAGTTCCCGTAGGACTGGACAAAGCTTGTCTTTCCCGCGCGAGAAACCCGGTCACGAGATCAATTTTCGTTTTCATAGTCGTTGGCCTCATAAAGGGACGCAGGGAGAAGCGGGTCAAAATTTGCCCGCTTCTCCCGCAGAGAATTTGATCTTATTTCTCGTACTTGCCGTAGGTGCGGGCTTCCTCGACCATGACCTTGGCCATGTGGAAGTCCAGCGCGGCGGGATACTCGCAGCCACTGGCGAGGACAAAGCCGCCGCCATTCTTATAGGCGTCGTTCTCCTTGCGGCGCTCTTCGCGGATCTCCTCCTCGGTGGCGCTGTAGATGAAGCCGGGCATAACGTGGCCCATGATGGTGATGTCCTTGCCGTACTTCTCCTTGAGCTCCGCCATGGTGGCGCAGTCGGGCGGGAGGTGCTGCAGAGAGATGAGCACCGGGTGCATTCTCTCGATCTGCTTCTTGATGTAAATGCCGTTGCCGCAGTTGTGCAGCATGACCATGCCGCCGTGCTCGCGCACCGCGTCGCAAATGTCCGGCATGAGAACGCCTTCAAACTCGTCCCACATTTCGGGGGACATGATGGAGCGGGAGGCGAAGAGCGTATCGTACATAATGAAGTGTTCTTCAACGCCTCGAACGTGATGAACCGCCAGCTTTACAACGAGCTCAAGGCGCAGGGATACCATCTCAGCACGCGTCTCACGCCGGGCGAGAACCGTCTGAGCATGGAGTATCAGGCGCAGTTTCTCTCTCTGCTCACGCAGGGCGAACCCTTCCCCGCCGCGCTCACGGAGCACTACATGCTCCAGCCAGAAAAGGCCATGCTCTATGCCTACGGCGCCGGCACCGGTCTCCCCGACCGCTCCATCGACCACGATTGCTCCAAATGCCCGAACCTCTTGTGCTATATGCGGCGCGACCGGGACATTTAAAACCACCCTTGAGGGTGCGGCGCGGCTGCGCTGCACCTCATTTTCAAATTCTGACGATCCGGAAGAAGTACATCATGGAATATACCGTTCGTCTGGCCGGAACGGAGCGCGCCGTCCGCGTCTCCGGCGGAACGCTCGCCGAAGCCTGCGCGCTGCTCGGCCATGCGCTTGAGCTCGTCTGCGGCGGCAATGGCCGCTGCGGGAAATGCGATGTTCTCGTCGAGCGCGGCGACGTGCGCGAGATTGTTCGCGCGTGCGTAACGCCCGTCGCAGAAGATATCACCGTTTTTCTTGAAGCTTCGGAGGATGCCGCCGCGCAGATCCTCACAACGCGCGGCGCGCACAGCGCCTTCGCCCCCGTGGTGACAAAAACTGTCCTCTCCCCCGCTGAATTGGAGCCGGCGCATTGCGGTGCATATCTCACCGGCGCTTCGTTCGCGGCAGCGCGGCGATACGGCGGCGCGCCTTTTCGGCGCCGCCGTGGACATCGGCACAACGACCGTTGCGATGTATATCTACGATCTCACGACTGGCTCGCTGCTGCACACCGGCTCGGCGCTCAACGGCCAGATCCGCTACGGCGCGGACGTGATCGCCCGCATCCAGTACGCCATCGAGCACGAGAACGGGCTTTCCGCGCTCAACCGCGCCATTCTCGACACGATCGACGGCCTTCTCGCCGCGGCCTCCGCCGCGGTGCCGGGGCCTTCGGACGATCTCTGGCAGCTCGTTTTCTGCGGCAACAGCACAATGCAGCACCTCTTTCTCGGCATCGATCCGTCCGCGCTCGGCGCGGAGCCGTTTGCAAGCGTCACGGCGGACACCGTGCGCGTCCCCGCCGGAGAGATTGGACTGCAAAACTGCCCGGCGGGCGCGCTCGTGGAGTTTCTGCCGCTGCTCGGCGAGTTCGTCGGCGCGGACACGACGGCCGTGCTGCTCGGCGTACCGGAGGCGGGCGTGCACCTTGCGGTCGATCTCGGCACGAACGGCGAGATCGCCGTCGGCAATGCGCGCGACGGCTTTCTCACCTCCTCCACCGCCTGCGGCCCCGCGCTCGAGGGCGGCAACATCGAGTGCGGCATGCGCGGCGCGGAGGGCGCGATCGACCATGTGGACATCACGCCAGACGGAGAGCTTCGCCTCCACGTCCTCGGCGAGGGCAAGGCAAAGGGGCTCTGCGGCTCCGGCATCATCGATCTGACCGCCGCGCTCCTTCGCTGTGGTCTCGTGGATATGACCGGGCGGCTCCTCCCGCGCGCGGAATACGCCGCAGCGCACCCGGATAGCCCCCTGCTCGACCGTCTCGAGCCGGTGGGCGAATACAACAACGCCTTCTTCCTCACGCGCGGCGAGCATCCGGTGTATCTTTCGCAGGACGATATCCGCCAGATCCAGCTCGCCAAAAGCTCGATCTGCGCCGGGTGCCTCACGCTCTGCCACGAGCACGGCATCAAGCCGGAGCAGCTCGACTCGCTCATCCTCGCCGGGGCGTTCGGCAACTACATCGATGTGGACAACGCGCTCTACATCGGCCTCCTCCCCGCCGTGCCGCGCGAGAGGATCGCCGCCGTCGGCAACGGCGCGGGCGCAGGCGTGTGCCGCTATCTGCTCGACCGCACGGAGGACGCGCGCTGTGAGCATACCCGCGCCGTCACGCGTCACGTGGAGCTCAACGCCAGCGCCGAGTTCATGGAGCAGTACATCATGAACATGAATTTCAACCTGCCTATATAACTTCCACACACCGGGACTTCTGCAGAGCCGCCGCTGAGAATTCTTGCAGTTTTTTCTCCATGTTACAGGCAGCCTCCTATATTCCGCTTTTCTTTTCCTGTTATTCGCGCAGTTTTGTTGCTCCGGAAAATCGTGTGCGCTTTTGGATACATATAGGCATAAGAAACAGCCCCCTGAGCAGGTCTTTCGATTACCTGCACAGGGGGCTGTTCGCGTTTCCGGTTACGGTTTTCTGCGCTCAGCGCAGTTTTTCCGGTGCTGTATCTGTCAGCTCGGGCACATAAATAGGGTT
>CAKTBC010000054.1 GCA_934533005.1 uncultured Oscillospiraceae bacterium | reverse complement strand
CGGATCTGAGCCATAGGGGGAATCCTCCTTTGAATAGAGAATGGATAGCTGGCCGCTGCCGGCTATCCATTCCTCGGAAAAGTTGTAAGGTGTATTATTTTTTCTTCGGGTTGACGATATCGCGCCAGTCCAGATCGCCCCGGCGGAGACCCTGCACGAGCACTTCGGCGGTGGCAACGTTGGAAGCGAAGGGAATGCTGTGCTGGTCGCACAGGCGGGCGATGGCGTCTACATCCTTCGTGTTGGCCTTGGGGTCGCAGAAGAAGAGAACAAGGTCGATCTCGTTGTAGGCAATGCGCGCGCCGATCTGCTGCGCGCCGCCCTGCGTGCAGGGAAGATACAGCGTGACCGGCAGCCCCGTTGCCTCCGAGACGAGCTTGCCCGTGGTGTTCGTGGCGCAGATGTCGTGACCGGAGAGAATGCCGCAGTAGGCAATGCAGAACTGGACCATAAGCTCCTTTTTGCCGTCATGGGCGAGAAGAGCGATATTCATGCTTTGGCACCTCCGTATATTTCTGATGATATGGGCAAAAATTACCTCTTAAATTATAACCGCAAAAAGCGTGCTTTGCAACGAAAAATTCGGATTATTTCAGCAGAGAATACGCATTTTCCACGGTGTTGGCGTTGGATTGGAACGTGAAGTAATAATCCACGATCTTTCGCGCGACCGGCGAGAGCGTGGCGCCCGCGCCGCCCTTTTCCACGGCGATGGCAATGGCGATTTCCGGGTTGTCGCCGTAGGGGGCGTAGAGAATGAACATGGCGTTGTTCACGAGTCCTTCGCCGCGCTGCGCCGTTCCGGTCTTGGCGGCGGCAACGATGCTGCTGTCGAGCCAGTGCTCCTTGAGCGTGCTCGCGGCGTCATAGAGCACGCCGTACATGCCGTACTGGATGTAGCCGAAGATCTCCGGGTCGATGTCGAGCTGGCTGAGCACCTCGGTTTCACGCTGGAAGAGCGTTTTGGAGTAATCGTAGCTGCGCACTTCCTTGAGAATGGAGGCGCTGTAGCGCGTGCCGCCGTTGGCGATGGCCGCGCAGTATTCCGCCATCTGCAGCGGCGTGAACTCCGTGAACGACTGGCCGATGGCGCTCTGCAGCGTGTCGCCCTGGAACCAGGAGATACCGGTGTACTGCTCCTTGAAGCTCTGCGTGGACATCTGGCCGGTGACCTCCGGGAGCTCGATGCCGGTGTGCTCGCCGAGCCCGTAGAGCTTGGCGTAGTACGCCATCTTATCGATGCCGAGCTCGTCGCCGTAGTAGTAGAAGAAATAGTTGCAGGAGTAGGTGATGGCCTGCACGACGTTGATCTCGCCGTGGGTATATTTGTAGGTCGAGTAGATCCAGCACTCGGGGGCGTAGCCGTCGTCGATGTACTTGGTGAACTGGCCTTCGGTTTTCAGCGTGAGTGTCGGCGATACGATGCCCTCGGCGAGAAGCGCCGTGGCGGTGCAGGGCTTGAACGTGGAGCCGGGGGCGTAAACACCCATGAGCGCGCGGTTATAAAGCGGGGCGTTTTCGTCTGCGACGAGCTCTTCGTAGTTATCGAGCATCGTGGCGGCGTCGTAGGTCGGGTAGCTCACGAGCGCGAGCGGCTCGCCGGTATCGACCTTCACAACGCACAGCGCGCCGCCGGAGATCATTTCGGTGCTGTCCGTGCCGTACATTTCGGCTTCCTCGATGATGCGGGCACGCTCCACGTTGATCTCCTCGATGTGTGCGGCGAGCGCCTCCTCGCATACCTCCTGCAGGCCGATGTCCAGCGTCAGATAAACGTGCCCGCCAGGCTGCGGCTCCTTGGTGTACTTCGTGCGGAGCGTGACGCCGTCGAGGTTGGAGTAGACCTCCGCCTCACCGTCTACGCCGTGGAGGTAGTTTTCAAAGGCGTATTCCACGCCGTCCTTGCCGACGTAGGCGTCGAGCGAGTAGTCCTTGTCGGCGTAGGTCTCCCATTCCTCCGCCGTCAGCTTGCCGGTGTAGCCGAGAAGGTGGGCGGCATACTGCGTTTTATATTCGCGCACGTAGGACGAGGAGACCTCAAAGCCGGGAATGTCCTGCTCCATGAGATAGGTGAGCAGCGGCATGGAAACGTCCTCGGCAAAAACGTAGGGCGTGGTGTTGATGTTGAAGCGGTCGTTGATCTCGTACCGGACGCCGACGATGCGGCGGGCGTCCTCGGCATTATACTCGCTGCCGACATTGTAGCGCGTGCGCATCGCCGCGAGGATCTCGACGGCGTTGGAGTCGAGCGGCATGTCGTTGGCCTTGAGCCAGGCGTCGAGCATGCTCTTCTGGAGCGTGTCCATGTCGGTGAACTCGAAGGGCGGGGCCTTCGTGATCGGCAGAGTGTCGGTATAGGTGTCGCCGAAGCGCTCCACGGCGCTGCAGAGCTCGAGAATGATCGCGTTCGGATCGTCCTGGCTGAAGAGCTCCGTTACGTTGATGGAGAGGTTGTTGCAGAGCGAGTTGGACACAAGCAGACGACCGTAGCGGTCGAGGATGTTTCCTCGCGCGGCGGAGATGGTGATGTCCTCTTTCGTCTCCGTTTCCCCTACGGCATAGTATTCGCGTCCGCCGATGATCTGCAGCTTATAGAGCGCGACAAAGTAAATGCCGAGCAGCAGCGCAAATGTGACGGCGAGCACAACGAGCCGGGCGGGTTTGACCATTTTCTGCATGGAATGTTCCTTTCAAAACGCGGGGGTGGGGGTTATTTATACGGCGTGGGCGCTTCGCGCGACGAGCGCCACGGGAAGTTTTTGCAGAGATAGTACGACGGGAAGAGAAACGGCAGGCTCCAGAGCGTCTGCAATAGCGCCGTTACCCAAAGCGCCGGGCTGCTCTGCCCCTTATAGAAGAGCAGGCTGAACATCTGTGCGAATGCGGCGAGAAAGAGCGCCGCCGCCCCCATGATGCAGTAAGTGAAAAGGCGCTTGTTGAGATAAAAATCGCCAAGAAAGCCGGAGACAAACCCCATCACGGGAAAGAGCACGGTGAACAGCACGCTCTGCGAGCCGAAAAAGAGATCGGAGAGGATACCCGCGGCCAGACCGAACAGTCCGCCGCCCCAGCCGCCTTCAAAAAGCCCCGCCGCCACGACGAGCGCGGGCAGAAACATGACCCGCACGCCGAAGAGCGCAACATGGCTCAATATTACGTTTTGCACGAGCAGCGCGGCGAAAAGATACAGCGCGTACAGAACACCGCGCCGGGTCTTGAGCCAGAACTCGTCCAGCTTTATATCGGAAAGCTGGAAATGGATCTTCTTTCGTTTCACTCGATGACCTCAAAATCCTTGATGATGAACACCTGCGACAGCACGGAAAGATCGACCGAGGGCTTGACGACCGCGTAGTACGACTGGCCGCCCGCCTCGCTGCGCAGCTCCGTGACGGTGCCGACGACGATGCCGGACGGGAACGCGCCGCCGCGGCCGGAGGTGACGACGCTGTCGCCGGTGAAGAGCGTTACATCATCCGTGAAGTAGCTGAGCTTGCAGCAGCCCTCCTTCATGAGCGCGTAGTCGCCGACGATCATCGCGGCGATAGACGATTCGCCCACGAGCACGCCCGCGTCCATGTTCACATCGATCACGGTGCGCACGGAGGCGTAGTTATTCCCAACCTCGTATACCTGCCCGACGAGCATGCCGGATTCGGTGATGACGCAGTCGCCCTGCTCAATGCCGTTGTCCGTGCCCTTGGAGATCGTAAAGGCGCTCGTCCAGTTGGAGGCGTCCCACGAGGTGATCATGGCGGCTTCCGTCTGGAATGTCGTGTTCTTCTCCAGATAGCCGAGCATCGTGCGCAGGCGGGTGTTCTCCTCAAGCGCGTCCTGGCTGGAGCGCACCTGCTCCTGCGCCTCGGCGAGCTGGCGGCGGAGCGATTCGTTCTCCGCGAGGAGCTTGTCGTAGCGGTAAATATATCCGTAAATGCCGCGCATCCACTCCACGACCGAGCCGACCGCGCCCTGAATGGGGATGCGCAGGGCGTTTGCCGCCTCCGGCACCGCGCCGGAGCTGCCGTCGGCCTTCGGGCGCGAGGCCAGTCCTATGAGAAGCGCCGCCACAACGATGATGATCGCCATGCGCACGCCGTATTGCTTGAGATATTTTTTCAAGGCTCAACCCCCTGTTCTCCCGGGAACGCCCCGGGCGCGAGTAGAAAGATCAAAGAAGAGAAATGTCAAATTCGCGGAGCATCTGCCCCATACGGCATACCGGAAGCCCCATCACGTTGAAAAAATCGCCCTCGATGCGCTCCACGAAGAGACTCGCAAGCCCCTGATAGCCGTAAGCGCCCGCCTTGTCGAGCGGCTCGCCGGTGGCGATGTAGGCTTCGATCTCTGCATCGGTAAGAGTGCAAAAGTGCACGCTCGTGCATTCGCTCTCCGCAAGGATCTTTTCACCCTCGCGGATGCACACGCCGCTCCACACGCGGTGCTCCCGCCCGGAAAGAGCGCGGAGCATGGAGCGCGCCCGCTCCGCCGTGCCGGGCTTTCCGAGTACGGTGCCGTCGAGCTCCACGAGCGTATCGGCGGCGAGGATCACGGCGGCGGGATCGTTCACGCGCTGCGCGACCTCGGCAGCCTTCTGCGCGGCGAGCGCCTTGACCCGCTCGCCGGGCGTGAGCTCCGGCGGCGCGCTCTCCTCGCCCTGCGCGGGGAGGATCTCATAGTTTATGCCGAATTTATCGAGCAGCTCCCGCCGCCGGGGCGAGCCGGAGGCGAGGATCAGCCGTTTATTACAGTACGCCACGGTAATACAGTCCTCTCGTTATGCCGTTGGGTTTATAGTGCGTGCCCTGGATATAGCTCTCGGCGACCTCGAGACATTCGCGGGCGCTCTCCGTGGAGAAGCACAGCCGCACCGCCCAGAGACCGAGATCGATCCATTCCTGCGTCACATCGCCGAGCCAGAGCTTGCGCGCCGCCCAGACGGTGTTGCGGCAGCCGAAATGCTTTGTCACCGGCCATACGCCGCCGTGCGTGTCCGCCATCTGGCCGGGCGTGGTGCAGGTGCAGCGTCCGGCGCTTGCCTTCAAAAGGCAATTTTGCGTCACCATGACGGGGAGACGGCCGTATACGGCGAGCTCCGTGTCCAGACACTTCGGCATTTCGCGGATGTCGGCAAACGTGAGCTCCGGCGAGAGCATCGCCGAGAGAAAGCCCGCCGACGCCATGCCGGAGAGCGTGTAGCCGTTCATTACGGCGAGATCAAAGTCGCCGCGGATGCGGAAACCTTCCTGCCCCGCCATCATGGCGAGACCAAGATTTCCGGTGAGCGCCTGCGTGACGCCGCTCTCGTGCACCTTTGCGAGAAGCGTGCGCAGCTCGTTTTCCTCCTTCTCGCCGAACGCGGCGGAGGGGAGCGCGGCGACGATCTCCGCGCCGTTTTCCCGGAAGGCGTCGGCAACGCCGGGCTTTTCCGCGAGCAGCTCGAGCGGGACATATACGCACTCCGGGCAGAGCGCAGCGAGCTCCGGCGTCATCTGCGCGGCGGTCTGGAACGAAAAGTTGATCGCGGGCAGGTGGGAGATAAGGACGCTGCGCGGCGGCTCGGGAAAATCGCCCTCTTTGCGGTCTGGCAGCTTGGCGCGTTCCTCGGAGAGCTTATACAAAAGACGGCGGCGGGCCTCGTCCAGTTCGATGCCGGACACACGGAGCTTTTCTCCCGCGGGAGACTGCACGCGCACCTCAGCGCAGCGAAACGGCGTTCCGGCGGTGCGGTACATGGCCTCGCGCAGACCGTCCTCGGTGAGCTCCACATCGCCGGCCGCGTCCGGCACGGGGCCTTCGATCGCGGCGATGTTCTTGTCCATGTCCTGCGCGCCGAGAATGACGCTGGCGCTCGCGCCCTTCGCTGCGATGGCAAAGCTTACCGCCACGCGGCGCGCCTCGCCGGACGTATATTTCCGCCGCAGCTCCGCGCAGACGGATTCCGTCTCGCCGGGGATCTTCTCCGGCGCTTCGGCGGTTTCGTAAAGATTTTTTTTCGCCGCGCCCCAGGGAAGAAAAACGCGCTCCAAGCGCTCCAGCTCCGGCTCGGCGGGAAGCTGGCTTTCGCGGATGGCGGTTGCCCACACGTCCGTGAATGCCGCGACATATTCGCTCCGGCGCTCCCGGCTGCCGATGGCGAGGCAGGTTACGCCCGCGTCGATGAGCTCCCGGTATTCCGGAAGCATGCAGCGATCCTTCCAGCTCAGAGGCGTCGTGTCCCAGCGGCCGCCGAGCGTATAGCGCTCGCGGCAGAGCTCGCTGCAAAGACCGCGCTCGGCGCTCTCGCGCCCGGCGAAGGCGCTCATGCGGCACGTGCCGCATGCGGCGGCGCAAAGCGGCGTCTGCACCCACACGGCGGTCTCGATCGGGCATTGCGCCATGCGGCGGATATCCTCGAGCGGGAGATCGGGCGGGAGGAAAATGCGCCGGAAGCCGAGCCGCTGCGCGATGGCCGCGCTCTCCGGCGTATAGAAGCCGAGATGCGCGTCGGCAAAGAGCGGCATCTCCGGCAACAGCGAGCGGAGAATGCGGAAAAGGCCGAGATCGCGGACGATGATCGCGTCCACGCCGCAGCGCTGCGCGCGCAGGGCGAGCCCCGCGGCCTTGTTCAGCTCGTCCTCGCGGACGGGAATGTTGAGCGCGAGATACACGCGGCAGCCGCGGATGCGGCAGTAGCGCACGACCGACTCAAATTCGCTGTTCGGGATGTTCTCCGTCCGGCGGCAGCCAGTCAGATCTTCAAAGCTCAGATATACGGCGTCCGCGCCGCTTTGCGCGGCGGCGGTGACGGCCTCCGGCGACCCGGCGGGAGCGAGCAGTTCGACCATAATTTCTTCCTCGTAAACACAGTACCGGGAAACGGTACTTCTTCAAATTAAGATTATAACACAACGAACACCCTTGCTTCAAGTAGAAACATTATGATATAATATCAAAGAATATCACAGCATGGGGTACTATGCCCCAAAAGGACGAACATGGACGGAAAACGCTATCGCATCCAGGGCGCGAACACGCTCTCTCTCCCGGCGGAGGACGCGGAAAAGCTCCTCGCGCTCGGCGACGGGGAGTGCGCGCTGCTGTATCTTTATATTCTGCGCTCCGGCGGCGTGCTCGATACCGCGGCAGCGGCGCGCGCTCTCTCCTGCACGGGAGAGCAGATAAGCTCTGCGGCGCGGCGGCTCTCCGGGGCGGGACTTCTCACCGCCGGGGACGTGCCCCTGCCGGGGCCGGACGAGCTGCCGGTGTACCGCACGGAGGACATACTGCGCCGCAGCGCCGACGACGGGGCGTTTCGCGCGCTGCTCGGCGAGTGTCAGCGCGTGCTCGGCCACACGCTCTCGAGCGCCGATCTCAACACGCTCTTCGGCATTTATGACCGTCTCGGCATGACGGCGGAGACCATACTGCTGCTCATCCACCACTGCGCGGACAAGCTCCGCCGCCGCTACGGCGAGGGGCGGCTCCCGACGATGCGCGCTATCGAGAAGGAGGCGTTTTACTGGGCCAACCGCGAGATCCTCACTGCGCCGCAGGCGGAGGAATATCTCGCCGCGCTCGCCCGGCGCGACGAGGAGATGGAAAAGGTCCGCCACGCTCTCTCGCTCACGGGACGCGACCTGACGCCCACGGAACGAAAGTATATCGAAAGCTGGCTCTCGATGGGCTACGGCGCGGAGACACTCGCCATCGCCTACGACCGCACCGTTGTCGGCACGGGCAAGCTCGCCTGGGCGTATATGGACAAGATCGTGAAGAGCTGGTATGAAAAGAAACTCTTCACCGCCGAGCAGATCGAAAAGGGCGACAGCCGCGCGGCTTCACGCGCAAAGCCCTCCGCAGAGACCACGCCGCGGCGCACCGGCGGGGACGATCTCGCACGGCTCGAGGGCATACTGAAGAACATCGGGGGGTAAGAGGATATGGAAGGACGGCTTTTAGCGCGAGCGCGCGCCAAACAGGAGACGCTGCGCGCTGCCAACCGCGCGGAGGAGGATCGCCGCCGCCGCGAGATCACCGCGAAGATCCCGGAGGTCGGGCGCATCGACACGGCCCTCCGCGCCAATCTGAGCGAGATGGTGCGCGTTGCCATGCGCCAGAGCACCCGCACGGCGCAGGAGCTCGAAGCGGAAAGCCTTGCTTTGCAGGAAAAGCGCTCGGCGCTGCTCGTGCAGCGCGGCTACCCGAAGGATTATCTTGACCCCGTCTATTCCTGCCCGCGCTGCCGCGATACCGGTTGGGCGGACGGGAAGATCTGCGAATGTCTCCAGAAGCTCTACCGCGCCGAGCAGACCGCGGAGCTTGCGCCCCTTTTAAAGCAGGGGGACGAGACGTTTGAAAACTTCCGGCTGGATTATTATAGCCCCATTGCCCCCGCGTCCGGCGCTTCGCCCCGCGCGCAGATGGAGCGCGTGCTCCGTATCTGCCGTGCCTATGCCGAGAGCTTCGGCGCGCAGTCGCCAAATCTCCTGTTCACCGGCGAGCCGGGGCTGGGGAAAACGTTTCTCTCCGCCGCCATTGCGCGCGTTGTGGCCGCGAAGGGCTGCGGCGTGGCGTACGATACGGCGAGCGGGCTTCTCGCCTCGTTTGAGCGCGAAAAGTTCTCGCGCGACACGGACGAGGTATCGGACGCCGCTTCGCGCGTGCGCCAGCTTATGAGCTGCGATCTTCTCATTTTGGACGATCTCGGCACCGAAATGCCGACGGCGTTTACGCAGAGCGCGCTTTACGCCCTGCTCGACGGCCGCCTGCGCGCCGGGAAAAAGACGATCGTCTCCACGAATCTCGACCGCTCCGGCATCGAAACGCGCTACGGCGCGGCGCTCGCCTCGCGGCTCGCCGGCGAATACGAATGGCTGGAATTTCTGGGGCGGGACATCCGCGCCCAGCGTAAGGAGGGCATTTGAATGGATCGACAGACCGAGATCACGACCCCCGGCGCGCTGCTTGATGCTAAGGGCGATCTTGCCCGTCCCGGCTTTTCCCGCGCGCTCGTGCAGGAATACCGCCGCGCGGACGTGAAGGCGTCGCCCCTGCGCATCAAGGAATGGGACTACTATCTTGTCAATAACGGCCGCTTCGCTCTCGCGCTCACCGTAGCGGACAACGGCTACATGGGACTCGACTCTGTGAGCCTTCTCGATTTCGAGGAGGGCTGGGAGATCACGAAAAGCCCGATGTCCTTTATGCCGCTCGGCAAAAAGCACCTGCCGGAGACGAGCGTGACCGGCGACGTACACTCCGCCGCGCGCGGCTATGGTCTCCACTTCATCCACGAGGGGGAGAAGCGCGTTCTCATTGCGTATATGAATAAATTCGGCGAGAGCGCCCTCTCCGCGCGCGTTGAGCTTACGGAATGCCCGGAGGACTCGCTCGTCATCGCCACGCCCTTTGAGAAACCCGGCCACTTCTACTATAACCAGAAGATCGTCGGCTTCCGCGCGAGCGGGTATGTGACCTATAACGGCAAGACGTACACCTTTGAGCCGAGCGACAGCTTTGCCGTGCTCGACTGGGGACGCGGCGTGTGGACGTATGAGAATACGTGGTATTGGAGCAGCGCGGCGTATGTGCTGCCGAGCGGGACGCCATTCGGCTGGAATCTCGGCTACGGCTTCGGCGATACGAGCGCTGCGAGCGAAAATATGCTCTTCCACGCCGGTACCGCGCATAAGCTCGGCGGTATCAAATTTGAGATCCCCGGCGAGGATGAGGGCAAGGAGCGCTTTACGGAGCCCTGGAAATTTACATCCGACGACGGGCGGTTTGAGGCCGATTTCGTGCCGGTGCTCGACCGCGCGAGCTGCACGGATGTGAAGCTCATCAAGTCTGACCAGCACCAGGTGTTCGGACGCTTTACCGGCAGGGCCGTTCTCGATAACGGCACCGTGGTGGAGTTTGCGGACTTCCCCGGCTTCGCGGAGAAGGTGAGCAACAAATGGTGAAGGAAACGGGGTTTTATGCCCTTTTATCGCGCATGCGGTATATTTCCCGCTGGGGACTCATGCGCAGCAGCATCCCGGAAAATGTGCAGGAGCACAGCCACGAAACGGCGGTGTATGCCCACGCGCTCGGCATCATCCGGCGCGAGATCTTCGGCAAGGAGTGCGACGCCGAGCGCCTTGCGGTGCTCGCAATCTACCACGATGCGAGCGAAATTCTGACCGGCGATCTTCCGACGCCGATCAAGTATCACGACCGCACGATCCGCGATGCTTATAAAAAGGTGGAGCGCGCGGCGGACGAGAGGCTGCTCGCCATGCTGCCGGAGAAGCTGCGCGGGGCATATGAAAGCGCGTTTACGGCATCGGAGGACGAGGAAAAGCTCGTCAAGGCTGCCGACAAGCTCTCGGCGCTGCGCCAGTGCATCGAGGAGCGCAAGGCGGGCAACCGCGAATTTCTCTCCGCCGAGGAGCAGACGCGCCGCTCCATCGAGGAGATGCATCTCCCGGAGGCAGATTGGTTCATAGAGCACTGCCTTGGCGCGTTTGAAAAGAATCTGGACGAATTGGGGACAATGTGACCATGACCGAAGAAAAGAAAAACCGCATCAGCGAGCTGACGCGCATTTCGCGCGAGCGCGCGCTCACGCCCGAGGAAACGGCGGAGCGCCTTGCCCTGCGCGAGGAATATCTGGCCGACTGGCGGCGCGGGACGCTCGAAACGCTGGAAAACGTCTATATCATCGGCGCAGACGGCAAGGAGCACAAGCTCCCGAAAAAGAAATTTTAACTTTGCAGGAGGATATACCCAATGGCAGACAGACCCATCCCGGCGCGCAGCGAAGTGCCGGAGGAATCGACCTGGAATCTTAAGGATGTATTTGAAAGCGACGAGGCCTGGCAGGCGGAGTATGAAGCGCTCAAGGCTGTGCCGGAGCAGATCGAGGCGTTTCGCGGCAAGCTTGGCGAGAGCGCGGAGACGCTGCTCGAGTGGTTCCGCCTGAGCGACGCGCTCTCCGTGCGGCTTGAAAAGCTCTACGGCTACGCGAGCTGCAAGGGCGACGAGGACACCGGCAACGGCTTTTATCAGGGCATGCGCTCCAAGGCGCTTGCAACGCTTGTCGCCATCGACGCGGCGAGCGCGTTTGAAACGCCGGAGATCATGGCGCTCGACGAGGACACCATCAACCTCTTCTACGCCGCGCAGCCGGAGCTCGAGACCTACCGCCGCAACATTTATAAGATCCGCCGCCGCAAGGCACACATTCTCTCCCCGGAGGAGGAAAAGCTCCTCTCCGCCGCCGGAGAGATGGCGAACGCGCCGGAGAATATTGCGAGTGTGTTCCGCGATGCCGATCTCACGTTCCCGGACGTGACCGACGGCGAGGGACATTCCCACGTTCTCACGAGCGGGACGTTCGTTCCCCTGCTCATGGGCAGCGACCGCGTGCTGCGCAAGAACGCCTTTGAAGCCTACTATAACCGCCTCGGTGAATTTAAAAACACCGTCGCTGCATCGCTTGACGGACAGTTTCGTTCGCTCAAGTTCTTCTCGGACGCGCGGCATTACCCCTCGACGCGCGCCGCCGCGCTCGACGGCACGGAGGTGCCGGAAGAGGTTTACGACAACCTCATCGAGGCTGTCCACGCGAACATGGATAAGATGTACCGCTATGTGGCGCTGCGTAAGAAGCTGCTCGGCGTGGATGAGCTGCACATGTACGACGTGTATACCCCCATCGTGGCGGACGCCGACAGCGCTATCACCTATGAAGAGGCCAAGGAAACGGTGCTCGAAGCGCTTGCGGTGCTCGGTGGGGACTACACCGACCTTCTGAAGGAGGGCTTTGCCAACCGCTGGATTGACGTTTATGAGAGCGTCGGCAAGCGCGGCGGCGCATATTCCTCCGGCAACAGCTACCCGCACCCCTATGTTCTTCTCAACCACAAGGACAATCTCGACAGCATGTTCACGCTCGCCCACGAAATGGGCCACGCGCTGCACAGCTACCACAGCTGCAAGTACCAGCCGGTGAATACCGCCGCGTACGTCATCTTCGTGGCTGAGGTCGCCTCCACCTGCAACGAGGTGCTGCTCATGCGCCATCTGCTCGGCAAGACGACCGACAAGAAGCAGCGCGCCTATCTCATCAACCACTTCCTTGACCAGTTCAAGGGCACGGTGTACCGCCAGACGATGTTTGCCGAGTTTGAAAAGATCATGGGCGAGATGAACGGCGCGGGCGAAGCGCTCACGGCGGATGCGCTGAATGAAAAGTATCTTGCGCTCAACAAGCTGTACTTCGGCCCCGACATGGTCTCCGACGACGGCATCGCGCTCGAGTGGGCGCGCATCCCGCACTTCTTCTATAACTACTATGTGTTCCAGTACGCCACCGGCTTCTCCGCTGCCGTGGCGATCGCAAACCGCATTCTCGCCGAGGGCGAACCGGCTGTCGCCGACTATAAGAAGTTCCTCTCCTCCGGCGGCAGCGCCGACCCGATCAGCCTTCTCAAGATCGCGGGCGTCGATATGAGCACGCCGAAGCCCGTGAACGACGCGCTCGCCCTCTTCGGCGAGCTCATCGACGAGATGGAGCAGCTGGTGGATTAAGCTCATATTTCGCAATGCGCAAAAAATCTCCCGGAACCACAGGTTCCGGGAGATTTTTTGCATCATTTCATTATTACCGGGAGCCTTACGCCCAGGCGGCTCAGAAGCTCGTTGGGGATCGTGCCGCAGCGCGCGGCGACCTCGGCCGCCGTGAGCGGCGGTGCGCCGATGAGTTCGGCGACGTCTCCGACGGCGGCTTCGGGGATGTCCGTCACATCCACGGCAAGCTGATCCATGCATATCCGTCCTGCGACCGGCGCGAGACATCCGTGGATACGGACGAGCCCGGTATTGGAGAGCGC
>CAKTBC010000053.1 GCA_934533005.1 uncultured Oscillospiraceae bacterium | reverse complement strand
CTCGAAGCGCTGCGCCGCGCCTCCGAAGGGCGCACCGTTCTTTCCGTTTCGCACCGCGTTTACGAAAATCTCGGCGGCCGGACGGTGGAGATCCGGCCCCATACAGAATCGGAGGAAACCGATGATCGATAAAATGCTGATCCGTGGAGCAAAAGTCCACAACCTCAAAAATATAGATGTCGATATCCCACTGGGGAAGATCGTCGGCATTGCGGGCGTATCCGGCTCGGGCAAATCCTCGCTGGCGCTCGGCGTATTGTACGCCGAGGGCTCGCGCCGCTATCTTGAAGCCCTGTCTACCTACACGCGCCGCCGCATGACGCAGGCATCCAAGGCCTGCGTGGACGAGGTGCTGTATGTCCCCGCCGCGCTGGCACTTCACCAGCGCCCCGGCGTGCCGGGTATCCGCAGTACGTTCGGCACGGGAACGGAACTGTTAAATAGTCTCCGGCTGATGTATTCCCGCCTTGCCAGCCACCGCTGCCCGAACGGGCATTATCTCGCACCGTCGCTGCTGGTTGCCGCCGGGAAAGAGCTGATCTGCCCGGAATGCGGCGCGCATTTTTATGCGCCGTCCGCCGAGGAGCTGGCATTCAATTCGCAGGGTGCCTGCCAGAAATGCGGCGGCACGGGCAGCGTCCGAACCGTGAATATGCAGAGCCTCGTGCCGGACGACTCCCTTAGTATTGACGAGGGCGCTGTTGCTCCGTGGAACAGCCTGATGTGGTCGCTGATGACGGATGTGTGCCGTGAAATGGGTGTGCGTACCGATGTGCCGTTCCGCGATCTGTCCGAGCACGAAAAGGAGATCGTCTACCACGGCCCCGCCGAGAAAAAGCATATTCTCTACCATGCGAAGAAATCCGGTTCCAATGACTTTGCGGAGCTGGACTTCACCTATTATAATGCCGTCTACACCGTAGAAAACGCCCTTGCCAAGGTCAAGGACGAAAAGGGCATGAAGCGAGTGGAAAAGTTTCTGAAAGAGGATATTTGCCCGGAGTGCCACGGCACGCGCCTGTCTGCCGCCGCCCGCGCGCCGAAGCTGCGCGGCATTTCTCTGGATGAAGCCTGCACCATGACGCTATCCGAACTGATCTCTTGGGTGCAGGGTGTTCCCGGCAGCTTGCCGGAGGAAATGCGCCCGATGGCCGAGAGCATCTGCGAAGCCTTCCAGAGTACCGCCAAACGTCTGATGGATCTGGGGCTGGGCTATCTAACGCTGGACCGCTCGGCCTCTACGCTCTCCACCGGCGAGCGCCAGAGGATGCAGCTCGCCCGTGCCGTCCGCAACCGCACAACGGGGGTTCTGTATGTCTTGGACGAGCCCTCCATTGGTCTGCATCCCTCCAACATTGTGGGGCTGACCGGCGTGATGCACGATCTCGTAGCGGACGGCAACTCCGTCATTTTGGTCGATCACGACACACAGATTTTGAAGGAAGCCGACTGGATCGTGGAAATGGGGCCGGAGGCAGGCGCTAAGGGTGGCCATGTGATCGCCGAGGGAACCATTCCCACCATTGCGGAAAACCCGGCTTCGCAGATCGGGCCGTTTCTCTCCGGCAAAGCCGAAACAAGGCGGAAAAGCTACACCGCAAAAGAAGAGCTCTTTGCAAATGGCACCATTCATCTTTCCACGAATTCCATTCATACGGTCAAGCCATTGGAGGTGGACATCCCGAAAGGGCGGCTCACCGTCGTCACCGGCGTGTCCGGCTCCGGCAAGACCACAATGGTGCTGGAAAGCCTTGTCCCGGCGCTGGATGCAAGCATCGGCGGCACCGCTCTGCCGGAGCATATCCGCGCGATTCAGGCCGAGGGCATCGCGCACGTGAAGCTCATTGATGCCACGCCCATCGGCATCAATGTCCGCTCGACGGTCGCCACCTATGCGAGCATCCACGATGAATTGCGAAAGCTGTATACAAAATCCGCCGGCGCAAAGGAAAATGGCTACAAAGCCAGCGACTTTTCCTATAATACCGGCTCTCTGCGCTGCCCCGGCTGTGACGGAACGGGCGTCGTCAGTCTGGACGTTCAATTTCTGCCGGATGTCAGCATCCCCTGCCCGGACTGCCGCGGCTCACGCTATGCAAGAGCGGCTTACGATGTGAAGCTCACGAACAAGGCGGGCGAGAGCGTTTCTCTGCCGGAGCTGATGGACATGGACGTGAACTCCGCCATAGCGTTTTGCCGGGACTGGAAAAGCGTTTCACAAAAGCTGGAGATCCTTCGGCAGCTCGGTCTCGGCTATCTGGCGCTCGGCGAGGAAACGCCGAGTTTGTCCGGCGGCGAAGCGCAGCGTCTCAAGCTGGCCAGCGAGATCGGCAAGACGCAGGAGGATTCCGTTTTCGTGTTCGATGAACCATCCATCGGTCTGCATCCGCTGGATGTTCGCGTGCTGCTCGGCGTTTTTCAGGCGCTTCTGGACAACGGCGCAACGGTGATTGTCATTGAACACGATCTGGATGTGATCCGAAACGCCGACTATGTGATCGATATGGGGCCGGGTGGCGGAGACGCCGGAGGCCGGATTGTAGCCACCGGAACGCCGCAGGATATCCAAAATGACGAAAGCAGTATCACCGGAAGATATTTGTGATCCCCTTTCCCGCTCTGCGTTTACCTTCTTAACAACTTTTTTTGTTGCGCGCGACGCGGAAAAATGATAAGATGATTTGTGGAATGATCCTCACAGGAGGTGAGCCGCCATCGCCGACGACATTTACGAATACAGCTCGGAAAAGCCTCTGCGCTCTCCCAGCGCGCCGGAAGCCTATCCAACGACGCACGAATATGAGCCGCCCTATGAGCCGAAGCGCAGCCGCCGGAAGAAGTATGCGCCGCTCGCCGCCGCGGCGCTGCTGCTGCCGTTTCTCGCGCTGGTGAAAGCGCCTGCCGAAGCGCCGGAGCCGGAGCCCGTGCCGGTCGTGACGGTCGCGCCCGCGCCCACGGAAGTGCCCGCCCCCGCGCCGGATTCGGAGCTGCGGTTTCTCTCGTTTGCCTCGCTCTGCGAGGCGGAGGTGCGTTTCCCCGTGCCGGAGGACGTCGTTTCCGCAGAGATCACATTCTTCGATCCCAACTTTCCGGAAGAGGAGCAAACGTCATCCATCTCCGAGGCCGCCATCGAGCGCGGCGAATACCGCACGATGCGCGAGACTTATTCCTCCGTGCGCGAGGCGCACCCGGAGTTTTATACGGACAACACCGTGGAAAGCACGCTTTCGGTGCGCGTCACCATTACGCACGCTGATGGGCGCGTGGAAACGCTTTCCGCCGAACGCCCCGAAGCACAGCGCTTCACGTTCGCCTGCGGCTATGACGCCGAGAGCGACACGGTGAGCGTTTATCTCACCCCGGTCGGAAGCGGTACAATTCCCGACGCCGTTGTCGGGGACGATCTCTCGCTCCTCGACGGGGACACCGTCTGCGTCTGGCCGGAGGTTGAGAGCTTTGACGCCTCCGTCGCGTTTGCCGAGAAAAACGAATACAGCAACCTTGTCACGCTCCCCCTCCCGAAGGAGCACGACGAGCTTGTGACCATTCACGTATATTTCCTGCCGGATGGCGAGACCGAGCCCTTCGACTTTGCCGAAACCGTCCGAACTTCGCCGCATAAGGAGGCCGATTCATGAAACCTACGAAGAAATCCCCCGTATTGCTGATCGTTTCCGTTGTTCTCTGCGCGATGGGCTACGCTTTGCGCTCGCTCACGCCGGGTCTGGCCGATATGTGCCGCCATCTGGGCTTCATCTGGATCGGCTACAGCGTGGCCGCCCTGCTTTTGAAGCTGCCGAAGGAGACGCGCGCACGGACGGTGTGCTCGCTCGCGCGGAGCATTCTCTCCTATACGGCAGTGCTGCTCTCGGTCTTTTTCGGGCTGCGGGCGCTCGGCGTGGACGTGACAGCCTCGCTTGCGAGCGTCGGCGTCGTAACGCTGATCATCGGCTTCGGCGCGCAGTCGCTCATCGAAGATGTGCTCACGGGCATTTTCCTCATTGCCGAGGGGCGCTACAACGTCGGCGACATTCTCGTGCTCGACGATTTCCGCGGCAAGGTCGTGGACATCAGCGTGCGCACCACAACGCTGGAGGATGCCGGCGGCAACCACAAGATCATCAACAATTCCGAAATTCGGAATTTCCAGAACCGCTCGCAGAAAACGTCCGTGGCGGTGAGCACGATCTCCATTTCCTACGAGGCCGATCTGCGCGCCGTGGAGGCCGTGATCGCCGACGCGCTGCCCGCCATGTATGAAGAAAACCGCAACGTATTTCTCGATGTGCCGCAGTATATCGGCGTGGATGAGCTTGCCGAAAGCGGCGTTGTGCTCAAATTCATCGTATCCGCAACGGAGGAGAACATTTTCGCCGCGCGCCGCGCGCTCAACCGCTCGCTCAAACTGCTCTTCGATGAAAAGGGCATCGATATTCCCTATCCCCAGCTCACGGTGCATACGAAATAAGAAACCGGCAAAAGCGCCCGGCGGAACCAAATGTTCCGCCGGGCGCTTTTTGCACGTAAACCCCTCAGTCAGCCTGACGGCTGCCAGCTCCCCTGGTAGGGGAGCCAAGTGGGTTTGCGATAAACCATCTTGCCTCCCCTAACAAGGTTTCCCTTTGCACAATGAAGCCTTTTAATATGTATCTTCCTCCGGCGCGGGAGGAACGAAGTTATGGATGATGATCCAGCACATGACCGCCACGCCGATGCCCCAGCCGCCGAGCACGGCACGCGCGCCGAGAGAGACGCTGTCGGTGAGCGTGGCGAGGCTCGTCACAAGTGCGAGCATGCACGCGAAGATCGTCTGCCGGGGCTTGGCGCGGTAAAAGAGATATGCGCTCAGCCGGAACACGGCGAGAAGGCACATCGCGATCGCGAGGATTTCCATGCCGTATTCCCAGAGGATCGGGTTTGCGGCGTTTTCCTTATAGAACACCACAAGCCACAAACAGAAGAACAGCACCGGCATCACGCTCAGCGCCGCGCCGAAACCTCCCCAGCGGGGGAGCTGCGGCATCATGGCGAGGACGGGTGCGGACAAGATCCCCAGCAGCGCCGCGGCCTTCATCAGCGTGCTCTCCTCCTGAAAGAAGAGATACGCCGAGCCGAACGCGGCGAGCGCCGCCACGGAGATGAGGATCCAGCCAGTCTCGCGGTGCGGCAGGGCGAGCGCGTCCTCCGGCTCTTCGGGCGCACAGTCGGTTTTCATGCGGCCGGACAGCCACCAAAGCGCCGCGGTGACGAGAATGAGCACCGCGACAAGCAGCGTCGTGATCGGCGCGTGGAGCGTCGGCAGCCCGGTTTCGGGATCGAAAATCGTCTGTACCTGTAACCAGCGCAGCATGACGGCTGCTGCGGCAAACACGGTTCCCGCCATCGTATATGTCCATGCTTGTTTCTGCATAGGAAAGCCCCTGTCCTCATAGAGTTTCCCGTAAGCGCCGCTTGTCCGGCGCCGGGAACGAGGGAGTATGATTGGTATTTTATACTCCTTTTGGATTATCGTCAAGAGAGGGGTAACTATGAAGCGCTGTGTGCTGATGAGTGTGTTGTCGCTGCTCTTTTCTCTGCTGCTGCCGGTCTCGGTGCAGCACGCCGTCGGAGCCTCTATCGGCGAAACGCTGCCGGAGGCCTCCCCCGCCACGTCTGCCGTGCCCGAGAGCGCCGCGGCCGTTTCTTCCGGGCTTGACGCTCTCACAGGTGTCACGCTGCTGCGCGGTGATGCGGTAGAAACGCTTTCCATGGCGGAATATCTCCCGGGCGTCATCGCCGGGGAGATGCCCGCGTCCTTTGAGCCGGACGCGCTGCGCGCGCAGGCCGTTGCGGCGCGAAGCTACGCGCTCGCACGCATGAGCGTGCCTCCAGCGGCGCACCCGCAATGCGCGCTCTGCGACAGTCCCGGCTGCTGCGAGGTGTATCTTACAGCTGAGGAACGCCGCGAGCGCTGGGGCGAGCAGTACGATCTCTGGGAAACACGGATTGAAGAGGCCGTACGCGATACGGACGGGGTGTATCTCGTCTACGACGGTGAGCCGGTCGCCGCCTGCTTTCACGCCTCCAGCGCCGGGTATACCGAGAGCGGCGCCGCCGTGTGGGGCGGCGATGTGCCGTATCTCGTGAGCGTATCGAGCCCCGAGACGGCAGCGGACGTGCCGAACTTCGTCACGACCGCGGAGTTTTCCCCGGAGAGCTTCCGCGAGATCTTTCTCGCAGCATACCCGGAGGCCGACCTTTCCGCCCAGCCGCCGGAGTGGGTCGGCGAGCGGACGGTCGATCCGAGCGGACGCGTATCGTCCATCCGCATCGGGGATATCTCCGTTCCGGGGACAGGAATGCGTTCGATCTTCTCGCTGCGTTCGGCAAACTTCACGCTCGCCTGGACAGGACGCAGCTTTCTCTTCACCGTCTCCGGCAGCGGCCACGGCGCAGGCATGAGCCAGTACGGAGCGAACGTCATGGCGAAAAACGGCTCGACATGGCGGGAGATTTTAGCGCACTACTACCCCGGCACATCGCTCACGACGCCGTAAGCGCACCTTTCGCACGTACCGCGACATGGCCTTCCTCGTCCACGATTGCCTCCGCCTCGCCGCCGGAGGAAAGCTCCCCGGTGAGCAGTGCCTCGGCGAGCGGGTCTTCGAGCTGCGTCTGCACCGTCCGGCGCAGGGGACGCGCGCCGTAGTCGGGATCGTACCCCGCCTCGGCAAGCTTGGCGATTGCCTCTTCCGTTACGGTGAGATGCACGCCGAGCGCGGCAGCGCGCAGCGCCACCGTCTGCACCATGTTCCCGGCGATGGCGCGGATATCCTCGCCGGTGAGCCGGTGGAACACGATGATCTCATCGATACGGTTCAAAAACTCCGGGCGGAACGTCTTTTTAAGCTCGGCGGTCACCGCCTCGCGGATCTCGGCGTAGCTCCGCTCCGGCGTACCGTCCAGCCCGGAGAAGCCGAGCGCGGTGCGGCGGTCGGTGATGGCGCGCGCGCCGATATTGGACGTCATCACAATCACGGTGTTGCGGAAATCGACCGTCCGCCCCTGCGAATCGGTGAGCCGCCCGTCATCCATGATCTGGAGCAGCAAATTGAACACGTCCTCGTGCGCCTTTTCGATCTCGTCGAAGAGCACGACGCTGTAGGGCTTGCGGCGCACCTTTTCGGTGAGCTGGCCGCCCTCGTCAAAGCCGACATAGCCCGGCGGCGAGCCGATGAGCTTGGAGACCGTGTGTTTTTCCATATACTCGGACATATCGACGCGGATCATGGCGTTCTCGTCGCCGAACATTGCCTCGGCGAGCGCGCGGCAGAGCTCCGTCTTGCCGACGCCCGTGGGGCCGAGGAAGAGGAAGCTGCCGACCGGGCGGTGCGGGTCCTTGAGCCCGACTCTGCCGCGCCGGATGGCGCGCGCCACCGCCGCGACCGCTTCGTTCTGCCCGATCACGCGGCGGTGCAGCACATCTTCCATGTGCAGCAGCCGCTCGCTCTCGCTCTCGGTGAGACTTGTGACGGGAATGCCCGTCCAGCCGGAGACAACCGCGGCGATATCCTCGGCGGATACAACGCCCCGGTGGCCGCCGCGCTCGACGTCCCATTCGCCGCGCGCTTTTTCCAGCGCCCCGCGCTCGGAGCGCTCGCGGTCGCGCAGCTGCGCGGCGAGCTCATAATCCTGCGCGCGGACGGCCTCCTCCTTCTGCGCGGCGAGCGTGGAGAGCTTCGCTTCGATGGTTTTCATCTCGTCTGGAGCCGTCAGATTTTCCATGCGCACGCGCGACGCCGCCTCGTCCACCAGGTCGATGGCCTTGTCCGGGAGGAAGCGGTCACTGATATACCGCATGGAGAGCTTCACCGCCGCGGTGAGTGCCTCGTCTGTGATCTTCAAGCCGTGGTGCGCCTCGTACCGGTCGCGAAGACCGCGCAGGATCTGGATACTCTCCTCCTCGGTCGGCTCGGCGACCGTGACGGGCTGGAAGCGCCGCTCGAAAGCGGCGTCCTTTTCGATGTGCTTGCGGTATTCAGAGAGCGTCGTCGCGCCAACGATCTGGATTTCCCCCCGGCTGAGCGCAGGCTTTAAGATATTCGCCGCGTCGATCGCGCCCTCCGCCGCGCCCGCACCGATCACGGTGTGCAGCTCGTCGATGAAGAGCACAACGTCCTTTGCCTTGCTGACCTCCTTGAGGACATTTTTCAAGCGGTCTTCAAAGTCGCCGCGGTACTTTGTCCCGGCGAGCATCCCGGTGAGATCGAGCGATACGATGCGCTTATCGCGCAGATTTTCCGGCACCTCGCCATGCGCCACACGCTGGGCGAGGCCTTCGGCCACGGCGGTCTTGCCGACGCCCGGCTCGCCGATGAGCACCGGGTTATTTTTCGAGCGGCGCGAGAGGATCTGGATCACGCGCGCGATCTCCTTATCGCGCCCGATTACGGGGTCGAGCTCGCCGCGCGCTGCCATCTCCGTGAGATCGCGGCTGTACTGGTCGAGATTCTTTGTCTCCGCATGGCGCACCGGCGCGCGCTGCCCAACGCCGCCGCTGCGCGCCGCGGCGCGGTAATCGCTCGAGGTAAAGCGGGCAAAAACATCCGTATAAATTTTGTTGAGATCGCCGCCCGCCGTGATGAGCAGGTGCGCGGCGGTGCTCTCCGGCTCGCGCAATATGCCCATGAGCAGGTGCTCCGTGCCAACATAGCTGTGGCGCAGGCGGTTGGCCTCCGCCACGGCGATCTCGATGACGCGCTTGCAGCGCGGCGTGAGCCCCTGCACCGGCATGCCCGGCGCGCCGCGCCCGACGGCCTTTTCGATGAGATCGAGCACAAGATCCTCCTCGAAGCCGTTTTCGCGCAGCACGCGCGAGCCGAGGCCGTCGCTTTCGCGCACGATGCCGAGCAGCAGGTGCTCGGTGCCGATGTAGCTGTGCCCCAGCTCCACGGCGGCGGCGCGTGCCTTTTCGATGGCGTTTCTCGCTTTTTCGGTAAATCGGTCGTTCATATTCGTCGTCTCCTTCCCCTGCCGATGGTTGACAGATTTTCCGTTTCTCAGTCATCCAGGCGGCAGAGCGTGTTTTTAAAAAAAAGCGGAGCGGATTTTCATCCGCTCCGTTCTGAAATATAAAGCTTTAGAAAGCTTTATTTGTTTTCCATTTTCCGGATCATGTCGCGCAGCTCAATGGCCGTTTCAAAATCTTCGTCCTCGACGGCCTTGTGCATCTTGTGGCGCAGGGCGTTCAGCTCGCGGCGCTCCTCAAAGGCCTCCTCGGCGTGCTCCTCGGCTTCCGCCTCGATCGGGAACGCCTCCTCGCGCACGCTCGGCTCCTCGCCCTTGTGACCCAGAGCTTCCTCGCCCTTCTCCTCGGCCTTCGCCTCGAGAGGATCGGCCTCCTCGTGCATTTCGACTTCCGGCTCATGCTCCGAGAGCGTCAGCAGCGGCTCAAACATCTCGCCGATCGACGGCAGACGGCCAAAACCGAAGAAGTCAACGTCCGGCAGCAGGAAGCTGTCCATCATCTTGCCGAAGGAGGTGAGCATGCTGTTCGCCTCGCGTTCAAAAATTCTGTCCAAGCCTTCCTTGTGGGCGCATTCGGCGCACAGGTGCTTTTCCGTGGTCTTTCCGTTAATGGATTCCTTATAATAGAACTGAGCTTCGTTCTTCTTGCAGATCTCGCACTTCATTGTAATGATCTCCTTTCAAAAAATCCGTCAGATACTGTTGTCAGCAGCATTTGTTTGAATATGGAAGAGCGCGCCGCCTTCCGGCTTTCGACCGGAACCGCGTGGAGCGCCCGCTCGCTGACCGCCGCAGCGATCAGCCGGGCGAAGGGAACATCGAGCGTGCCGGCATTCACGGCGTTGTGGAGCAGCGCGTCCGCCGTCGGCTTATCGAGCTCCCTGCCCACGGCATTCACCGTGTGCATGATAAACTGGGAGGCGTCCGGCTGTACGCGCGTGATGCGGATGTATCCGCCGCCGCCGCGCCGGGACTCGACCATGTACCCGCGCTCGGGACTGAACCGCGTGGCGATCACATAGTTGATCTGGCTCGGCACGCAGCCGAAACGGTCGGCCAAGGAGCTTCGCTGCAGCTCCGCGGTTCCGTCCGTGCTTTCCAGCACATCCAGAATGAACCGTGCGATCCGATCACTTGTTCCCATACCGGCATCCCTTCCTTCATCAGGTTATCTTTGACTTTGACTTTCTTTAACCTTTTCTTTGACTGTATAATAGTCAATGAACGTCAAATTCTCAACACGCCGGATGGGCCGGATTTCGCCAAAGGCGGCAGCGGCGGCGTTTTATCTTATTTGATCTATCTCATTCGCAGTTTTTCTTCGTTTTTCTCGTCTTTTCTCGCTTTTTGAATTTTTTCCGGCAAGGAAGAATTTTTGGGTTGCATTTTAAGGGATATATGTTACAATGCGGGTATCCCAAAAAGAGGAGGTACATACCAATGTACGTCATTACCGACAGCTGCATTTCCTGCGGCACCTGCGCGAGCGTGTGCCCCTGCGACGCGATTTCCGAAGGCGCTGATCATTACGAGATCAACCAGGACGTCTGCGCCCAGTGCGGTTCCTGCGCCAGCAACTGCCCCATCGAGGCCATCGAGGAGCAGTAATCCTTCTTCGCTGCGGGAGGTGCCACTCCCGTGGCTCACAACGGCGGTATGCCTGCCCATTCGGGCTTGTCATGCCGCCGTATTTATTTTATAATGTACGTATGAACTGGAATCTTTTTACCGGCGAGCGCGCCGGAGCGGACGCGCTGCTGCTGGCAGACTTTGCGAAGAACGCGCGCGGGACGTATGGCGCCGACCTCGGCTGCGGCAGTGGGATATTGCTTCTGCTGCTCCTGCTGGGGGACGACGCCCGGCATATGACAGGCGTGGAGCTTCGCGAGAGCGCGGCGGAAAGTGCGCGGGAGAATCTGCGCGCCTTTGTGCTCGAAGCGCGCGGCGAGATCGTCTGCGCCGACTACCGGAGCGCACCGTTTGAAGCGGGAAGTCTCGATTTTATCGTATCGAATCCGCCGTACTTTCCGGTGGGACACGGGGCGGTATCGCCCGACGCGGCGCGCGCCGCGCAGCGCACCGAGAGCGCGACCGTTTTTGAGCTCTGCGCCGCCGCGGCGCGGTATCTCAAGCGCGGCGGGCAGTTTTTCCTCGTCCATCGTCTGGATCGTGAAAAGGACGTCCTCGCGGCGCTGCGAGAGGCTGATCTCACGCCGGTGCGCCGGCGGGACGTGTTCTCCGCGCCGGGAAAGCGCGCGCCCATCTTTCTTATCGAGGCTGTGAAGGATGCGCCGGAATGTGCCGTCCGTCACGAGAGCATCCTGCTGCGCGGCGCAGACGGCCGCGAAACCGAAGAATACCGGAAAATCTGCCATTGGGAGGCATAAGCTTTATGGCCGGAACCTTGTATCTGGTGGGAACACCCATCGGCAATCTGAACGATCTCTCCCCCCGCGCGATCGAAACGCTCAAGAGCGTAGACTTCATCGCCGCGGAGGATACGCGTGTAACATTAAAACTCTTAAACCACTTCGGCATCCGCCGCCCGCTCATCAGCTATTATGAGCACAACAAGGTGGAGAGCGCCGCCGTTATCCTTCCCCGGCTGCTCGGCGGAGAAAGCTGCGCGCTTGTCTCCGACGCGGGTATGCCCGCAATCTCCGATCCCGGCGAGGAGCTGGTACGGTTGTGCGGCGAGCACGGCATCACGGTATCGGCAGCGCCCGGGCCGAGCGCGGTCATCACGGCGCTCGCGATGTCCGGCCTTCCGACGCAGCGGTTCACGTTTGAGGGCTTTCTCTCCACCTCGAACAAGTCCCGGAAGGAGCATCTGGAAACGCTGCGGCACGAGCACCGGACGATCGTCCTCTACGAAGCGCCGCACAAGCTGGTGGAAACGCTCGGCGATCTTTACGACGTGCTCGGCGACCGGGACATTGCGCTCGGGCGCGAGCTCACAAAGCTGCACGAGGAGATCGTCCGCACGACGATCGGACAAGCGCTCGAGAAATATCGCGCCGAACGGCCGCGCGGGGAGTTTGTGCTCGTCATCCGCGGCGCGCCGGTCGAGAAGGGGCCGCGCCTCCCGCTTGAGGACGCGCTCGCGCTCGTGGAGGAATACCGCGCCGGGGGCATGAAGCTCAAGGACGCGGCCAAGCGCGCCGCCGCCGAAACCGGCCAGAGCCGCAACGACCTTTACCACGCTGCGCTCGTGCGCGAAAAGGAAAATGGCGCGGAGGAGTAATTTTCGCTTTCCCTCAGCAAAGAAATATGTTATACTATCACCACAGAAATCCACCACCTACCCGGTTATAAGGAGGCTGCATCTTTTATGGAAAAAAAGCGTATCATCACCATCGGACGTGAATTTGGCAGCGGCGGACGCACCATCGGCAAGGAAGTCGCCGAGCGGCTCGGCATCCCCTGCTACGACCATGAGCTGATCGACCGGCTGGCCGAAGAGAGCGGACTTTCCAAGGAATATATCACCAACGAGAGCGAATACGCCTCCCACAGCAGCTGGACGGCGGTGGCGTTCTCCTCGGTGCGTTCGTTCGGCGTGCCGTCCAACCAGGATTATCTCTGGGCGATCCAGCGCCGCATCATTCTCGAGCTCGGCCAGAAGGAAAACTGCGTGATCGTCGGCCGCTGCGCCGACGCCATTCTCGACGGCACCGCCGATCTTCTCAAGGTGTTCGTCCATGCCGACTTTGAAAAGCGCGCCAAGCGCATCGTGGAAAAGTACGGCGAAACCGAAGAGCCGACCGAAAAGCGCCTGCGCGACAAGGACAAGCGCCGCGCGCTTTACTACCAGTTCTACACCGATCTCGAATGGGGCAACATGAACCACTACCACATCATTCTCGATTCCGGCTCGCTCGGCATCGAAAAGTGTGTGGACGTTATC
>CAKTBC010000052.1 GCA_934533005.1 uncultured Oscillospiraceae bacterium | reverse complement strand
GAAACGAACGAGCAGATGGCCGCGCCGAGCGCGCAGGATTCGTGCGTCTGGATGCGGGAGACCGGCAGGCCGAACATGTTCGCCGTGATCTGGCAGATCTCCTCGCTGCGGCTGCCGCCGCCGCCAAGATAAAGGTGGCGGATCTTCTGCCCGGAGCGGCGCTCCATGCCGTACATGCCGTCCATGAGAGCAAAGTTCAGCCCCTCGATGATGGCGCGGTACATGTGGTATTTCGTGTGGTGGTCGGTGAAGCCGATCATCGCGCCGCGCGTATTCGGCGTGGAGAGTCCCGGCGTCCAATGCGGCAGCACGAGCAGCCCGTCGCTCCCGGCGGGGATGTCGGCGAGGTGCTTGTTCAGAATTTCCTCTGCCGAGCAGCCGAGCGCCTTGGCCGCCTCGACCTCCGCCTGCGCAAAGTTCTGCTTGAACCAGGTGAGCATCCAATAGCCGCGCAGGATCTGTATCTCGGGATTGTACATATCGTTCGGTACCGCCGGGTAAGCGGGCATGAACGGCGTCGGCTCAAAGTACTTCTTGCTCGTAAATTGCACAGTGCAGCTCGTGCCGAACGAGAGCGCCGCCTGATCCTCACGGATGACGGAAAGGCCGATCGTCTCGCAGCCCTTGTCCGAGCCGGTGGCAAGCATCGGCAGCCCCGCCGGAATACCGGTCAGCCGCGACGCCTCCGGCGTCACGCCGCCGACCACCGAGCCGGAGGGCAAAATCTCGCAGAGTTTTTCCTGCGGGATGTCGTACACGCAGCGGGTGAGTCCGTTTTTGTCCCACCTGCGGTTTTTGTAGTCATAGGGTATCTTCGCCATGAGGCTCGCGCTGCTGTCGGCAATGCGGCCGGTGAGACGGTAGTTGAGATACGTGGACAGGCAAACGTATTTGTCCGTTTCCTCCCAGAGCTCCGGCTCGTTCTCGGCGATCCAGTTGCAGGCCGAGGTGCGGTGGAGCATTTCGATGGTCTCCGTCATGCCGGCGATCGCGAAGAGCGCCTTGCGGTCGGCAGGAAGCGGCTTCGGATTCTCGGCGCGGCGCTGGTCCATCCAGAGGATGCAGTCGCGCAGCGGCCGCCCGTCCTTGCCCATGCAGACGGTCGTATCGCGGAACACCGTCACCGCAACACTCGCGGCGCGCGCAAAGTCTGCCGGGGACTGATCCTTCAGCCGCTGGGAGACGATGCACATATGCTCAAAATAGAAATCCGGCCGCTGCTCCGCCCAGTTCGGGTTGCGGGAATAGTAGGGCTGCTCATAAATATCCTGCGCCGAACAGACGATGTGTCCGGCGGTATCGAAGAGCATCGCCCGCACGCTCTGCGTTCCGACATCAAATACCAGCGCCAATGGATCGTTCATAGCCTTATGCCTCATTTCCGTGCAGTTTTTTGTTCGGGTGAAAGAGCCGCCAGAGCCATCCGTGCTCCTTTTCCGGCGGGAGCGGTTCCACGGTCTTTTCGCCGAAGTACGCATAGAGTGTGTCGTGGCTCGCCGTGCCGGGGACGGTCTCGCCGCGGGAATACGTCCCGTCCGGCTGCATCGTCCAGCTTTTCTCCCGGTCGGCGCGCAGCGCGTCAAGAATGGCGAGCACGCCTTCGCGCGTTTCCGGTGTTACGCATTCGATGAACGCCTCCACGCGGCGACGGGTGTTGCGGTTGAGAAGATCGCCGGAGCCGATGAAAATGCGCTGCTCCGCGCCCTCGCCGAAAGTGAAGATGCGCGAATGCTCCAGATACCGCCCCACAACGCTGTGCACCGTGATGTTCTCCGTATACCCCGCGACGCCCGGCCGCAGGCAGCAGATGCCGCGGATGAAAAGCTCCGTGCGCACGCCGGCCTGCGAGGCACGGATGAGCGCCGTCATGATGCCGATGTCGTTCATGGAGTTGACCTTGATCGCGATGCGCCCGGCCTCGCCCTTTGCCGTCTCCCGCTCTATGAGCTCCAGAACGCGGGAGCGGTAGCTCAGCGGAGCGACCCAGAGCGCCTCCGTTTCCGGCGGTGTCTGGCCGGTGGCGAGCGCTTCAAACGTCTGCGCGGCGTCGCGCCCGACGCGCTCGTCGGACGTGATGACCGAGAGGTCGGTATACTGCTCACTCGTGACCTCGTTATAGTTGCCGGTGCCGACCTGCGTGAAGTACTGCACGCTCTCGCCGCGCTTTCGCGTAATGAGGCAGAGCTTGCTGTGCACCTTCATCTCCGGCAGGCCGTAGATGACCTGACAGCCGGCATCCTCGAGCACCTCGGAATAGTCAATGTTGTTCTGCTCATCGAACCGGGCGCGCAGCTCCAGAAGGCAGAGGACGCTCTTCCCCCGGTCGGCGGCATAGGCAAGCGCTGCGGCGACCTTGCTGCTCGCCGAGAGCCGGTAGAGCGTGATGCGGATGGACAAAACGTCCGGATCGTCCGCCGCCTCGTAGAGATACTCCACAAACGCGCTCATGCTCTGGAACGGATAAGAGAGCAGAAGATCCTTCTTTTCCAGATACGGGAAGAACTCGCCCTTTTTGAGCTTCACCGTTTTCCGGCTTCGCCGCTCAGCATATTTCATGCCGGGCGCTTTCTTCACACCGGAGCCGAAGGAGAGATCGAACGGCAGCTTTGTGGAAAACACATTGCTCTCGGATACCTTCAGGTCTTTTATGAGCGCCGAGCGCAGCCGCGCGGACGGCTTACCGCCGATCACGAGGCGCACCGGCTGCTGGCGCTTGCGCTTGCGCAGCATTTTCTCCATGCTGGCGCGGAAATCCGCGTCGTATCCGCGCAGATCGTCGTCGATGAATACGTCCGCGTTTCGCGTGACCTGCAAAAGGACGGCGTCGCGCACCTCCTGCTTTTTGAAGAGCTGCGGCACAAAGTGGCGCACGAGCTCCGCCGTGAGCATCACCTTCTGCCGTCCGTCCAGCTCCACAACACGCCACGGCGGCAGCCGCAGCAGCGAAACGAGTCCCAGACGGAAATCGTCCCCCTTGCCGATCGTCGCGGCCACATACACCTCGCGGTTGGCGATGAACGGGAACGGGTGTCCCCCGTCCACCACGCGCGGCGAGAGAAGGGGGCGAAGCTCGGAGAAATACTTTTTCGCCACGACCTCCTCGGGCTTTGTCATTTTATGAAAATCCAGCACGTCGATCCCGGCATCGCGCATATCTTCCAAAAGCCGCCGGTAGATGCGCTCCTCGCGCGGCTGCTGCGCGGCTACGGCAGCAAGGATGGCGCTCACCTGCTCGCCGGGGGTGCGGCCGGTCTTTTCGTCCCAGTCATCGGGGAGAAGCGCTGCGCGGTGCGTGAGCGAGCCGACGCGCACCATGAAAAACTCCTCCAGATTTGAGCGGTATATCCCGAGAAACTTGAGCCGCTCGAGAAGCGGTACCGTCGGGTCGCCCGCCTGCTCGAGGACGCGGAGATTGAATTGCAGCCAGCTCAGCTCGCGGTCAAGAAACAATCCTGCCGCCTTGGCCTCGGCAAGAAGCGCGCTTTCCGGCTCCGGCATTTCCGGCACGACGGGAGCCGTCAGCTCCGATCCTTTTTCGGCTTGGCACATTCTTTCTTCACTCCTCGGGTGATATGCTCGTTCACGGCCTGCTCCAGCGCGTCCGTCACGATCTGAAGGACGCGGATGCGGGCGTATTTCTTATCCACGGATTCAATGATATGCCAGGGGGCATACTCCGTGCTCGTCTTTTGCAGCATTTCCTCGACCGCCGTTTCGTACAGCGGCCACTTATCGCGGTTGCGCCAGTCCTCGTCGGTGATCTTCCACTGCTTTTCGGGCGTATTCTGCCGCAGCTCAAAGCGCTCGAGCTGCGTTTCAGGGTCGATATGGATCCAGAACTTGAGAACGATCGTGCCGTAATCGGCCAATTCCTTCTCAAACTCGTTGATCTCGCCGTAGGCGCGCTTCCAGTCATCCTCGCCGCAATACCCCTCGATGCGCTCTACCATGACACGGCCATACCAGCTCCGGTCAAAGATCGTCACATGGCCGCTGCGCGGCAGGCGCGTCCAGAAGCGCCAGAGATAGTGCCGTGCGAGCTCGCCCGGCGTGGGGCTCGCGATGGGGATCACATCAAACCCGCGCGGATCGAGCGGATAGGCAAGACGGCGGATGTTGCCGCCCTTTCCGGCAGCGTCCCACCCCTCATAGCAGATGACAACGGGGATGCGCTTGCGGTAAATTTTATTATGCAGCACAGCGAGCTTTTCCTGCAGCCGCTTGAGCTCCGCCTTGTATTCCTCCGGCGTCAGGCTTTTGGTGAGATCGGCATCGCCAAGTGAAGGGCCGCCGAGCAGTGGGAAAGCGTTCTTCCCCGCCTTGCCAACATAGCGGCCATCTGCGAGCGCTTTGTCGATCGTCTCGGTAACGGCGCGAAAGCCCATGAGCAGACGTTTCTTCCGGCTTCCGGCATCGAGAATGTGCCAGTTGCCCGTCTCCTCCATAAAATCCTCATAGGCGCGGCGGAAGCGGTTGTATTCCTTCTGCTGCCAGAGATCGTCCTGTGTTATGCGCCACTCGGTATCGATATCCTCCCGCAGCTGCGCGATGCGCGCAAGCTGTTCCTCGCGCGAGATGTGCAGGAAGAGTTTGATGACAATATAGCCGTTATCACGAAGCTGCCGCTCAAAGATTTTGCACGCCTCCACGCGGCGTTCGTATTCGTCCGAGGTGATCTCCCGGCGCAGGTATTTATAGACGCAGTCCTCCATCCAGCCGGTATCCATGAAGAGAAACTTGCCGTTTTCCGGCAGGGGCTCAAAGAACTTGTGGAGGAACGGATAGCGCTCCTCGTCCTCCGGCACGCGCTTATAGACCGCCACACGGTAAAACCGCGGGTCCATCTCGCTGATGAGTTCGTTGATGAGATGGCCTTTTCCGGCGCAGTCCCAGCCCTCTACCAGAACGACCACGGGCAGCTTTGCCGCCATGACACTCTGCTGCTGCGCCGCGATTTTTTCGCGAAGCCGGGCGATCTCCGCCTTGCGCTGCGCCTTATCGAGTCCGTCGTCCGACGGCTTGAAATCGTGAAGCATGTTTTGCGCCTCCGAAAGAAAAATCTGTTTCTATTTAAAATATCACACTACGTTGTATCTGTCAAAACTTGACACGTCAAAAACGGTCTCCCTGCCGGCAAAGCCGTGGGGAGACCGTTTGAACAGATAATTTATTCCGCCTTTTCCGCCGCTTTTTCGGCGTCGAGACTCTCGCGCTCCAGCAGGTGCGGGTCAGCAAGGTATTTCTTGATCTGCGCGAACGCCTGCGCCATATAGTGGCCGTTGGCGATGCGCTCATCCATCACAACGCCGAGCGGCATGCACCGGTCAAAGACGATGCCGTCCTTGCTGCGGCGCGGCACCTCGCGCATGTTGCCCATGGTGATGGCAATGCTCGTCGTGCCGAACTCATAGACATGGTGATAGATGTGGTTCGTGCGGATGCTCGCGAGATTGGAGATGAGAAGGCTCGCATGGAACGGCGTCAGATCAATGAGCGACTGCGGCAAAAGGCCATGGTTATCCAGAAACCGGATCAGGCCGATGACCGGCGGCAGGAGCCAGCGCAGCTTTGTTGTGAGGATCTTCATCGCCGTATCAAAGGCGTTGGCCTCGCCGAGCTGGCGGTTCTGGTCAATATAGCCGGTGATCTTCGCCTGCACATCGAACACATCGTCTGTGGGGAGAAGATCGATCTTTGACATGGTGTCGCTGCCGTCCGGTTTCAAAACGACCATGGATACCTTGATATCCTTGTGCTGGTAGATATTATGACCCTTGATAAAGCGGTTGAGCGCCGGGTACTTTTCCAGCGTGTGCAGATACGCCGTGAGCACCAGCGCGAGATGGCTGATCTGCTTTCCCTCTTTCCGCTTTTCGTTCATATAGGCGCGCATGGGCATCTCCGGGATGTCCAGCGTGATCATGTTCATTGCATCATACCGCTTCGTAAGGAAATACGGGATGAGAAAATACATGGGGTCTTCATTTTTTACAAGTATTCCGTCCGGGCGCATTGTTTTCCCTCGCTTCCCTGAAAGCATAAAAATTTTGATGAAATTATACCGCTCCGGCGTTTTTTTGTCAATATTACAGCGCTCGGTTCACGATAAAAAATGAATTTTCTGTTAATTCAGCGGAAAGTTCACGACTTATTTACGATTTCGTATTAAAGTCTATGACAGAAACGGGCGTAGGAATGCCCTTTTTTCCCGGAGGTCTTATTTATGCAGCGTGGTTCCCCCAACCGAAATTTTTCCGCCTTCATGGCCGGCCGTTACGGTGCCGACGCGCTGGGCCGGTTTCTTTCCATATGCGGATGCGTATGCATCCTGATCTCGGTAGCCGTGCGCGGGAAGAGCGCCTTTTTCTCCGCCGTCTTTTCCACGGCGGCGCTCGCCCTGCTGATCTGGTGCTATGTGCGCATCTTCTCCCGAAAGGTCACCGCCCGGAGCGAGGAAAACCGGAAGTACCTTTCCTGCCGGAATCGCTTTGTCGGCTCGTTCCGGCTGCTCAAAAGCTGTCTTCACCAGAGGAAGGACTACGCCTTCTTCCGCTGCCCGAGCTGCAAGGAGGTCGTGCGCGTCCCGCGCGGCAAGGGAAAGATCCGCATCACGTGTCCGCGCTGCGGGTATGCCTTTGAAAAGAAAACCTGATATACCGATAGTTATCCAACAGCCGCGGCAGGCCTCCCTGCCGCGGCTGTTCTTGTATCTTTCGTTTCGGCATGATACTATATTTAAGATTAAGTCAAACGGCAGAGCCGAATTAACGGAGGAACCATATTTTGATCCGATTCGAAGAAATCACCAACGCAAACATCTGGAAGGTCTGCGCTCTGGAGCCCTTCGAGGAGCAGAAGGATTTCGTTGCAGAAAATATTCAGAGCCTGGCGGAGGCCTATGCCACAAGAAATGAAGGTAACAATGCCCTGCCTCTGGCGGTTTATGACGATGACGATCTCGTCGGATTCGTCATGATCGGCAAGGGTACCGTAGGCAACGAAAACGAGAGCAAGCTGATCCGCGAAAACTACTCTCTTTGGCGGCTGATGATCGACAAACGCTATCAGGGACACGGTCTCGGCCGGCAGACGCTCGACGCGGTCATAGCGTTCATCCGCACGTTTCCGTTCGGCGAGGCAAAAAAGGTCTGGCTCTCCTACGAGCCGGAAAACGCCCGCGCCAGAGACATTTACCGGAAGTACGGCTTTGTGGAAAACGGGGACATGTGCGGCAACGAGATCGTTGCCGTATATGAATTGTAAGTGAGAGGTACGGCATGGATATTAAAGCCTTCTGGCGGGCAGTTCTCGCGCAAGACGAACCGAAAATCCGAACATACTTTGCCCCGGATGCCTATGTGAATTGGCACTGTACAAACGAGCATTTCACGGTGGATGAATTCATCATCGCCAACTGCGAATATCCCGGAGAGTGGGACGGAGTCGTGGAACGGATCGACGCTCTGGACGGCTTGACCGTTACCGTCACACGCGTTTATCCGAAGGATCGGAGCTGCTCGTTCCATGTGACGTCCTTTATCCAAATGGAAAACGATAAGATCGTATCCTTGGATGAATACTGGGCAGATGATGGTAGCGCGCCGCAATGGCGGCTCGATAAGCACATCGGGACACCGATAGAACGTATCGGAGGACAGCATGGACATTGAGCTCTTTTATCAGGAAGCCGGGGCGGGCGAGCCGTTTATCCTTCTGCATGGGAATGGCGAGAGCGGCGAATATTTCCAGCACCAGATCGACTATTTTCAGCGCCGGTACCGCGTGATCGCCGTGGATACCCGCGGCCACGGAAAATCTCCGCGGGGCGCAGCGCCCTTCACCATTGCGCAGTTTGCCAATAACCTTTATGATTTCATGCAGGGGCATGGCATCGCCCGAGCGGTCATTCTTGGCTTTTCGGACGGCGCGAACATCGCAATGAAGTTTGCGATGCAGCGCCCCGATATGGTAAAAGCCCTCATTTTGAATGGCGGCAATCTTGACCCCTCGGGGGTGAAGCGGCTGCCGCAGCTCTCGATAGAGATCGGATACAGGATCGCAAGCCGTTTTGCCGCCAGATCACCGGACGCGAGGAAAAATGCCGAAATGCTCGGATTGATGGTGAACGATCCATACATCCAACCCTCGGAGCTTGCAAAAATCACAATGCCCACGCTGGTAGTCTGCGGGACTAACGACGTAATCAAAGAGTCCCACACGAGAATGATCGCGGAAAACATTCCGAACGCCCATTTGACGATCCTCCGCGGAACACATTTTGTTGCCAATGAGCACCCTGCGGAGTTCAATCAGGCCGTAGACGTTTTTCTAAACAGCATAGAATCCGCTTGAATATAAGACCGGCGCGGCCTTGCAGCCACGCCGGTCCCGCTTATTTTGTCTGTATGACGGCAAAGCCCGTGCCCGTCCACTCGACGCTTACCGTCCCGCCGTCGGTGCGGAAAACCTCCGTGCCCGCGGCAGTGAGTGAGGCAAGGAGCTTATTTTCGATTTCCTCCGCCGGGGAGACGGTCGCCACGGCATAGCGCGGCTGCGTCTGCGCAATGAGCTTTACAAGAGGCTTGTTGCTGTCCCCATGGTGCGGAAGCTTGATGAGCTCATAGCTCTCGAGCGCGACGCCGAGCAGCTCGTTCAGGCGGTTTTTCTTCGCGTCGCCGGGAAGCAGGAAGCTTTTGCCCCGCCATGTGACGGTCGTGACGAGGGAGTTATTGTTGTCATCGCCATAATCGATGTCGGGCGGATCGACCGTGACCGAGCCGTTTTCCGTTTCGACCGTGAGATCCTCCGTCAGCCGGAGAAAGGGCGTGCCGCGCTCCTCCGCGGCGCGTTCGAGCAGCGTGAGATACATGGACTCCTCCTCGTAGTCCGCGCCGACGATCTGCCCCACCGGGTAGGCGCGCACGAGCGCCGCCGCGGAGCCGATGTGATCCTTATCGTAATGGCTGAGGACGAGATAATCGATGCGCTGTACGCCGCGGCGCTCGAGCGCGGCGCAGATGGCGTTAAAATCGTCCTCGTCGGCAGCGTCGTTCACAACGGTGACGCCATCCATGCAGACGATGATGCAGTCCGATTTCCCGGTATCGAGAATGTCCAGCGAGAAGGAGCTCTCGTCCCGTGCGGCGGCGCCGCATGCACCGAGCGAGAGCAGCGCGCAAAGCGCCAAAAGCGCGGCAAGGCATCGTTTCAAGGAAAGCAGTCTCCTTTCGGTGAACCGGAAAACGCGGTTTACTTTTCCCGCGCCCGGAAGTATAATCAGATAAAAACGTTTTCGGAGGGAAAACCATGGAGCTTGTCGTAAAACACTATTCCGAGCTGACGGCGGACGAGCTGTACGACATTCTGCACGCGCGCGTGCTGGTCTTCGTCGTGGAGCAGAAATGCCCCTACGAGGAGGTGGACGGACGCGACAAGCAGGCGTACCACGTCTTTCTGCGCGACGAGACCGGCATTAAGGCGTACCTCCGCGTGCTGGACCGGGGTGTATCGTTTGATGAGGTATCCATCGGCCGCGTGCTGACGACCGAGCGCGGCCGCGGCTACGGCCACAGGATCCTCGACGCCGGCATCGCCGCAGCGCGGGAGAAGTACGGCGCCGAGGCCATCCGTATCGAGGCGCAGACCTATGCGCGCAAGCTTTACGAGGATCACGGCTTCCGCCAGGATGGCGAGGAATTTCTGGAGGACGACATCCCCCACATCCCCATGATCTGGAATGCGCCGAAGGACTGACCCGGCATCTATAACGTATCCCCGGAGGGATTGCGAAGCGGTCTCTTCGGGGATATTTTTATTTTGCCGTCTCCGCCGGTGCGACGACGTTTTCCTCGTACAGGCGCGGATAGCGTGCCCGATCGCGGAAAATGAGCCAGACGGACAGCAGGATGGAGATTGTGAGAGCGCCGATCGTCATGCCCCAGGCCGCCGTCGAGCCGTAAGCGTCGTAGGCCTTGCCTTCGGCAATGTTGAAAATGCCGCGCAGGATGGTATACGCCACGCCGGACACGCTGTTGATGCGCCCGCGGTGCGAGGCCGGGGTACGCGCGGAAAGATACGGCCCATCGGCAATGGTGTTGATGATCTCGCCCCAGGTGAAAATGAGCATGGCGGCATAGTACATCGGGATCGTGCCCAGGAACGTGAGAAACAGGATATATCCCACCAGAAACAGCAGTTTTCCGGTCAGGAGCTTCTTTGTGTCGACCATGCGGCGGAAAAGACGCGTGATGACCGGAGTGAACAAAACGACAACGATACAGTTGAGGCTCGACACCGTACCGTAAATCACGGCGCCGTTCTCGCCGTGGATGCGGCCGAGATCCAGCGGCATGAGATAGCCGTACTGGTCGTAAGCCGCGCTGCACAGCGCGGACACGGCAAGATACAGCAGGATCGTCGGATTCTGGCGGAGAATCGCAAAAATGCTCTCCCCGTCCCGCGCGCGCTGGTACTCCGCGCGGCTGCCAATCTGCTCGACTGGCGTAATATCCCGGACGAAAAACCAGATGAGGATCGTGGAGCAGCCGATGGCAACGCCGCTGATGATGAATGCGAGCCAGAGATAGTTCTTGAAGAGCAGACCGCTAAGCGTCGGCGAGAGGACAAGGCCGAGATTGGCGCCCCAGTACTGGAGCGAGTAGGCCTTGTCGCGCTCCTCGAGCGGCGTGATGTCGGCAATGATGGCACTGTACGCCGGCCCCTCGATGGTCTGGAAAAGGCTGGCAATAAACATGAGCACGATCGTCCCCATGCCAAGCGGGACGCATCCGCAGAGTATGTAGCATACTACGGAAACAATGTCACCGACAATGATAATGTTCTTCTTGTTGAGCCGGTCGGCAAGCTTGCCGCCGAAAAGGCTGGCCGGCATCATCAAAATACCGAACACCGCTGTCAGTATGGCAATGTTCCCGGCGCTCATGCCGAGCTTCTGGTTGAGGATCATCGTGAGCATCGGCCAAACCATTGAGCCCATGTTCGTCACGATCCGCCCGAAGAAGAGAACATAGTTCTCCCGGCGGAGCCCCCGATACTGTGAAAAGAAGTGCATAAATGTTTTCCCTTGTAATTCTCCTTTTTTTCTCTCTATGCTGTGCCGCTATTTGCTCAAAAGCCGCGCGACGAACGAGCGCTGCGCGCGCATCGCCCCCGAGGGGCAGAATTCCTGGCAGCAGAAGCACCGGACGCACTTTCTCCGGTCGATCACGGCGTGCTTATTCACGATCGTGATCGCGCCCGCCGGGCAGAGCCGCGCGCAATGGCCGCAGCCGGTGCAGCCCTCGCCGAGCGCGGGGCGCGAGCGGAGCAGCACGGCGATGCATTTTTTTACGATTTTTCGGAACGGCTTATCCTCCGGGTTCGGCGCAAACCAGCTGCATGTGGCGCCCGAGCGGACAAAATCGCTCACGCGGTAGAGCACAGCATCCTTCACACAAAGCGGCTCGCCATCTTCCGAAAGCAGCCCCCGCTGCTTTGCCGCCGTGAGATACGGCAGCTCCTTCTCCTCCAACCCGAGCATCCACGCACACAGCCGGTCGAGCTCATAGGAACTCGTCGAGGCAAGGAGCGCGCCCATGTGCCGGGGCGTGCCCTGTGTGGGGCCGTTGCCCTCCATGATGTCCACGGCGTCACACAGGCAGAGCACCGGGCGGACAAATTCGTTGAGGTCGACGAGCATGTTGGCAAACGCCATCGGATCGGGATAGCGGAAGTGGTATTCGCTCTTCACTGTGCCGGGGATGACGCCGTAAAGGTTTTTGACCGCCGCCGTCATACCCATAAGCCCGTGCGCCTTGAGCTTGGAGAAGTTGATGACGGCATCGCATTTTTCGAGCCACGCGGTATATTCAAAGCTTTTGACCGTGACGGCGTCCGGGAACTCCACACCATGGTGGGAAAAGTCCCGGTTCAGTTCGCCCCCGGCGGCCTCGCAAAGCGCGTAGCTGCCGAGCGAGTAGACGCGGTTGAGCACCACGGCAGTGAACGGCTCGCCGGGGCTGTCGCCGAGAACGACCTCCGCACCCCGCTCGCGCAGAAGGCGCGTGAGCTCCGCGGCCATGACCGGATGGGTCGTCGCCGCCTGCTCCGGCTTTCTCGCCGCACAGAGATTGAGCTTTATGCCGATGCGCATGCCGGGCTTCACCCAGTCAAGCCCGCCGACAGCGTCAAGCGCCGCGAGGAGCGCGGCGCGCACCGTTTCCGGCGCGTAGTCCCCACAGGGGACAATGGAAAGTTTCAGTTCCGGCATGGTCAGCCTCCTGTTTTTACAGTCTAATTTTATATTATAGCACATTCGATTCTCCGGCGCAACGAGAGAATATGTGTAAAAAATCTGTCATTGTTTGAAAAACAGGTTGATAACTGAACAGATATATGATATACTTATCGAGATAGTGTTTTTGTGTGAAAAAGCGTCATCTAATCAACAAAAGGGGAATAATCGTTATGTTATTTGATGGAGATTTCACTCTGATCGATCAGATCGTGGACAACCACGAGTGCAAGAGAGAAAATCTGATCGGCATGATGCAGGATGTGCAGGAGCATTACAAATACCTCCCGCCGGAGGTGCTGGTGCACCTCGCTGGCAGGCTGCACATCAGTCCGGGCAAGGTGTACAGCGTGGCGACGTTTTATGACCGTTTCTCGCTGGAAGCCAAGGGCAAGTACATTCTGCGTGTGTGCGACGGCACCGCCTGCCACGTGCGAAAATCGCAGCCCATTTTGGAAGCGCTCGAGGAGCATCTCGGGCTGAATGAGAAAAAGGTGACGAGCAGCGACATGCTCTTCACACTGGAGACCGTCGCGTGTCTCGGCGCGTGCGGCCTCGCGCCGGTTCTCACCGTGAACGGTGAAGTCCACGCGAAAATGACGCCGGAGAAGGCCATCGCGCTCGTGGAGAGCATCCGGAAGGAGGAGTCGAAATGATCCGACGCACAAAGCTTACGTTTGACGCCCAGCGCTGGAAGGCGGAAAAGGCCCTTGC
>CAKTBC010000051.1 GCA_934533005.1 uncultured Oscillospiraceae bacterium | reverse complement strand
CTTGTATCAATGGCTTTCCAACTTAGAAACGCAAAAAAGTACACAGGCTATTGTATCATAGCCTGTGTACCAATGTGGTGGAGACGAAGAGATTCGAACTCTCGACCTCTCGGATGCGAACCGAACGCTCTCCCAGCTGAGCTACGCCCCCACAGCGCGAATGTGATTATAACACATATTTTCGATTTGTAAAGCACTTTTTTCAAAAAATAGATCGCACTTGTAAATAGATACAATATGTGGTAAAATAAATTGTTAAAGAATACACTTTCTATTATGACCAACCCTTGCCGCCTTGCGGCAAATCCACGAAAAGGGGGAAACTCTCTTGTCGATCCTCAGTGCGGCGTTTCTCGGCTTCATTCAGGGCGTGGCGGAATTTCTGCCGATCTCCAGCTCCGGCCATCTTGCGGTGCTCCAGAACATCTTCCACATGCAGACCGCCGAGGAGGGGCACATGTTTTTTGATGTGCTGCTGCATCTCGGCACGCTGATATCCATCATCGTCGTTTACTGGAAGGATATCGTTTATATCGTCTCCGATACCGTCGGTCTGCTCCGCTCGTCGCATGAGACGTTCCCGGAACAGCGCACGGAGCGCTCCGGCGCGCGACTGCTGCTGATGCTCGTTTTCGGCACGCTGCCGCTGTTCATCATTCTTCCGTTCCATGATTCTCTGGAGCAGCTCTATTATAAGACCGGCTTTATCGGCGCTGCCTTCCTCCTCAACGGCTGCCTCCTGTATGTTTCTGACCGGATCGTTCCGGGAAAGGGAAATGAGCGTACCATGCGTATTCGCGACGCTATTCTGATCGGCTGCGCGCAGGCAGTCGCCACCATTCCCGGCATTTCCCGCTCCGGCAGCACCATCACCGCCGGCATCGCCACCGGACAGTCCCGCCCCTTTGCGATGAAGTATTCGCTGCTCATGAGCATTCCCGCCGTGCTCGGCGCAAATCTTCTTTCGCTCATCAAGGCGCTCAAGGCGGGGGTGGACTGGTCCAACTTCCCGGCATATCTCGTCGGCATGATCGTTTCGGTCGTCGTCGGTTACTTCAGCATCATCCTTTTGCAGCGGCTGCTGAAAAAAGGAAAATTCGGTAATTTTGCCTATTACATGTGGGGCATCGGCGCGTTCACGCTCATCGCCTCGCTTTTCTGAGGAGAACGTCATGGCGCAATCGAAATCCGCGTCTGGAGCAAAAAAGAATACATCCGCCAAAGCCAGAGCCAAAAAGCCGATCCGCCGAGAGGTTGGTTCGGTCGTGTGTCTGGCGCTCGGCCTCTTTACGCTGATCGGCTATTTTGTCAAAGACTATTGGCTGATCGACTGGCTGTGCCTGTATGTCTTTAAGGGGCTTTTCGGCTGGGGCTTTCTTGTTGTGCCGCCGTGCTTTCTGTGGGCGTCAGCCATTCTGGGCTTTCACCGCGGCCGTCCCGTGGCAGGACGGATCGTTGCTCTGTCGTTTATTCCGCTCCTCTTCGGCGCTGCGGTGCATCTGCTGGCATACAAGGTCGATTACGGGTTTGACTGGCTTTCGATCCGAAGCCTGTATTACGGCGGCATGAATCTGGAGACCGGCGGCGTCGTTTCGGGGCTGCTGTCTATTTTCCTGGAACGTGCTGTGAGCGTATACGGCGCGTTGCCGGTGTTCATCATCGCGCTTTTCAGCGTGGTATGCGTTGCGGCGAAGATATCCCTGCGCCAGACGGTGGAGGATATGAAGAGCCGTCCGCGTGCGGAGTATGAACCCATGCCGGAACCTGTCCCGGAAAAGCTCCGGACGAAAAAGGAGCGCGGCGCGCAGCGCGAGCGTGCACAGGAGCTTCCTGCCCCGGAGATCTTCTCCGTTCCGGAACCGTCGAGTGCCCCGGTACAGCCGCAGGAGGAGCCCTCCGGCGGCATATTCTCCCGCCGCCGGAAGAAGGCGGCGATCGATATTCCCATCGAGGACGAACCCCTGCCGGAAGAGCCGATCCCGGATATGCCGCAGGGCATTCTCTACCAGGGGCAGCCGGACATGGCGGCGGTGGCAGACTGCATCCGCCGCGGCGAGGAAAAGCGCGCCAGAAACCGTCGGCCGGCCGAAAAGGAACCGTTCATCGAGGATGCTGTCCCGGTCGAAGAAGAGCCGTTCATCGAGGATGTTTCCCCCGCCGAAGAGCTTTCCATGGAGGACGGCTCCGCCGAGATCGGCATCGAAACCGTGCGCGAGCCGGTGCCGTTCGTAAAGCCCGAGAAACTCCGCCGCGAGGACGTGGACGCCGCCGCGGACGAGATCGCGCAGACGATCGAGGAAACGGAGCAGGCGCCGGAATATCAGTACCCGCCCGTAACGCTCCTTCGTGCCGGGGACGGCATCACGTCCGATGGCCGAGAAGAGGTAACGCTCAATCGGGAGCGGCTGGAAACGACGCTCCACAGCTTCGGCATCGGCGCTTCGGTCACGGAGATCACCCGCGGGCCGACGGTCACGCGCTACGATCTTGAGCTTGAAGCCGGTGTGAAGCTCAATAAGCTCACCAACCTTGCCGGTGATCTGGCGCTCTCGCTCGGTGTTGTCAGCGTGCGCATCGCTCCTATCCCCGACAAGATCTCCACGGTCGGCGTCGAGGTGCCGAACAAGATCGTCAGCACCGTGTACCTGCGCGACATTATCGATTCCCCGGCCTTCCAGAACGCCGCCTCCAAGCTGAGCTTTGCCATCGGCAAGGACATCGGCGGAAACTGCATCGTCGGCAACATTGCCAAGCTCCCGCATATGCTCATCGCCGGTACGACCGGCAGCGGCAAGAGCGTGTGCATGAACAGCCTCATTCTCTCGCTGCTTTATAAAGCGACGCCGGACGAGGTGCGTCTCATTATGATTGACCCAAAAATGGTCGAGCTCGGCATTTATAACGGCATCCCGCACCTGTACATCCCGGTCGTTACCGACCCGAAAAAAGCGGCGGGCTCGCTGCAATGGGCGGTTGTCGAAATGATGAAGCGTTACCGGCTCTTTTCGGAGATCGGCGTGCGCGATCTCAAGGGCTATAATAATTATAAGACAAAGATCGGCGAGCCGACGATGCCGAACGTCGTCATCGTCATTGACGAGTTGGCCGACCTTATGATGACCGCTGCCAAGGAAGTCGAGGAGAGCATCTGCCGCGTTGCTCAGATGGGCCGCGCCGCCGGTATGCATCTCATCATCGCCACGCAGCGCCCGTCTGCGGACGTCATCACCGGCCTCATGAAGGCGAACATTCCGAGCCGTATCGCGTTTGCTGTTTCAAGCTCGCTTGAATCTCGCATCATCCTCGATAACCCCGGCGCGGAAAAACTCATCGGCATGGGCGACATGCTCTATGCCCCGCTCGGCTGCGGAAAGCCGCTGCGCGTGCAGGGCGCGTTCGTCTCCGACGAAGAACGCGAGCAGGTCATTGACTTTATCAAGCAGGGGACAACGCCGGAGTACGACGACGAGATTCTCCGCCATATTGAGAAGGCCGCCGCCGGGAAGGACGCGCCGGAGGGCAAGGATGAGGACACTGCTTCCGCTGCGCCGGACGACAATCCGTTCAGCGGCTGCGATGAGCTTCTGCCGCAGGCGGTGGACGTCATTCTCGATACGAAGCAGGCGTCCGTTTCCATGCTGCAGCGGCGGCTGAAGCTCGGCTACTCTCGCGCCGCGCGTCTCGTTGATCAGATGGAAGAGCTCGGCATCGTCGGGCCGTTTGAGGGCTCCAAGCCCCGCCAGCTTCTTATCACGCGCGAGCAATGGCAGGAGATGAGCATGTCCGGCCGTACGCCGATGGAGCAGCTCATTGAGGAGCAGAAGGACGATTTCTCTGCGGAGGAACCGCAGCTATGATCCTCTCGGACGGTGAAGTGCGCGCCATGAGCGCGCTGGCGCTCGCTCACATGGGCGACGCCGTGTATGAGATCCTTGCCCGGCGGGAGGTTTGCCGCTCCGGTAAGCTGACCGCCGGCGAGCTGCACCGGCAGACCATCCGGTATGTATCCGCCCCGGCGCAGGCGCGCGCGGCGGAAAAGATCCGCCCGTATCTGACGGGCGAGGAGGACGCCGTATACCGCCGCGGACGCAATGCCCACAGCCATGCCGCGCCCCGCGCCGCAACGGAGGCCGAATACCACGCCGCCTCCGGGCTGGAGGCGCTGTTCGGCTGGCTGTATCTCCGCGGACAAAACGAGCGGATCGAAGAACTCTTTTCCATTATTTTGGAGGAAAACGATGCCTCTGGACGCCATATTGCTGACGGCTCTGCGCCGTGAGCTGGAAAACTCCCTTCTGGGAGCAAAGATCGACAGGATCAGCATGCCGGAAAAGGACGTGCTGATCCTGTCCGTGCGTTCGCGTGAGCAGGGGAGCCGCCGCGTGCTGCTCTCTGTCCGGCCGGGGAGCGCCCGCATTTCGCTCACGGAGCAGACCATGGAAAACCCACCGCAGCCGCCGATGTTCTGCATGCTACTGCGAAAATATCTGATCGGCGCGCGGATCACGGCGCTGGAGCAGCCGCTCGGCGAGCGTCTGCTTATTCTGCGGCTGGATACCGTGGACGAACTGAACTGCCGAGGCGAGAAAACGCTCGTGCTTGAGCTCATGGGCAAGGGGCTCAATCTCCTGCTGCTTGACGGCGACGGGCATATATTGGACTGCATCCGCCGCGTGGATTATGAAGATCCCAACCGCCGCGCGCTTCTGCCGGGGCTTTTTTATACGCTGCCTCCGCAGCAGGAGAAGCCGTCGTTTTTCCGGACAGAGAGCGAGGAGTGCGAGCGTCTTCTCGCGCATGCCGACCGGATGCAGCTGCCGGACAAGTGGCTGCTCGATACGTTCGGCGGTCTCTCGCCGCTTCTCTGCCGCGAGCTCGCGCTCGGCGGCTGGGAGGGGCTTTCCGCCGCGCTCGACGCGCTGCGCGTGCGCATCGAAACCGGAGACTTTACGCCGGTCATGATCTCCATTGACGGCATGCCGAAGGATTATACGTTCCAGCGGATATATCAGTACGGCGACCGTGCCGAGCTGACGGAGTTTTCGTCATTCAGCGAGCTTCTGGATACATTTTACCGCAAAAAGGATCAGCAGGAAAATCTGCGCCGCCGCAGCGCCGATCTTACGCGCACGGCGAAAACGGCGCGGGACCGTCTGCTGCGCAAGATCGCGGCGCGCGAGCAGGAATTGCTGGAAACGGAAAAGCGCGAGGAGTACCGCCGCCGCGGTGATCTCATCACGGCGAATATGTACCGGCTGAAACGCGGCATGCGCTCCTTTGAGGCGCAGGATTACTATGAGCCGGACTGCCCGAGCGTCACCGTGCCGCTCGACGAACGCAAGACGCCGCAGCAGAACGCTGCCTACAACTATAAGCTCTATAACAAAGCGAAAACCGCAAACCGGATGCTCACGGAGCTGATTGCCGCCGCGCGTGAGGATGAGGCTTATTTGGAGAGCGTGCTCGACGAGCTCTCCCGCGCCGAGTGCGACCGCGACCTTGCCGATATCCGCCGTGAGCTGGTGAACGCCGGTTATATCAAGGAAAAGGCGCAGGGAAAGCGCCAGAAGCAGCCCGCGGCACGCAAACCGCTGCGGTTCGTATCGGATAGCGGCACGGAGATCCTCGTCGGTCGCGGCAATGTGCAGAACGACGAGCTCACGCTCCATACGGCCCGCCGCACCGATCTCTGGCTTCATGTGCAGAAGCTCCCCGGCAGCCACGTGATCGTATCACAGGCAGAAGGGGAAGCAGACGAGCAAACGATCCGTCAGGCCGCGGCGCTTGCCGCGACATATTCGCAGGCAAAAAACGGCGGCAAGGTCGCTGTGGACTGCACGCAGGTGCGCTTTGTGAAAAAGCCCTCCGGTGCGAAGCCGGGGCGCGTGATATACACCGATTACAGGACGATCATCACCGCCGCGGACGAAGCTCTGGCCGAACGGCTGCGGAAAGACTGAAACGCTACAAGAAACGGCAGGGAAGACCCTGCCGTTTTTAGTTAACCGCGCTCTTCGATAAGCTGAAGCGCTTTCAATAGAAGTTCCGCAGCTTGACCGCGGGTGAGCGATGCTTCCGCGTCCATGCCGAGCGGCAGAAGGCCGCATGCGGCAAGCTCCTGAATGGCACGCGCCTCGGCGCTCTCTTCCACAGCTGCGGAGGAAAGCGGCGTGATGTGCAGCGCCTTGGAGAGTGTTTGTGCCGCAGCGCCGAGCGTTACCGGCGCGTCCGCGTCAAATGCACTCTCGCCGAAGGTCGAAACGGGGCAGCCCTCGGATACGGCGGCGTTGACATACTGCTGCACCCATACGGGAGCGGTGGTGGCCTCGGTCTCCGTGGAGACGGCTGGTTCTGCCGGTTCAATGCCTGCGGTTTCCATGCACAGCGTTAGAAACTCGCCGCAGGAGATCATTTCCTCCGGCTCAAAGAGATACTGTCCGCAGACGCAGCGGCCGGTGAACAGCCCTTTTTCCGCGAGAACACACGCGGCGTACTCGCACGAGAGTCCGACGGTATCGGCGTACCCGGCGCCTTTTCCGGCTTTGCGGATCGTGATGACAACGGTAGCTTCCTGTGATACGTTGCCGTTCGGGTCAGTAGCGCAGTAACCGAAATAGTCACGGCCGCGTTTGCCATCGGCGGGCGTGTAGACGAACTCGCCGTCTTCCCTGAGCGTCAGCGTGCCCTTTCTCGGCTCGGTCGTGATACGGAAATGCACCTCTTCGCCCTCTGGATCGAACGCTTTGAGCCGCCCTCCGACGGATATGCCGCGGTAGGTCGTCAGCTCAAGATTTTCCGCGATGGGAGCACCATCTGCCGCCAGGGCCGTAAAAGAGCTTCCGAGCAACAGAAGACAGAGCATAAAAAGCAGAAGATAACGTGTTTTTCTCATGTTTTTCCCTCCGGTAAAGAAGTCATTTCCTATTCTGCCGGATTTCGGGAGGAATATGCAAAGACGGTCGGAAAAGCTGCGAAAAAATGCTTGCAAAACCGGACAGGATATGGTAATCTCTTATGGCGCGTGCCTTGGGCACGGCATATCAAGGCGGTCCGCTGCCGCAGTGCTTACGCGGTAAGAACGTCTCATGTAAAGGAAGGATCATCATGGATCTCATCAAAACTCTCACCGCGAACTACATGAAGCCGGAGCTTCCGCAGATGAACGTCGGCGATACCGTGCGTGTCACCCTGCGCGTCAAGGAAGGCTCCCGCGAGCGCACCCAGGTGTTCGAAGGCACCATCATTGCCAGAAAGCATGGCGGCATCAATGAAACCATCACCGTCCGCCGCATTTCCTATGGCGTCGGCTGCGAGAAGGTTTTCCCCGTGCATTCTCCCAGCATCGTCTCCGTGGAGACCATCCGGCGCGGCAAAGTCCGTCGGGCGAAGCTGTACTACCTGCGCGACCGCGTGGGCAAGGCTGCGAAGGTCAAGGGCCTCGTCAACTGAAGTCCGGACGCATAGAAAAGGACGCCTCATCGAGGCGTCCTTTTCTAATGCAGTCAATGAGTTTTTTCTTATTGCTGACAGTTGCAGAATGTAGTATAATGCCTGTAATTACAATATCGGAAGTGTGCTCTTTATGAATGAAACCTGGCCTGAGATCAAAAAGAGAAAACTGAAAGAACGCCGCGGCGAAACGTTTGATTGGATACAGTCGCTCGTGGTGGCGCTGTTTGCCTGCGTTCTGATCTTCACGTTTCTCGTGCGTGTGATCGGCGTTGTCGGTACTTCCATGCTAAATACGCTGCATCCCGGCGACCGCATCCTTGTGTCCAATCTTTTCTATACGCCGAAGCGCGGGGATATTATTGTCCTTCGCAAGGAAAGCTTCAACAGCGAGCCGATCGTAAAGCGCGTGATCGCTACCGAGGGCGAAACGGTCACGATCGACTTTGAAGGCGGTATCGTGTACGTGGACGGCGAGGCGCTTGATGAGCCGTATACGCTCGAGCCGACGCATCGCCGCATTGACTTCGGCGACTCCGTCACCGTGCCGGAGGGGTGCCTTTTCGTCATGGGCGACAACCGCAACGGCTCGACCGACAGCCGCGATGACCGCATTGGGTGCGTGGATGAGCGGCTGGTCATTGGGCGGGCATTTTTCCTGCTCGTTCCGGGCGGCGATTCGCAGCACGGCGAGAGCCGCGATTGGAGCCGCATAGGAGTGATCGGCTGATGGCAAATGAAACGATAAACTGGTATCCCGGTCATATGAAAAAGGCGACCCGCATGATGGAGGACAGTCTCCGCCTTGTGGACGCCGTGGTGGAGCTGCGCGACGCGCGCATCCCCAATTCCAGCCGCAACCCGGATGTAGAACGTATTGTCGGCAGCAAGCCGCGGCTGATCGTGCTCAACCGTGCGGATCAGGCGGACGCCGCCGCAACGGCGCTTTGGAAAAAGGCGCTCACCGGCGAAGGAGCGCTCGCGCTGGAAATGGACTGCAAAAGCGGCCGCGGCGTGAACGTCTTTCCCGCAGCGGCGCGATCTCTCCTTAAGGAGAAGATCGAACGGGCCGAGGCAAAAGGACAGGTGGGCAAAGCCCTCCGCTTCATGGTTCTTGGCGTGCCGAACGTGGGCAAGTCGAGCTTTATCAACCGACTTGCCGGGCGAAAGGCTGCCGAAACGAGCGACCGTCCCGGTGTTACGCGCGGCAAGCAGTGGATCACGCTCAACGGCGGTATCCTCCTGCTGGATACGCCCGGCATCCTCTGGCCGAAGTTTGAGTCGCCCGAGGTGGGATATTCGCTTGCTTGGACAGGCGCGATCAACGACAACATTCTCGATGTGGAGCTCGTCGCCTGCCGGCTGCTTGAGCGGCTGCGCGAGCTTTATCCCGGCGCGATCGAGGCCCGCTATAAATTCGCGCCTGATCCGGAAGCACCCGGCTATGAGCTTCTTGAAGTTGCGGCGAGAAAGCGCGGCTTTCTTATCTCCGGCGGCGAAGTCAATACCGAGCGCATGGCGCACGTTCTTCTCGACGAATTCCGCGAGGGCAAGCTCGGCCGCATGACGCTGGAAAGGCCGTGACAATGGAGCATCCCGAAATGGATATGTATGCCTACGAGCGATATCTCGCAGGCGAAAATACGCCGTTCTGCGGCGTGGACGAGGCCGGGCGCGGCCCGCTGGCCGGGCCGGTGTGCGCTGCGGCGGTCATTCTGCCGGAGAGGCTTGTGATACCAGGGCTGAACGACTCCAAAAAGCTCACGGCGAAAAAACGCGACGCGCTCTATGACGTTATCTGTGAGAGCGCCGTGGCGTTTGGCATCGCATTCGCCACGGTCGACGAGATCGAAGCGCTGAACATCAAGGGTGCAACCTATCTCGCGATGAACCGCGCCATCGCCGACATGGAGCCCGCGCCGGTGCTTGCGCTCGTAGACGGAAACGATAAAAACGAGCTCGATATCCCGGCAATCAAGATCGTGAAGGGCGACAGCCGCTGCGCCTCCATTGCGGCGGCGTCGGTGCTGGCCAAGGTCACGCGTGACCGGTATATGGACGATATGGATGCACTTTATCCGCAGTACGGCTTTGCCAAACACAAGGGCTACGGTACGGCGGCGCACTATGCCGCACTTCGCGAATACGGCCCATCGCCGATCCATCGCCCGGCGTATCTGAGGAAGATGCATTGAGCGGCACGATGCTGCTCGGGCGCTACGGCGAGGCGCTCGCGGCGGAATATCTCCGCAAAAAAGGCTGCCGCATTCTCGCCATGAACTATCGCACCCGGCTCGGCGAGCTGGATGTGATCGCCGCCGACCGGCGTTACGTGATCTTTGCAGAGGTGAAGCTGCGAAAAAACGCCGCGTTTGCTGAGGCGCGCGAGTTTGTGACCTACGCCAAACGGCAAAAACTGGCCGCCGCGGCGGAGGAATGGCTGCAAAAGAATCCGCAGAAGCTTCAGCCGCGGTTCGATGTGATCGAAATTTACGCCCCCGACGGGGTGGAAACAAAGAATCCCGACATTCGCCATTGGGAGAACGCTTTCACGCTGGACTAAAGTATGTACGGGGCAAACGCCCCGTCCGGTCAGCAATTGCAGCGGTTTTCAAACGTGGCGCAGAACGTCTCCGCCTTGCGCTGGGCGTCTTCGTTGGAAACGTTGATGTGGGAAGCGGTGCACTGGTCCGCTGCGGTGTGGTACTTGCAGTCCTTCACGCAGCAGTCGATCTTGCAGTTCGTTTTTTCGTTCATGATTTTTATCCTCCCTTGTTGGATTACAGGGAGTAGTTTCTGCGCAAAATTCCGCTTTATTCGGAGAAGGGAGGGAATATGTCCCTTTTTGCCATTGGAGATCTGCATCTCGCCATCGGCGAGCCGGAGAAGACGATGGAAGCCTTCGGCGGCCGATGGATCGACTACGAGGATAAGATCCGCCGCGGCTTTGATCTGCTGCACGCAGACGACACCTGTGTCATCTGCGGCGATTTCTGCTGGGCGATGAGTCTTGCCGAGGCGCTGCCGGACTTTCAGTTTTTGAACAGTCTGCCCGGAAAAAAGCTGATGGTCAAGGGCAATCACGATTACTGGTGGACGACTGCGGCAAAAATGAACGCTTTTTTTGCGCAAAACGGTTTGGACACCATCTCTTTGCTGCATAATAACTCTGCCGAATGGGAGAATCTGGCGCTGTGCGGCACACGCGGCTGGTTTAAGGATGAAGAGACCGGCACGGAGCACGACGCCAAAGTTCTCCGGCGAGAGGTCGGGCGGCTTGAAACGTCGCTCAAGTGTGCCGGTGACCGGGAGAAGCTGGTCTTTCTTCATTATCCGCCGCAGTATCTCCATTATACCTGCCCGGAGATACTGCGTGTGCTCTCCGAATACGGCGTGCATGAGTGCTGTTACGGCCACATCCATGGTTATGGCTGCCGCAGCGCGTTCATCGGCGAGAGCGAAGGCGTGCATTACCGCCTCGTTTCCGCAGATTTTCTTGATTTTGTTCCGTATAAGCTCAGATAATCCGTTGCAATTTGCATTTTGATTTGCTATAATGTATCGGCTTGAAATTTGCATATTCAGTCCCGGCTGAAATATAGAGAGGAGTAACCCCCACATGATTGTCAAGAACAGCAAGAAAGAAAAAAACACCGTTACCTTTGATGTCGAGCTCGACGCTGCCGAGTTTGAGAAGTATGTCAACGGTGCATATCTGAAAGCCCGCAGCCGCATCATGGTTCCCGGCTTCCGCAAGGGCAAGGCGCCCCGCATGGTCATCGAGGGCATGTACGGCAAGGACGTGTTCTATGATGATGCGTTTGAAAATGCCGCGAACGACGCCTTTGCGTTCGGCGTTGCCGAGGGCAAGCTTGAGACCGTCGGCCGTCCGACGATGACCGATTCCAAGGTCACCGAGGAAAACGGCGCTCTTCTGAGCTTCAGCACCGACGTTTATCCCGAGGTCACGCTCGGCCAGTATAAGGGTCTTGAGGCGGAGAAGCCCTCCACCGAAGTCACCGACGAAGAGGTCGACGGCCACATCGAGCGCCTGCGCAAGCAGAATGCCCGCCTCGTCACCGTGGAGCGTCCCGCCCAGAACGGCGACACCGTAAACATCAACTACGCCGGTATGCTCGACGGCATCCCGTTTGACGGCGGCACGGCGGAGAACCAGAATCTTGTTCTCGGCTCCGACACGTTCGTTCCCGGCTTTGAGAGCCAGCTTGTCGGTATTTCTGCCGGTGAGGAGCGTGATCTTGACATCACCTTCCCGGAGAACTACGGCCACGATCTCGGCGGCAAGGCTGTCGTGTTCCACGTAAAGTGCAACGAGGTCAAGTTTGAGGAGCTGCCGGAGCTGGATGACGAGTTCGCCAAGGACAACGACTTTGACACGCTCGCCGAGCTGAAGGCTGACATCCGCGCCAAGGCCGTTGAGGAGAAGGAAAAGGCCGCGAAGAACGCCTTTGAGGATGCCCTTGTCGATCAGGCCGTGGAGAACATGACCGTTGACATGCCCGAGGGTATGGTCGAAGAGCGCATGGACGGCATCATCCGCGAGTATGCGCAGTATATGGCCAATCAGGGCATCCGCATTGACGATTATCTGAAGATGATCGGCACCGATATGAAGACCTTCCGTGAGAGCATGCGCGCTACCGCTGAAAAGCAGGCCCGCACCGAGCTCCTGCTTGCCGCCGTGGCAGAGGCCGAGAACGTTCAGATCTCCGAAGAGGATCTGCAGGCTGAATACGAAAAGCTCGGCGAAGCATACGGCATGAAGGCTGAAGACGTGGCGAAGGCTATCGACGTTGCCGGTCTGACCGCCGATCTGCGCCGCCAGCGCGCCATGGAGATCATCGCCGAGAACGGCGTTGTCGCCACGGAGAAGAAGGCCAAGAAGCCTGCCGCGAAGAAGGCTGCCAAGACGGAGGAGACTGCCGAGGAAGAAGCGCCCAAGGCCAAGAAGACGACCAAGAAGGCTGTCAAGACTGAAGAGTCCGCTGAGGAAGCTCCGAAGGCGAAGAAAACCACCAAGAAGGCCGCTAAGGCCGAGGAGAAGACGGAGGAGTGATCCGGCTCTTCCTCATAAACTGACATAACGGGAAAGGGCGATCTGCCCTTTCCCGTATCATCGCATTTTAACCCCGCAAAGGAGGATTTATATCATGAGTCTCGTACCGTATGTTGTAGAACAGACGTCCCGCGGAGAGCGTTCCTATGACATTTTCTCCCGTCTGCTGAACGACCGTATCGTTTTTCTTGGCGAGGAAGTCAACAGCACGTCCGCCAGCCTCGTCGTGGCGCAGCTTCTTTATCTCGAAGCGCAGGATCCCGACAAGGACATCCAGATGTATATCAACAGCCCCGGCGGCTCCATCACGGACGGTATGGCAATCTACGACACGATGCAGTATATCAAATGTGACGTGTCCACCATCTGCGTCGGTATGGCGGCGTCGATGGGTGCGTTTCTGCTATCCTCCGGCGCGAAGGGCAAGCGTATTGCGCTGCCCAATGCCGAGATCATGATCCACCAGCCCGCTGCCGGAACGCAGGGCAAGGTCACCGATATGGAGATCGATGTGGAGCGCTTTCTCAAGATCAAAGCGCGCATGAACCGCATCATGGCGGAGAATACCGGCAAGACGCCGGAGCAGATCAAAGCCGA
>CAKTBC010000050.1 GCA_934533005.1 uncultured Oscillospiraceae bacterium | reverse complement strand
GCGTACTGCGGCGTCGGCGTGCCGACGCTCTCGGACATTGTGTCCGATCTCATGAAGCCCGGCCGCGACCCGCGCGACGAGCTGCCCGCGCCGCTGCTGCGCACCGATATTCTGGAGCTCAAGGATTTAAAGCCCGGCATGAAGCTGCGCGGCACGGTGCGCAATGTTGTGGATTTCGGCGCGTTCGTCGATATCGGTGTGCATCAGGACGGTCTGGTACACATCTCGCGCCTCTCCGATAACTTCGTGCGCAAGGCCTCCGACGTTGTCCGCGTGGGTGATATGGTGGATGTTGCCGTTATTGAGGTGGACGCGGCGAAAAAGCGCATAGCGCTTTCCATGCTCGCTGCCGACGTTGGCAGAAACTGACAGAAAAAAGTCAAAACTGTAACTTGCCCGCGCGCCGTACTGCCCGTATACTTGATTTACATAAAAAACACTTCTTTCATTTATGTAAATCAAAACGGGGAGGCGCACCATGCGCATTACATACATCAAACACAGCGCATTTCTTGCGGAGTGGGAGGATATTGCCTGTCTTTTTGACTATGCCGGGGGCGATCTGCCCGAGATAGACCGCGATAAGCGCCTGTGCGTTTTCGCGAGCCACCATCATTCCGACCACTTTGACCCGGTGATCTTTGAGCGGTTTGCCGATCATCCGCGCCACACGTTCATCCTTTCGGACGATATCCGCACCGTTCCCGCCGGGGAGAACGCCCCCGTGGTCCGTACCGGGCCGAACTGCCGCCGCATCTTCCCGGGCGGAAAGCTGGGCGCGATGGGCGTTTCCACCATCGGCTCGACCGACTGCGGCGTTGCATTTGTCGTGAACTATGCCGGAAAGACCGTGTACCACGCGGGCGATCTCCATTGGTGGGCGTGGCCGGACGATACGCCGGAGGAAGAGCGCGACATGAAAAACCGTTACTTTGCCGAGATCGCCAAGCTCAACGGCGTCCGGCTGGACGCGGCGTTCCTCCCGCTCGACCCGCGCCTCGGCGCAAACTACTGGATGGGCTTTGACGCCATGATGCGCTCGGCGGACATCCGCAGAGCATTCCCGATGCATATGTGGGAAAAATACGAATACATCCCCAAATTCAAGGCCATGAGCGTTACGGAGGCCTACCGGGACAAGATCGCCGACATCACCGCGCCCGGCCAGATCTTTGAAATTTGAAAGGGAGAAGAGCCATGAAATTCCATATGATCCATGAGAATTATAACGTCCGCGATCTCGCTGCCTCACTTGCGTTCTACGAAAAGGCGCTCGGCCTGCGCGAAAAGCGGCGCAAGGAAGCTTCCGACGGCTCGTATATCATTGTATATGTGGCGAACGATGCTTCCGACTTTGAGCTCGAGCTCACGTGGCTGCGCGATCATCCTCAGGCTTACGACATCGGCGAGGAGGAGTTCCATCTGGCATTTCGCGTGGACGACTTTGCCGCGGCGCACGCGCTCCACAGCGAGATGGGCTGCATCTGCTTTGAAAACGCCGCCATGGGCATCTATTTCATTCAGGACCCGGACGGCTACTGGCTGGAGATCGTCCCGACGAGATAAAATCTCCCGGCGAACACGGAGAAAACGTATGGTTTATTTAGAAACGGAGAGGCTGTTTCTTCGAAATCTGGAGCCCTCCGACGCGGAAAGCATCAGCGGATACCGCAACGACGAGGCATGCCGACGGTATCAGCGGTGGAAAGCTTTCGCTCTCCCGGAGGTTGAGGCGTTTATTGAGAAGTACCAAAACGTTGTTTTTCTGTCAGACAGGCAGGAGCAGCACTTTGAAATCGCTCTAAAAGACGGCTTAGAGCTTATAGGCGAACTGGCATACTTTTATAAGCCGGGGGACTGTATCACGCTGGGTATCACCATTGCCCCGCGTTTCCAGAGAAACGGATATGCCTGCGAAATGCTGCGGGAAGTGATCCGTTCTGTCCGGGGAAAGTATCCGGCATTGGATATTGTGGCGCTGATCGACAAAGACAATCAGAAAAGCCTGCGTCTTTTTGAAAAGCTGGGTTTTCGGCAGGAGTGCTACGCGGATTCGGTTGCCTCTTTTGTTTATGTACTCCCTGTATAGGAAAAGCCCGCGGCGATTTTCGCCGCGGGCTTTTCCTATTTTGGAAACTGTGTTATACTGAAAAAAACACAACAGGAGAACATTATGTCAACTAATACACTGTATCTCGGCTACCATGTTTCCTCCGCCGGGGGATACATGGCGATGGGGAAGCGCGCCGCAGCGCTCGGCGCGAACACGTTCGCCTTCTTTACGCGCAACCCGCGCGGCGGCGCGGCGGCGAAAGTGGAAGAGAGCGACGTCGCAGCCTTCCGTGCATGGGCGGCCGAACAGGGCTTTGGCCCGCTCGTGGCGCATTCGCCCTACACGCTCAACCCGTGCAGCGACAAGCCCTCGGTGCGCGACTTTGCCAAACGCGCCTTTACGGAGGATCTCGAGCGCATGGAGCTCACGCCCGGCTGCTTTTATAACTTCCATCCCGGAAGCCATGTCGGGCAGGGGACGGAGGCCGGGATCGCGATGATCGCGGAGCTTTTGAACGCCGTTCTCGCGCCGGACATGCATACGACCGTCCTTCTCGAAACGATGGCCGGGAAGGGCAGCGAGATTGGCGGAAGGTTTGAAGAGCTGCGCGAGATCATCGATCGCGTGGAGCTCCAGGATAAGCTTGGCGTCTGCCTCGATACGTGCCACATCTGGGACGGGGGCTACGACATTGTCTCCGACCCGGACGCAGTGCTTGCCGAGTTTGACCGTGTGATCGGGCTTGATAGGCTCAAGGCGGTGCACCTGAATAACTCCCTCAACGGTCTCGGAAGCCACAAGGATCGCCATGCGAAGATCCGGGAGGGCGTCCTGCCGGAGGAGGCGCTTGTGCACATCGTCTGCCACGAAGCGCTCGCCGGGCGGCCGTTCATTCTTGAAACGCCGAACGACGACGCTGGATACGCTGCGGAGATCGTGTGGCTGCGGGAACAGTGGGAGGAGCATCATGGCTGAAATCAAGGCCGTCCTCTGGGATGTGGACGGAACGCTTTTAGACTTTCTCGCCGCCGAGCGCGCGGCAATAAAGACGTGCTTTTCCCTTTTCGGTCTCGGTGAGTGTACCGATGAGATGATCACACAGTATTCCGCCATCAACGTCCGCTGGTGGCAGGCGCTCGAACGCGGCGAATATACGAAGCCGGAAATCCTCGTCGGGCGCTTCGTGGAGTTTTTCGCCGCGCGCGGCATCGATACCGCCGTAGCCCCGGCGTTCAACGCCGAGTATCAGCTCCGTCTCGGCGATACGATCGTTTTCTGCCCGCACGCGAAGGAAACCGTGCTCGCGCTCCGCGGCAGGGTTGCGCAGTGCGCCGTGACGAACGGGACGAAGGTCGCGCAGGACAAGAAGCTCGACCGGTCGGGGCTCGATAAACTGCTCGATCCTATTTTTATCTCCGAAGTGGTCGGCGCGGAAAAGCCGTCCAGGGAGTTTTTCGCCCCGGTCTTAGCCGCACTCGAGGGGATAAAGCCGGAGGAGATGCTCATCGTCGGCGATTCGCTCACGAGCGATATCCGCGGCGGGATCAACGCCGGAATCCGGACGTGCTGGTACAACCCCAACGGCCACGCCGCGCCGCCGGAGCTTTCCATCGACTACACGATCTCCGACATTGCCGAGGTGCTGCAAATCGTGGAGAAAAGCGCGCAATGAATGGTGAAATTTGACCTATTGACTTTTCTGTGTCCAGCAGATAGAATCATCTGACTTTCAGATGTTTTACCAGGAGGAAGCAAGTTTCATGGAAACCGCAACGCTCAGCAAGGGCAAGCTTTTCGGCCCGGCGAGCTTTTATAAAAAGGCGCTGCTCATCGCGCTGCCGGTCATGCTGCAAATGCTCATCCAGAACATGGTGTCGCTTATCGACAATTTCATGGTCTCTGGCCTGGGCGATGTGAAAATGTCCGGCGTCAACATCTCCGGCCAGATCCTCTTCGTGTTCATGGTGCTGCTCAACACGATCTGTACTGCGGGCGGCATCTTCATGTCACAGTATTACGGCGCGGGGGATAAGCGCGGCATGCGTCAGTCGCTGAGCTTCAAGGCGGTGCTCGCGGCGGTGGCCATCGTTCTGTATCTGCTCGTGTGCATGGTGTTCCCGCGGCGGGTGCTCTCGCTCATGGTCGTCGGCAACTCGCAGGCGGACGCCATATTGGACGAGGCTGTGAAATACATGTTCCTCATGGGCTTCAACGGCATCCCGATGGCGGTGTCCACGATCTGCTCTTCCTCCCTGCGTGAGATCGGCCGGGTACGCACGCCGCTTTTCATCTCCGTGATCGCAACGCTCGTTAATACGTTCTTCAACTGGGTGCTCATCTACGGCAACCTCGGCGCGCCGCGGCTCGAAGTGCAGGGCGCGGCCATTGCCACGATCATCGCCCGTCTCACGGAAATGACGATGTTCCTCGTCTACATCGCCGTCAAGCGCCCGCCGTTTTCCGCCACGCCCAAGGAGCTCGTGAGCGTCGATTTTCCTCTCTTTTTCCGCATGCTCAAAAAGGGCTCCATGGTGCTCGGCTCCGAAATGCTCTGGGTCATTTCCGAAACGGTCACGACTGCGCTCTACAATGGCCGCGGCGGCGCGGACGTTGTCTCCGGCATGGCGGCGAGCTTTGCCATTGCAAATCTCTTCTTTGTGGCGTTCAGCGGCATCACGACCGCGACCGGCGTTATCCTTGGCTCCACATTAGGACGCGGCGAGCTGGACAAAGCCCGGCAGGAAAAGCGCTGGCTCATGACGGCGGGCGTCGTGTTCGGTGTCTTCATGATCTTTGTCGGCCTCCTCACGATCCCGCTCATCCATGTCGTGTTCGGCCATCTGAGCGCGAGCGCGCAGAGCATCTGCCGCGAGATGGTGCTGCTCATGTCGCTCTTCATGCCGCCGTGGGTGTATATCAATGTTCAGCTTGCCGTGTCCCGCGCCGGAGGCGATACCGCCATGGGCCTCTGGGTAGACGGCACGACAACGCTTCTCATCATCATTCCCGGCATTTTCCTCGTGGCGCGTTATACGGCGATCGGCCCGGTGGCCATGTACGCCATGGTGAAGGCCGTGGACTTCGTGAAGATCACCATCGCGCACTTCATGCTCAAGCGCGAGCGCTGGGTGCGCAACCTCACGGATATGACCCGGCAGGAATTGGCGGCGAAATAAGATAGGAATTGCAAACCGCCCCTTTCGCACATATCAAAGTGCGAAAGGGGCGGTTTCTCTGCTCACGATGAGGCAAAAACGAAAAAGGAACAGAGCGTCGATCTCGCACTGCTATCGGGTCTGACCCGCCGCCAGCTCAAGGAACTGGAGGAAAAGGAAAAGACACCCGCCCAGAAAGCGGCGGAGGCGGTCATTATGGTATTGCCGCTTCTCTGCGGTGGTATTGCGCTGCTGGAGTATCTGCTTGTGCCGAACAACAGCCGCAACCGGAATCCCTGGAGCTATGTCTGGGCGCTTGGCGCGGCGCTGGCGGTATATCTTGTCTGCCTGCTCGCCGCCGTTTGGCAAAAGAAAAAAGGAAAGCGGCAGTTTTACGACACGCTGCATTATAAAGCGCCCCACTTCTCGGCGCTCTTCCTGTTTCTCACGCTCTATGACTATCTCACGCTCAAGACCGGCGTGCTGACGCAGCCGTTCGTGCCGTGCATGAACTATATCATCAACGCGTTCCTCGTTGACTACAAGCTCCTTTTGGACTGCACGCTCAACACGCTCAAGCTGCTGTTCCTCGGCTATTTCATCGGCGTGTCGCTCGGCCTCGTGACCGGCATCGCCTGCGGCTATTCCAAGCGGGCTCGCTACTGGCTCGACCCGATCATCAAGTTTTTGGGGCCGATCCCGACCTCTACGTGGATCCCCATCATTCTTGTCGTGGCGTCCTCGCTTTTCGCCGGAGCGGTGTTCATTATTGCGCTCGGCTCGTGGTTCGCCGTGACGGTCGCCTCGCTCACGGGCATTGCCAACGTGGGCAAGGAGTATTTTGAAGCGGCGCGCACGCTCGGCGCAAACGACCGCCAGCTCGTGTTCCGCGTGGCGATCCCGCACGCCATGCCATCCATTCTGCAGGGCTGCACGCAGGCAATGAGCTCCTCGTGTGTCGCCATTATGATCGCGGAAATGCTCGGCGTAAAGTCCGGCCTCGGCTGGTATATGACGTGGCAGACCGGTTGGGCGAGCTACGATAAATCGTTCGCGGCGCTCTTCGTGATCTGCTTCATCTTCACGCTGGTCACCAAGGGACTCGAGCGGATCAAACGCTATCTGCTCAGATGGCAGAACGGAGCGGAAAAATAATGCCGAAGGAAAAGAACGATGTCTGCCTGACGCTCGAAAACGTCAGCAAGGTGTTTGCCAGAGTTGAGAGCGACGAGGTGACGCACGCGCTGCAGGATGTGAGTGTCACGATGAAAAGCGGAGAGTTCGTCTCCCTCGTCGGGCCCTCCGGCTGCGGAAAGTCCACGATCCTTCGCCTTGTGGCAGGGCTCATCCCACCGACGCTCGGCCGCGCTGCCGTAAACGGGGAGGAGATCGACGGCCCTTCGCCCGAGCGGGGACTCGTTTTCCAGAACCCCACGCTCTTCCCGTGGCTCACGGTGGAGAAGAACATATCGTTCAGTCTTGATGTGCGCGGCGCGAAGACCGGAAAGGCCGAGCGCGTGGAGCGCATGCTCTCGATGATCGGGCTCGAGCGCTTTCGGAACGACTATCCCGCGCAGCTCTCCGGCGGCATGGCGCAGCGCGTGGCGCTTGTGCGCACGCTCATCAACGAGCCGGAGATATTGCTGCTCGATGAGCCGCTCGGCGCGCTGGACGAATTTACGCGCATGAACATGCAGGACGAAATCTTGAATATCTGGGCGCAGAGAAAGCAGCTTGCGCTCATGGTGACGCATAGCATCGACGAGGCCGTGTACATGGGCACGCGTGTGCTTGTGATGGAATCCAATCCCGGCCGCATCGTTGCCGATATCATGATCGACGAGGACTTCCCGCGCGACCGGTCATCTGCAAGCTTTGTGAAGTACCGCAACGAAATTCTCAACCGCCTGCACTTCGGCGGAAAGAAAGACTGACGGAGAATTTATATGGCAATGCCCTGTAAATAAAAAATTGAAGGAGAAAAGTACATGAAAAAGATCCTTGCTCTTGTGCTCACACTTGTCATGGTGTTCGCGCTCTGCGCGTGCAGCGCACAGACCCCCGAGACCGGCGACAACGCCGAGACCGGAAACAACGGCGCGTCCACCGTGATCGCCGACTCCAACAACGACGGCCAGATCGAGGTCGGCACCGTTGAGGACGTGGAGGTCAACGAAGCCAGCGAGCATCTCGATGCGGCCGAGGCCTCTGCCACTGGCAACTGGGAAGCCCTCTTTGTTCCCATGAGCATTGAAGGCCGCGCGATCGAGATGACCGATGTTGACATCACCCCGACCGAGGAAGAGCTCGAAGCCATGAAGAACGAGCCCGCCTACGGCCGCACCATCCACTACTACATGTCGGACGGCTGCACCTCCGGCCCGACCATGGCGGATCACCTCGGCTACTTCACCGAGGCCGGCCTGACTGCCGAGGGCGTCAAGGGCGGCAGCGACGTGGAAGCGCTCGGCACCGGCCAGGTCGACGTGGCGACCGGCATGATGGCGAAGATGCTCGTTCCCATCACCAACGGCGTGGATATCACCTTCACCGGCGGCGCGCACATCGGCTGCAAGTCTCTGTACGTTCTCGCGGACAGCGACTATAACACCACCGCTGACCTGAAGGGTCAGAAGATATCTGTCCCGAACGGCATCGGCAAGTCCGACTACAACATCACCGCCCTGCTGCTCGACGCCGACGGCATCAACTATGCTACCGACGTGGAACTCACGCAGGTCTCTGCTGACGCGTGCGTTGCCGCTATGCAGAACGGCGAGATCGCCGCGGCGCTGCTGAGCGATACCTTTGCTTACGCCATGGTGAAGGAAGGCACGCTCAAGTGCATTCGTTCCCAGCTCGACAGCGACTTTGCGAGCCGCACTTGCTGTGTTATGGCCATGAACGGCACGTTCGTGAAGGAAAACCCGACCATTGCCAAGAAAGTGGCACAGGCTGTGCAGAAGGCGCACAGCTGGATGCGCGACAACTCCGCGGAAGCCACCCAGGTTCTTATGGACATGGGCTGGAACGGCGGCAACTACGAGATGAACATCATGATCAACGGTTCCCTCCAGTTCGGCCTTTCTGACGAGTTCACCGGCGCAACGCTCAAGGAGTTCATTGAGCGCTACGTCCGCCTCGGCCTCATCACCTCCATGGACGATGTGGACGAGATTCTGGATCTTGCCTGGACGCCCGTTCTCTAAGCTGTTATAGAAAATCTCCCCGGATGCGTAAGCATTCGGGGAGATTTTTCTATCGTGAAAAAATTACTGTTTTGGCTCTTCGAGCCCGCGGCAGGCGAGAATCGCGCCGACGGCGCATACCGCCGCGGCGATCCACGCCGTTGCGGGGGCGGAGAGCACATCGAGCAGCCGCCCGGAGATGAGACTTGCGAGCACGCCGCCGATGGTCGTCATGCTGAAAGCAAGGCTCTGCCCCTTGGCGGCGTCCTCGTAGGGGACGACAAGCGTGACATACGGCACGATCGCGGGGGCATAGAGCGCGTAGGACGGCGCCTGGAGCGCCTCCGCGGCAAAGAGGAGCGGAATGTTGGGCACCGCGGCGATCGCGGCGGCCTTGATCGCAAAGAAAATGAACGAAAACCGCAGCACGGGCGCGCAGCTTTTCCGCCGGAACATGCGCGAGAAGAGCAGCATCGTCGGTACCTCAAGCGCGGCGAGAAACGCGGAGAGATATCCGAGCGTTTCGGTGTCGCCGCCGGCGCGCTCCACATAGTTTATGAGAAACGTGGATGTGGTGTTGTGCGAGAAAAAGAGAAGCGCCGTTCCGGCGAGCAGCAGACAAAACCGCGGGCTCTGCCGGAGAAAGGTGCCGAGTGAGCGCCCCTGCGGCGGCGCGACGGCATGGCCGGAGAGCATCTTTCGCCGCAGCCGCAAAAGCGAGCGGACGAGCAACGCGTTGGAAACGCCCTGCACCGCGGTGACGGCGAGCCCTGCCGCCGGGAGGATGCGCACGCCGAACTTTGTGACCCACACGCCGAGCAGCATGGAGAGCGCCATATACGCCGCCGAGCCCATGCTGCGGGCTATGCCGTAATTGACGGGCGATTCGTAATGCTCAAAATCGGCGCAGAGCTTGAGATTGAGCGTATTCACCGCAAGCGTGAACGCCAGGAGCAGCGGATAGCAAAGGCTCGTAACGGCGCCGCGCGCCGGGAAGAGCAGCAGAAGAAGGAAGAATGCCGCCTGAAGTGCCAGCACCGGCCAGAGCACATCCGCCGCATTGAAGCGCGGCGACGTATCCACAAACGAGGAGAGCCCCGTGCCGAGCAGAAAGCCGAGAACGCTTCCCAGTGCGAGCAGGGAGCCGAGCTCCGTGTTGCTGTAGCCGAGCGCGCCGAGATACACGGCGGCAAAGCTGCTGGCCAGACAGAAAATCATCCAGAACGACGCCTGATTGAGCGAATAATACGCCGTGATCCGCTTCGTACTCACGACGCGCCCCCTTTCGCTGATGGTGATGATCCTATTATTCACAAAGGACACGCCGGTGTCAAGTCTGTGTGCTTGAAGGCGTGTCCTTTGTCAGATAATGCCGTTATCCGGCGGGAAAAAGACCGCGGATGCGGCGGGGATTCTTATTTCGCGGCGGCGTAGATCTTTTCGATGTCCGCAGCGTACAGGCGGATGAGACCGCCGATCTTGATCGTGTCGTTCTGCGTGCACTTGACGGCCATCTCGTGCATCTGCGCTTCGGTAATGTCGCCGAGACCGAGCTCACGCAGGTTGGACGGCATCCCGATCGAGTGGCAGAAGCTCTCGAACGCGGCAATGCCCGCGAGCGCGGTTTCCTCGGGGTTTTCGTAATTCATCTCGCAGCCCATGACCTCCACGGCAAAGCGTGTGAAGCGGGGAAGATTGACGTGCATCACATACCGTGCCCAGCTGCCCCACACGGCGGCGAGACCGGCACCGTGCGCCACGTCAAACATGCCGCCGAGCTCGTGCTCGATCTTGTGCGTTGCCCAGTCCTGCACCTTGCCAACGCCCATGAGATTGTTGTGGGAAAGGCTGCCCGCCCACATCAGCTCGGCGCGCGCGTCGTAGTCGTTAGGGTCGGCGAGCGCCTTTTTGATGTTGGCCATCACGGTCTTGAGCAGGCCCTCGCTCATGCGGTCAAGAAGCTCCGTGTGTTCGGTGTTGGAGAAATAGCGCTCAAAGGTGTGCATCATGATGTCCACGCCGCCGCTTGCCGTCTGGTACGGCGGCAGCGTGCAGGTGAGCGCGGGGTTCATAATGGCGAAGCGCGGGCGGGAGCACTCGTAGTTGACGCCCTTTTTGAGCCAGCCATCCTCGTTGGTGATGACGCAGGAGTTGCTTGTCTCGCTGCCCGCGGCGGCGATTGTCAGCACCGCGCCGACAGGGGTGCACGCCCTGGCCGTTGCCTTGCCCATGAAGAGATCCCAGATATCAAACTCGGGATTGGCGAGCGCATAGCCGATAGCCTTTGCCGTGTCGATCACGCTGCCGCCGCCGATGGCGAGCAGAAAGTCCGCGCCGGTCTTCTTTGCGAGCGCGATGCCGTCGCGCACGCGGCTGAGCCGCGGGTTCGGCTGCACGCCGCCGAGCAGCTCATACGGGATGCCCGCGGCCTTGAGAGAATCAGTGCAGCGGCCGAGCAGCCCCGAGCGCACGGCGCTGCCGCCGCCGTAAACGACGAGCGCATGCGTGCCGCCGCATTCGCGGACGAGCTCGCCGCAGCGGCTTTCGGTGTCACGCCCGAAAACGACCTTCGTGGGAACGCAATACTCAAAGTTCTGCATGATGGATCCTTCCTTCCAATGTGTCTATGTAATCTTTTACGTCAAAGGGATCGAGCGGCGTATCGCGCCGCAGATAGAGCGGATGGTGGGGGTGCCCCTTCACGGAGCGCTTGCCAGCCGTGAACCATTCCGCGCCGAGCTCTTCGCCGATGGCGATCATGTCCGAAACGCAGCGGGGGAGATACCGCCGCATCTCGATGATGTTGCCCCAGGCCGCCCACACCGCCGGGCGGCGGGGGAGAGAGGCCTCGAGCACGTACCGGAATGCCGCCATGTTCTCCGCGTGCAGCGCGGCGTTGAGCGCGACGTCCATGTCGTTCGGGCGCGTGGCGCGCTGGGCATAGACGTTGAACATGATGAAGCTGTCGTACCCGTTCGTGAGAGCGATGCGCTGCACGCTCTGGAGCGTTGGGTCAAGCGCGTCCGGCGCGGCGGTCGAGGGGTTCACGCCGATGCAGATGAGCGGTTTTTCGCCCCGCGTGCCGAGAATGTATCGGTATTCGGTATAAAAATCCGGGACATACAGCCAGCGCGCGGCGTCGTAATCGCCGCGCCGGCCGCTCTTTTCGAGCGCTTCCTGAAACGGCAGAAGCTCGAGTGTATCGGTATCGGCGGTCGGAATGTGCATGGAGCGGCCTCCTTTTCTTTCTCTATTGCCGCAGCAGTGCGCGGCGCGCCTCATGGTCGGGCATGACGGAGGCGATGAAGCGGTAAAATGCCGTCGAATGGTCATGGTGGCGGATGTGCGCGAGCTCGTGCACCACAACATAGTCGATCGCTTCCTCCGGGTACTGCATCAGCCGCCACGAAAAGCTGATCGCATTCTTGCCGCTGCAGCTTCCAAAGCGGGTGCGTGCGCCGGTGATCGTCACGCGCGTCGGGTGTACGCCCATGAGCGCGGCGTAGTGCTCGATCTTCGGCGGGAGGATCGTTCTGGCCTTTTTGATGAGCGCGCGGCGCTGGGCTTCATCCGGCTCCGGGTGCGCCGCCTGCCGGGCGGCGAAGCGCTCGTGCTCGCGCGCGAGCCACGCGCTCTCTTTGTCCACGATCCGGCGGATCTCCGCTTCGGACGTGAAATACGGTGCACGCACGACGAGCTTTCCGTCCCGGTCGAGCCGCAGCCCGACGGTCCTCCGGTTGGAGCGGATGATCGTATAGCTTTCCATCAGTACCAGATCCACCCGAAGAGGAGAATTTTGATGAGCCATTGCCCGGCGGTGTAGCTGACGGTCACCGGGATCTCCTTCGCGACGAACCCGTCGCCGGAGACGCAGGTGAGCACGGTCTCGCCGCGCCCGCAGGCGCGCACCTCGCCGGTATCGGGATCGGGCGAGGCAATATTGATGTCTGAGCTGTACCAGCGGACGGTCTTGTCGGAGGCGTCCTCCGGTGTGATCACGGCTTCGAGCGTCACGGTGTCCTTATAATGCAGCGTGAGCGCGTCCGGCAAACCTTCGATGCCGGTCGCGGCGATGAGCATGGGGATGCTCTCCTCGCCGAGCAGCACGCCGCAGTCGGCGCAGTAGCGCTGGCGCAGCCCTTCGCGGTCATAGGTCGGCGCGGTGACGGTCATCCATTCACCGGAGACGTGCTTCGGTACGGCGCGCGTTTCCATCTCCGCGCCGCAGAGCGCGCAATAGAGCGTTTCTGTGCCCTCCTCCGTCTCGGTGGGCGCAACGGTCTGCACCCATTCCCCGGCGGTGTGCTGCTGCGGCGTGATCGTATCGCGGTAGGAATAGCCGCAGGCGGCACAGGTGTGCTCGGTGTAGCCCCAGGTATCGCAGCTCCCGGCGACGACCGTTTCGCTGTACGAGGGCTCCGCGCACGTCTCCGGCGTCACGGCGGCGGAGTAATCGAAGAGCTCGTTGCGCAGAAAATCGGCCGTGCATTCGGTGATGCTCGTCCAGGTGAGAAGCTCCCCGGCGTAGGCCTCGCAGTAGGCGCGCCGGTCGGCATTGTCCTCGAAGAACGTGATCCTGCCGCTCACGGCGCAGCCGGAGATCATCCCGACGGGGACGGTCTTGTCATATTGGTAGAACATGCCGACGAGACCGCCGTTGTGCGCATAGCCACGGCAGGAGGCGTAGCCGTCGAGCGTGACGGAACAGCCGGTGAGCGTGGCGTTGCC
>CAKTBC010000049.1 GCA_934533005.1 uncultured Oscillospiraceae bacterium | reverse complement strand
CCTAACAACACCTATACCGTCGCGCACCCGACGTTTGACGATCATTCCCGCGTCATCGCCATATCGGACATCCACGGAAACCTCCCGTATTTTCGCGGTCTTGTGGAAAAGCTCCATCTGCGTGCGGATGACTCGCTCGTGCTGCTCGGCGATCTGGTGGAGAAGGGACCGGAAAGCCTCGCCACGCTCCGGTACGCCATGGAGCTGCGGGAAAAGTGCCGGGTGTACCCGGTGCTCGGCAACTGCGACTTCTGGCATCTCTGGGTGGACGGGTGCGACATGGAATGGGACGTGCGGACGTTCGCCCATCTCCTGCGCCAGAAGGCGACGGCGCGCAGCGGCCTCATCCTGGAAATGTGCGCGGAGCTCGGCGAAGAGCTCACCGCGGACACCGATCTTGACGCGCTCAAAGCGCGTCTGCGCGAGGCGTTCGCGTCCGAGTTTGATTATCTTCGCTCCATGCCGTTCGCGCTGGAGACCGACAAATATATCTTCGTCCATGGCGGCATCCCCCACGGCGAAACGCTCGAGAGCGCGGGGCCGTGGCGGTGCATGAAGATCAACGGCTTTTATACCGCCCGCCCGCACTTCAAAAAGTGGGTCATCACCGGCCACACGCCGGTGTGCCTCTATGGGACAAACACCATTTCCGCCGTGCCGATCGTCGATCCGGCGTGCCGCGTTGCGAGCATCGACGGCGGCTGTGTTTTGAAGGACGACGGGCAGCTCAACGCGCTCATTCTCCGCCGCGGAAAGTTTATGAGCGAGTGGTATGACCCGTTTCCGCTCGGCCGCGTGCTCGATGCACAGAAAAAAAGCGCGCGCTCAGCGTACATCCGCTGGGGCGACAATGCCGTGGAGCCGCTCGAGCTTGGGCGCGAGTGGTGCCGCATCCGGCACATCCGCACGGGGTACGTCATGGACGTGCCGACCGACTTTCTCTATGAGGCCAAGGGCGTGCTGCGTATGAACGACGTGACGGACTACCGCCCCGCCCTCGCGCCGGGCGACATTGTCAGCATCGTGCGCGAGACCGACCGCGGATACTGGATCAAGAAAAACGGCGTTTCCGGCTGGTATACCGGACGCATCGAACGCCTGTAAGCCCCACAAGAAAGGAGCCATCCCCATGTATCTTTCGGATTATTTTGTTTTCATCCTCGCCCTGCTCGCGTGCATGGTGTTTTCGATGATCGCGAGCGGCAAGGTAAGGAGCGCGTATTCGGCCTACAGCCGCGTTCCCTGCCGCAGCGGTCTTTCCGGGCACGACGCCGCCGAGCGGCTGCTGCGCATGAACGGCGTGAACGACATTGCCCTCGGCCGCGTCTCCGGCGAGCTGACCGACCACTATGCCCCGAACCAGAGCATCGTGAATCTCTCCACGAGCACCGCCGACAGCCGCTCCGTCGCCGCTGTGGCGGTCGCCGCGCATGAGATTGGCCACGTGATGCAGAACAAGGAGGGCTATGGCCCTTACCGCGTGCGCACGGCGCTTGTGCCGGTTGTAAACTTTGGCTCGCGCCTCGCCATGCCGCTCGTGCTCATCGGCATTCTGCTCGACAGCTACGTCCGCACGGCAAACCCCGATACGGGCTTCTATGTCGCCATGCTCGGCGTCGTGCTCTACGGCGGATCGTTCCTCTTCTCGCTCGTCACGCTGCCCGTGGAGCTGGACGCCTCCCGCCGCGCGGGGGACATGCTCCTCGCCGCGGGCGTGATCTCGGAGGACGAGCTGCCTGCCGCGAAGAAAGTTCTCTCCGCCGCGGCGCTCACGTATCTCGCGTCGCTGCTCACGTCGTTCGTATATTTCCTCCGCTTCCTCATGTACGTGCTCTCCGTTTTCGGCAAGCGCGACCGGAGATGATCCGTCGAACTATAATAGTAGTATATAGCAAAACCGTTCCTCTCCCGAATTGGGAAAGGAACGGTTTTTCTGTTATTCGTCACGCATTCTCATCCAGATGCCGCTGGATGCGGCCCACGATGAGATCGAGCGCCACGGGGTTTTTGCCGCCCTGCGGCACAATGATGTCAGCGTTTTTCTTCGACGGCTCCACGTACTTTTCGTGCATGGGCTTTACGGTGTTCTGCCATTGCTCCACAACGCTGCGCACCGTGCGGCCGCGCTTTTCGGTGTCGCGCAGCACGCGACGGGCAAGGCGCACATCGGCGTCGGCATCAACGAACACGCGGATGTCCATGAGATCGGAGAGCGCCGGATCGGCGAAGATCAATATGCCCTCGACCAGAATGACCGGCCGCGGCTCGATCTCGATGGTCTCGCCGCTGCGGTTGTGCACCTTGAAGTCGTACACCGGGCAATGCACCGAGCGTCCCTGCTTCAGAAGGCGCAGGTGCTCGATCATCATTTCGGTTTCGAACGCCTCGGGGCAGTCGTAGTTGAGCTTGGTGCGCTCCTCGTAGGTGAGATCGTCGTGCGCGCGGTAGTAGTTGTCGTGGTGGACGATGCACACCTTGTCGCCGAAGCGCCGGATCAGATTGCTCGTGAGCGTCGTCTTTCCGCCGCCGGAGCCGCCGGCAATGCCGACGACCAGAATATCCGGCAGCGCGCCGCGGTTTTCATTCTCCGCCATCAGCGTGTACCCTTGTCGTAGGGGATGCCCTCGGCCTTCGGGGCGCGGGAGTTCTTGGAGGTAAACGCGAGCACGATGAGCGTGATGAGATACGGCAGCAGCCGGTAGAAGTGGCCGTTCAGGCCGATCGTGTTCAGCCAGTAGATGCCGTCGCCGTTGATGTCGAGCGTGGAGTACGACGCCGCGATGCACTTGAAGAGGCCGAACAGCAGCGCGCCACCCGCCACATTCAGCGGCTTCCAGTTGCCGAAGATCATGACCGCAAGAGCGAGGAAGCCGAAGCCCGCCACGTCGCCGTTCGCGCTGCAGTTGGCCGTTGTCATGGCGTAGACAAAGCCGCCCATGCCGGCGAGCGCGCCGGAGATCAGAACGCCGGCGTAACGCATTTTGATAACGTTGATGCCGAGCGACGCCGCCGCCTGCGGATTTTCGCCGCACGCGCGCAGCCGGAGACCGAAGCGCGTTTTGTAAAGGATGATGGAGAGCACAACAAAGATGATAATGCAGATATACGTGCTCAGATACACCTTATTGAGGAACGTCTCCTGGAAGAAGTTCAGCTTGTCGTTTTTGGCAAAGCCGAGCATGGTCTTTTTGATCATGAACCACGTCGCGCTGTCACCGCTGAGCAGCGTCATGTTGTTCTGGTTGACGATGACGCGGATAAGGAAGAGCACCAGCGCGGGAGCGAGCATGTTCAGCGCCGTGCCGCCGATGGTCTGGTCGGCCTTGAGCTTGATCGCCGCAAAGGCGAGGAGCATGGAAAACACCGCACCGAGCGCCGCCGCAGCCAGCATGGTGAGGAACATGTAGCCCTGCAGAGCCGCCCAGTTGGAAGCTTCCTTGGCAATGTCCATGCAGCCGGTCGCCTGCAGAATACGCACGAACAGCACGCCGATGAACGCGCCGAAGATCATAATGCCTTCGAGCGCAAGGTTGATAACGCCGCTGCGCTCGGCGAAAATACCTGCGAGCGCCACGATCATCAGCGGGATCGCATAAATAAGCGTCTGTCGGATCAGAAAGGACATTACTTCTGTACCTCCTCTCTCTTCTCGGCGGGCGTTTCCGCCGCCGGAGCCGCTGGGACGGCCGGCTCCGCTTTCTTCGCCCGTTTCTTCTGGCGTTCGGCGATCCACATCTTGATGATGAGCGAGAATGCCGCCATGTACACGATCACAGCTATGATAACATCGGTGATGTACTCATTGTACACGGTAAGGTTGGTGATCTGGAGACCGGCGATGTCAAGGATGGACATGAAGCAGCCGGTGAAGATCACGGCGACGGGGTTGTTCACGGCGAGCAGCGCCACGGCAATGCCGTTGAAGCCCGCCGCCGGGAGGGTCTGGTACGTTGTCCAGAAGAACTCGGTATTGCCGGAGAGGTAATAGAGCGAACCGGCAGCACCGGCAAGGCCGCCCGCGATCGCCATGGAGAGAATGATGTTGCGCTTGTCGTGGATACCGGCGTAGCGCGCCGCATGGCGGTTGGCGCCGCAGGCGCGCAGCTCATAGCCGAACGTCGTTTTTGTGATCACGATGTACACGAGGATCGCAAGCAAGATCGCGATCACGATGCCGCCGTTCACCTGCGAGCCCGGGAAGAGCTTATCCAGCCCGAGCTTGGCGGTAGCAACGTTGTTGTAAGTCGTTTTGTAGATGTAGCCGGACTTGGTGTTCTCCACCATGTTCTTGAGATTGCTGATATCAAAGAGCCAGGTAACGACGTTCGCCGCGATCCAGTTGGTCATGATGCAGGCAATGACCTCGTTGATGTTCAGCAGCGCCTTGAGCATGCCGGGGATCGCGCCCCAGAGCGCGCCCGCCGCCATACCGCCGAGGAACGCCAGCAGCCAGATGATCACGGGGGACACCTGCTCGGACGGGATGCTCAGCGCGATGAAGAGCGTGGCGCACGTACCGGCGAGATACTGACCCGGCGCGCCGATGTTGAAAAGGCCGGTTTTGAACGCCGTCGCCACAGAAAGACCCGTGAGGATCAGCGGTGTGGCGCGGAAGAGCATGTTGCCGATGCTCGTGGGGTTAAAGCCGAAGGTCAGCGTGCCGGAGGCGTCGCGTCCGGTGCTGAAAAGTCCGAACAGCACAAGCCGGATGCCCTCCCACGCGCTCTTGAGTCCGAGCGACTTGTTGGAGATGCCAACAATGAGAATGAGCAGCGCACCGACCAGAAGGCCGATGAGAATGGAGAGCAGCGAAGCGATGACGGCGCGCGTGCCGTCCTTGCGCCAGAAGGAGGTCTTTTGTTCTTTCATTTTTTCTCCTCCCCGTTCTGCCGCTTCGCGCCCGCCATGTAAAGGCCGAGCTCTTCCACGGTAACTTTCTTCGGATCAAACTCGCCGACGATCTCGCCCTCGTACATCACAAGGATGCGGTCGGAGAGATTCATGACCTCGTCGAGCTCCAGCGATACGAGCAATACCGCCTTGCCATCGTCGCGCTGCGCGACGAGCTGCTTGTGGATGTACTCGATCGCGCCGACGTCGAGACCGCGCGTCGGCTGCACCGCAACAATCAGCGGCAGCTCGCGGTCGATCTCGCGCGCGACGATCGCTTTCTGCTGGTTGCCGCCGGACATGCTGCGCGCAATCGTCACCGGCCCCTGGCCGGAACGGATGTCGTATTCCTCAATGAGCTTGTCGGCGTACTTGCGCACCTCGTCAAAGCGGATGAAGCCGCCGTGCTGGAATGCGGGCTCATAATAGCGCTGCAATACAAGGTTCTGCTCGAGCGTATAGTCAAGCACGAGGCCGTGCTTGTGGCGATCCTCGGGAATGTGGCTCATGCCGGCAAACGAGCGCTGGCGGATGGACGCGTGGGTGATGTCCTTTCCGAGGAGCGTGATCTTGCCGCCGGACGTCTTTTCGAGCCCCGTGAGCGCATAGACGAGCTCGCTCTGGCCGTTGCCGTCGATACCCGCGATGCAGACGATCTCGCCGCGCCGGGCCGTGAAGGAAACGCCCTTCACGGCGTCGTTTTTGTGCAGCTGCGACGGCACGGTGAGATTTTCAACCTCCAGCACCGGCTCGCCGGGCTTGGCGGGCGTCTTGTCCACCACGAGCTGCACCGGGCGGCCGACCATCATGCGGGAGAGCTCTTCCTTCGTTGTCTCGCTCGTGTTGACGGTGCCGATGTACTTGCCCTTGCGCAGAACGGTCACGCGGTCGGAGACTTCCATGATCTCGTTGAGCTTATGGGAGATGAAGAGGATGCTCTTGCCTTCTTTCGTCAGCCCGCGCATGATCTGCATGAGCTCTTCGATCTCCTGCGGCGTGAGCACTGCGGTCGGCTCGTCGAAAATAAGAATTTCGTTGTCGCGGTAGAGCATTTTCAAAATCTCCACGCGCTGCTGCATGCCGACGGTGATATCCTCGATCTTCGCATCGAGATCAATCTTCAATCCGTAGCGATCGGAAAGCTCCTGCACCTTTTTGCGGGCGGTCTTCTTCTCAAGAAAACCGAGCTTCGTGTCCTCCGCGCCGAGGATGATGTTATCAAGTACCGTAAACACATCGATCAGCTTGAAGTGCTGGTGCACCATGCCGATGTGAAGCGCCGTGGCGTCGTTGGGGTCGTTGATCTTGACCTCCTTGCCGTCCTTTTTGATGATACCCTCTTCCGGCTGATACAGGCCGAAGAGAACGCTCATCAGCGTGGACTTGCCCGCGCCGTTCTCTCCCAGCAGAGCGTGGATTTCGCCCTTTTTCAGCTGCAGGGTGATGTCATCGTTTGCCTTGATTCCGGGGAATACCTTGGTAATGTGGAGCATCTCGATCACATACTCCGGCGTCGTGTCCATGTCCCCACCTCCCTTTCTCTTTCTCCAGCAGATTTGCTACACAAGGAATCGCAATGTGCATTTTCATTTATTATATATATATTACAAACAAATTGCAAGAATTAGCTCCTATTTCAAATGCAAAAAGAAAAGCGGCGGGAAGGAAAAACCTTCCCGCCGTTGGCGTGGGTAAAATTACTCGACGATGTTCAGAGCAACGTGCTCGGTGGAATCGAGGTTGTCGTAGTTGTTGTCGATGACGAGCTCGCCGGAAACGATCTTCTGGAACATTTCCTCGTACTCCTCAACGCTCCAGTTCTCGAGAGACCAGGTGTCGACCGGCAGGCCGACAGCGTTCTGCGCAGCGCCCATGGTCACGCACTGGTTGCCGTAGGTCTCAGCCCAGGTTCCGTCGTAAGCGGCGGTCAAAGCCAGGTAAGCGGCCTCGCCGATGCCCTTGAGGGCGGAGGTGACGACGGTGTCGGACTGGCTGGACTGGTCAACGTCAACGCCGATAACGTAAGCGTCGTTGGCAGCCGCAGCAGCGGTGATGGAGTCAAAGATGGAGCCGCCGCAGGAGAAGACGATCTCGGTGCCGTTCTCATACCAGCCGGAGACGAGGGTCTGCAGCTCGGGAGAAGCCTGGAAGGAAGCGCCGTACAGCCAGGTGTAGTTCATGGCAACGTTCACGCCCTTAACGGCAGCCGCAGCTTCGGCGCCCTGGACGTAGCCGTAACCGTAACGGCAGCACGCAGCGTTCGTTCCGCCGCCGCCGCCGCAGAAGCCGAGCTTCGTGAAGCCTTCCATAACGGCAGCATAACCGGCGAGGTAGCCGCACTGCTCTTCCTGGAACGCGATGGCAGCAACGTTATCGAGGCCGAGAGACCAGCCGTCGATGAACACGAACTTCACTTCGGGGTAATCCTTGGCAGCCTGCTCAAGCGCAGCAGCCTGCAGGAAGCCGGCGCAGACAACGACCTTCGCGCCGTTCTCGGAAGCGGCCTTCATGGCGTCATAGCGGTCGTCGTCGGTCGCCTGATCGCCGTTGGCGGGCTGGTAGTACTTGTAGCTCAGGCCGTTCTCGTAGGCATACAGCTTGACACCGTTCCAGGTGCCCTGGTTGAAGGACTTATCCTTGAGCTGGCCGACGTCGGTGACGAAGGCAACTTCATATTTGCCGTCGGCGGAGGTCATGGTGTCCTCGATGTCGTCGGCGTTGACGGTCGCGGGCTCTTCCGCGGGGGCTTCGGTGGGCTCAGCAGGGGCTTCGGTGGGCTCTTCCGCCGGAGCTTCGGTGGGGGTGGGCTCTTCGGTCTTGGGCTCTTCGGTCGCAGCCGGGGCGGCGGTGGTGCCGCAGGCAACGAGGGCAAAGACCATGACGAGAGCCAGAATCAGGGCAAGGATCTTCTTCATGTAGAATCTTTCCTCCTTATAATTTGTCCCTTTTCGGGACTTTCGCAATGGTGATTATACCATGTCCGGGCGGTATATGCAAGGTCTGTCCTCCGCCTCCCCGGCGGAAATCCGTGACTTTTTTGTCCGTTTGCGCCGCTCGTCCGCGCGGGGATTCCAAGTGTTTTTCAGCTGCGGACAGCCACCTCCAGCGCCAGCTCCATCATATCGCGGAAGGAGGTCTGGCGCTCCTCGGCGGTCGTCTCCTCGCCGGTGATGATGTGGTCGGAAACGGTGCAGATGGCAAGCGCCTTTTTGCCCGCGCGCATCGCGTTCAGATAGAGCGCGGCGGATTCCATCTCTATGCCGAGCACGCCCATTTTGATCCACGCGGCGCTCGCGGTTTTGTCGTCATCGTAGAACGTGTCGGAAGAGAGCAGATTGCCGACGGCGTAGCGAAGCCCGCGCTCCTCGGCAATGTCGGCGGCGGTGCGCAGCAGACCGAAATCCGCGATCGGGGCGATCGTGCCGCGGCAGCCGAACTGGGAGGCATAGGCGGAATTGGTGCACGCACCCTGCGCGAGAATGATGTCGCGCACGTGCAGCTTTTCGCTCAGTGCCCCGACGGAGCCGACGCGCAGGATGTTCTCCACGCCGTAGAAGTTATAGAGCTCGTAGCTGTAAATGCCGATGGTGGGCATGCCCATGCCGCTGGCCATAACGCTCACCGGCACGCCCTTGTAGGTCCCGGTGTAGCCCTGAATGCCGCGGACGTTGTTGACAAGGCGGCGGTCGTCGAGGAAGTTTTCGGCGATATACTGCGCGCGCAGCGGGTCGCCGGGCATCAGAACGGTTTTGGCGAAATCGCCGGGGACAGCGCTGTTATGCGGTGTAGACATGATGATCTTCTCCTTTTATATGTCGAATGGTGTTACTTCTGCGCTCTTTCGGCGCGCTCGCGCGCGATGCGTTTGCGCCAGCAGGCGTGGCACATGGCGATGTAGGAATCGTTCCCGCCGAGGAACACCTGCGCGCCCTCGGTGACGACATGACCCTCGCCGTCGATGCGGGCGTTGACCGTGGCCTTCGAGCCGCACTCGCAAATGGTCTTGATCTCCGTGATGGAGTCGGCCAGCTCAAAAAGGCGGCGCGAGCCGGGGAACAGGTACGTGAGAAAGTCGGTGCGCAGCCCGAAGCAGAGCACCGGCAGATTTTCCTCGTCCACGAGCTGCCGCAGCTGCTCGATCTGCTCGGGGGTGAGAAACTGGCATTCGTCCACGATCACCACGTCGTGATGGCCGCGCGCGGCGTAAAGAGCGCGGATATCGTCCTCCGGGCGAACAACATCGGCGGTCGCTTCCAGCCCGATGCGCGAGCGGAGCAGCGTTTCACCGTCGCGGCTGTCGATGGAGGGCTTCAAAAGCCACACGTCCATGCCGCGCTCCTCGTAATTGAATTTGGTGATGAGCGCCTGAGCGGTCTTGCTTGAGCCCATCGCGCCGTATTTGAAATAGAGCTTTGCCATTTCTGCGGGCATCTCCTCTCGGTACTTTTATAATTCCGAGGAGATTTTACCGCAAACCGGGACACAAGTCAACGAGAGCGCATACGCTGGAATACGATTTTGGATAGGAGTGGTGCATTATGCGCTTTGCCATCACCGGCACGGACGCCCGGTTTCTCCCGCTGCGGAAGCTCCTGCTTGCCGACGGCCACGAGATCACCGACCCGGCCTCCGCCGACATGGTCATCCCGCCGCCGTGGGATCCCTCGGCGCGGTACGCCCATTTGGAGGAATATCAGATCGCGAACGCCCGCCTCACCGCCGAGGGCGCCGTCGCGCTGCTGCGCCCGGAAACGGGGCTCTCCGGCGCGCATGTTTTGCTGCTCGGCTACGGGCGGATCGGTCGCCTGCTTGGCCGGGAGCTGCAAAAGGCCGGCGCTCTCGTCGCCGCCGCCGCGCGCTCGGCCGAGCAGCGCGCGTGGGCGGAGGCGGTAGGCATCGAAGCCCTGCCGCTCGACGCGCTCTCCGGCGCGCTCGACCGTTTTGACGTCATCATCGGTACGATCCCCGCGCCGGTGCTCACCGAGCCGCTGCTCGCACTCGTGCGAAACGATGCGCTGTTGCTGGAGCTTGCCTCCGCGCCCGGCGGGATCGACGCTGCCGCAGCGCACGAAAGGAATCTTCGTTACATCCGCGCGCCGGGTCTTCCCGCGAAGTATGCGCCCGAGCGCGCCGCGCTTATATTGCGCGATGCGGTATACGCCGCCGCGGCGCAGCCGCTCCCCCGGCTCGGTCTCGCCGTCACCGGGTCGCATTGCACGTTCTCCCGCGCACTGGAGGCGTTCCGCCCTTTAAAGAAGGACTACACGCTCGTGCCGATCCTCTCCAGCGCGGCGGCGGGGACGGACACGCGCTTTTTCGCCGCCTCCGCCTTTCGCGCAGAGCTGGAAGCGCTGTGCGGCTGCGAGGCAGTGGATACGATCGTCAAGGCGGAACCTCTCGGCACAAGTCAGAGGCTTGACGCGCTGCTCGTAGCCCCGTGCACGGGCAACACGCTCGCAAAGCTCGCCCGCGGCATCACGGACACCGCCGTCACGATGGCGTGCAAGGCGCATCTGCGAAACGGCGCGCCGCTCATTCTCGCCATTTCCACGAACGACGGTCTCTCCGGCTCCGCAGAGAGCATTGCGGCGCTTTTGCAGCGCAAGAACGTGTACTTTGTCCCCTTCCGGCAGGACGCGCCGCACCAGAAGCCGTTCTCGCTCCAGAGCGATTTTGACCTCCTTGGTGAAACGGTAAAAGCGGCTCTGCAAGGCCGCCAGCTCCAGCCGGTGCTGCTGTAAATAAAAAGCCCCCTTGTGCAAAGGGGGCTGGCAGACGTAAGGCTGACTGAGGGATTGTAGTCTCCCGAAAGCAACAATCTCTCCGGCTTTTGCCTACGGCAAAACCCACCTCCGCCCCCCCTCTCTGTCGCTTTCAGCGACATCTCTCCCCGCCGGGGAGAGTCTGCCCTTTACACAAGGGAGGCTTTGATTTTATCACGCACCTCGCCCATGAGATAGAGCGAGCCGCAGGCGACGACGGGCGTTTCCCCGCCGCTTTCCTCGATCGCGCGGCGCACGCCATCCTCCGCCGTTGTGCAGGAGACCGCATCCGCGCCCTTGCCGCGCAGATAGACGCTGAGTTCCTCCGCGCCCAGCGCGCGGGGCGAATCCGGCGTCAGACAGAAAAACTTTTTCCCATACGGCAGCAGCCGGGCAAGCATCGTTTCATAATCCTTGTCCGCGAGCACGCCGAGCAGGAAAACAACCTTCTCCCCCGGCAGATACTCGTCCAGACTGCGCGCGAGCGCCTCAACGCACTGTGGGTTGTGCGCACCGTCGGCGATCACCGGCGGGTGCGAGCGCAGCAGCTCGAACCGTGCCTCCCAGCGCGCCGAGGAAAGCCCCTCGCGCAGAGCGCTCTCCGGGATGCTCCAGCCCTTTTCGCGCAGCACGCCGATCGTCTCGATGACAAGAGCCGCGTTATGAAGCTGGTGCTCCCCCAACAGATGAAGCGTCAGGTCTTTCTCTTCCTTATAGTCAAACCGCTGCCCGGCGAGCGAATGCTCACGCTCCCGCAGCGTGTCAAACGCCGTCGGGTGCCAAGCCGCGCCGCGCTCAGCGCATATCTCCCGGTACACCGCATCCACGGCGGTATTCACCGGATACGTAACGGCGGTCGTTCCGGGCTTGATGATCCCGGCCTTTTCGCGCGCGATCTCGGGGAGCGTATGTCCGAGAATGGCCGTATGTTCGAGGCCGATGTTCGCAATGACGGCAGCCTCGGGCGCGGCGATCACGTTCGTCGCGTCGAGCCGCCCGCCGAGACCGACCTCGAGCACCACGGCATCGCAGTTTTCCGCGGCGAAATACCAAAAGCCCATCGCGGTGAGAATTTCAAACTCCGTCGGCGCATCGGCCATGCCGCCGGACGCTTCCTTCACGGCCGCGGCGGCGCGGCAGAGCGCCGCATCGGGGATGTCCGAGCCGTTGATGCGGAACCGTTCGTTCACGCGCACAAGGTGCGGAGAGGTGTAAAGCCCCGTTTTATACCCCGCCGCCGCGAGGATCGAAGCAAGCATCGTGCTTGTCGAGCCCTTGCCGTTTGTCCCGGCGACGTGGATGAATTTCAAGCTTCCCTGCGGATTCCCCAGCCGGTGCATCAGCTCGTTCATCCGCTCCAAGCCGAGGCGGCTCCCCTTCCAGTCGGTGCCGTGGATGAACGCGAGCGCTTCCTCAAGCTCCATGCTTCGCTTCCCCCTCTCCGGGCAGCGCGCGGCGCACGCGCGCGCAAAGCTTCGGCAGCACAAGGCCGAATACGACGGCCTTTACGATGCACACCGCGCCGCGCGGCAGCAGCATGGCCGAGATGAAGCCCGAAAACCAGTAGCCGTAGAGCTTCGCATCGATGTACATGACAAGCGTGTTGAGCGCCGTTATGAGCACCTCGGCCGCCACGACGATGCCGACCGTCTGCTTTGCCGTGAGCGAAAAGCCGCGGCGCTTCGCGTAAAAGCCGGTCACGAGCCCCGCGAGCGCGTAGGGCAATATCCAGAGCGGCGTTGTGACCGAAACGCCGTAGCGCAGAAGCTGGTACAAAAGCGTCCCCACGAACCCGACGGCGAGGCCGTCCAGCGGGCCGAAGAGCAGCGCGCCAAGCAATATGGGGAAGCTCTCAAACGTGATCTTGATGCTGTTGAGATCAAGCGCGAGCGCGCCGAGCGCCGCGCACATTGCCGCCAGCACGGCGTTCAGGGCAAGTTTTCTTGTTTTCATGGGTGTAAAAAGACTCCTTTCGTGACAGTTGCCACGGAAGGAGCGGTATCCTCGGGTGGCAGCGGATGCGAAGCAAAACCGCGCGGCTCCCGCCGCTTCGTCCGCGGACAACATCCCATCCCGCGGCACTTCAGCATTGGCCGGAATCCCGGCCGCTGCAACGCTTTACTCCTACTCTGTCATGTGTTTTCTGATTTTTTGAATTTATTTTATCCGGCGCGCCGCGGCTTTCGCCGTGTGCGCGGCCAGTACCGCCGTGGTAAGTGCGCCGACGCCGCCCGGCACAGGCGTAACGGCACGGACGACGCTCTCCGCCTCGGCGAAGACAATATCGCCGCAGAGCTTCTGCGTCTCTTCGTTATAGTGTATGCCGACGTCGATGACCGTCTGCCCCGCGCGAAAATACGCCGCGCCGACGCTCTCGCGCCGCCCGGTCGCGGCGACGAGGATATCCGCCTCGCGCGCAATTTCCGCCGCGTTTTCGGTTTTCGAGTGGCAGAGCGTCACCGTCGCGCCGCGGTGCAGCAGCAGCATCGCCGCCGGCCGCCCGACAACGAGGCTCCGCCCGAGAATGACGGCGCGTTTTCCCTCGATGGGAATTTCATAATAGTCCAGCAGCTCCAAAACCGCCTGCGCCGTGCAGGGGGCGAAGCCCTCCCCCGTCCCGGCGTACACCGTGGCGAGCGAAGCCTCCGTCGCGCCGTCCACATCCTTTTCCGGCGCAATGGCGCGCAGTATGCGCGTCTCTTCCAGCGCCGGGGGCAGCGGACGCAGCAGCAATATGCCGTGCACCGTCTCCTCCGCGCTCAAAGAGCGCAGCATTTTTTCCAGTTTCTCACCGGAGATATCCGCCGGTAAGGAAACGCACCGGGTTTCAATGCCCACGGCGGCGCAGCGCTTCACCGCGCCCCGCTCATAGGAGAGATCGTCCTCCCGTGCGCCGAGGCGCACAATGGCGAGCGTCGGGACGATACCCTTTTCCCGCAGTTCGGACACGAGCTGCGCCGTTTTTTCGTTGAGCGCGGCAGCGGCGGGCGCGCCGCGGAGAAGCATGCTCATCGCGCGAGCCTCCCATAGACATCGTCATAGATCTTTTCGGCCTGCCGC
>CAKTBC010000048.1 GCA_934533005.1 uncultured Oscillospiraceae bacterium | reverse complement strand
GAATAAGCCGCTTTTTCCCGCACAAAATAGAAACGAAGCCCGCTCCGGCGGGCTTCGTTTGCGATATCAAATACTATTGGGCGGAGCAGAGCCCCGCCCCTACAAGGTTTTTTACAGCCCGTAGGGGCGGGGCTCTGCTCCGCCCGCAGTGTGATTTTTTACAGGGGGAAATCGCCATGTACGATATCATCATTGCCGGAGGCGGCCCGGCGGGAATGTCCGCCGCCATTTATGCCCGCCGCAGCGGAAAAAGCGTTCTTCTTCTCGAACGCGAGGGCTACGGCGGCCAGATCGCCTACGCGCCGCGCGTCGAGAACTATCCCGGCGTCGCCTCCGTCGGCGGCGCAGAGCTTGCCGAGCGGATGCTCGAGCAGATGCTCGCGCTCGACGCCGAAACCGACGTCGGCGAGGTTTTGTCCGTGGAGCGCGCCGGAGAGAATTTCGTGGTCCGCACAGAGGACGGCGCATACGAAAGCCGCGCCGTGATCCTCGCCACGGGCGCAAAGCACCGCCATCTCGGCCTGCCGGGCGAGGAGGAGCTTCTCGGCCACGGCATCTCTTACTGCGCGGTGTGCGACGGCGGATTTTATAAAAACGGCATCACCGCCGTTGTCGGCGGCGGCGACAGCGCGCTGCAGGAGGCGCTGCTGCTCTCCGACATCTGCCAAACCGTATATCTCATCCACCGGCGCGACAGCTTCCGCGGTGACGCGGAAAAACAGGCGCGGCTCTTCGCGCGGGAGAATGTGAAAGTTCTCACGCCCATGGAGATCGCCGAATTTCTCACCGAGGACGGCGCGCTTCGCGCGCTGCGGCTGAAAAATACCGCGACCGGCGAGGAATCGGAGCTTTGTGTGGACTGCCTTTTTGTCTCCGTCGGCCAGCAGCCGGAGCTGGAGCGCTTTGCTTCGCTCGTGCCGCTCACCGATCGCGGCTACGCCGCCGTGCCGGAAACCGGCGAAGCGCCCGTCCGCGGCGTTTTCGTTGCCGGGGACTGCCGCGGCAAGCGCGTCCGCCAGCTTACCACTGCCGTATCGGACGGCGCAAACGCCGCGCTTGCGGCGTGCCGCTATCTCGACAGCGAGGAATAAATCCCATAAATTGGGTGACATAATTTTATAGCATGGCCGGCGCAGAGATTGACATTATTTTTTAATCTCTGCGCCGGTTTGTAACACAATATGCGGTATTCTTTTGCAAAAGGCGCGCCAATATCTTGAATTTTCCCGGAAAAAGCTGGAAAAGTGTCAAATCGGCAACGGAATTTGTTTCTTCTTCTTAACGATTTCTCCCCGGCGTTATGTTAAGTTACAGTCAGGTTATGTAAAGTACGCAACCAATTCCGACGATGATCGAGGGAGCCTGCCATGAAATCCGCACGCCGATCTGCCGTATATCGTGTTCTTTCCGCAGCAGCCGCCGCGCTGCTGCTTATTGCGCTCTTGAGCGTGAACGCGCTTGCCGCCGACTCGGACGGTCTCACCGTGGAAACGCTCACGTTCCGGGACATTCTGGCGCTTTACGCCGCGGATCGGGACGCCTTCGGCGAGAACGCCTCGGAGACGGACGGCGGGGGCGTGATGAACGCCGCGAAGTACCTGGCCGAGATGTTCACGTTCACCGTGGGGCTCAACTATACCGGCGAAGGGCTCAACTGCAACTATTTCGGCAAGGACATCTCCTCGCAGATGGGCACGGAGCCGTATACCGACGCCAACCGTCTCGCCTCCTACGATGTGGAGATCCTTCCCTACCGCAGCTACGCCGTAGCGCTGCCGCAGGGACAGACCACGACGATCTCGGTCTATCTTGCCGGGTACACCAATGCCGCCGCGTCCGGCGGCGTGGAGGCGGTGCTCCACTATGTCTGGCAGGATCAGGGCACATGGTACGCCGTGAAGGATGATAATCCCTATTACCGCGTCCGCTTCAACGGCAAGAGCGCCCGTGTCCTCTCTGCCGACGGCCTCACCATGACGCTCGCCCACGCTGAAAACGGCACCGCCGCCATCGGCGCGTGGGAAAATCTCTCCGCCACGCCGGACGGGAACGGCGTCGTGACGCTCCCCGGCGGCACGCTGCTTGCCGGACAGGGCAGCGCCAATCTCCTTGGCGTGACGGCTGATTTCTCCTCGCTCTCCAACGGGTCTCTCTCCCATTCTCTGCTCGCCGTGAGCGATTTTCTCCGCGGCGATACGACGTATCAGACCGGCCCGCTCGTGCACAAGCGCGACTGCTTTGAGGCTGGAACGATGCACCGCGTGCCGGATGGCGAGGCGCTGCGCGAGGGCGTGACGTACGAATTCCGCGTGCAGTATGCCGAGGCGCTCTCCGTTGCGGCGGGGATGCGCGGCGAGGATGTGGGGCTCATTGTCCGCTCCGAGCTGACAGGCGAGGAATTTCCCGTTTCCGATTTTGTCTGGTACGGGAGCAGCGAGCACCTGACCGGCGATGAGTACAACCCCTACACGATCACGTTTACCTATACTCCCTCGCGCGAGGGCAGCACCGTGTGCAGCTTTGTGCCGGTGAATCTGACCGGCGAGAGAAGCGCGCTTTCCGCCGCGCCGTTCCATGCCTGCGCCGAGACCACCGCGCCGGTCGCGGAGGTTGCTGCCGCGGAGGCTCCCGCTGTCGTTGAGACCGCCGTTTCCGCAACGCCGGAGGCGGTACTCCCCACGCCGGAAACGCCAGCTATCGCGCAGACCGTGCCCGGCAGCGCCACGCCGATGCCGCTGCGTACTGCCGAGAGCGGCGCGCCCGCCACGCGTGCTCTGCTCGCGCAGACGCTTTGGACACTTTTTGACTGCCCCGCCGCCGAAAGCGACGTGTACTTCTCCGATCTTCCCGCCGACGCGGACGCGGCGCAGGCCATCCGCTGGGCGGCGCAGAGCGGGCTGATCGTCGGCTATGGCGACGGCACGTTCCGTCCCGACGAGCCGGTCACCCGCGAGCAGACCGCCGTGATCCTCTGCCGCTATGCCGCGCTGCGCGGCGCCGACACCACCGCCGCGGGTGATCTTGCCGCGTGGAGCGACGGCAGTTCTGTCAGCTCGTGGGCGCAGCAGGCGATGCTCTGGGCGATGCAGTCCGGCACGATCGCCGCGCACGACGACGGCACCATCGGCGCCCGCGAAACCGCGACCTGCGGCGCGCTCACCGAGATGCTGATGAATTTGCAGACGAAGCTGTGATATACTAAAGGCTCCCTCTGACGAGGGAGCTGTCAGCGAAGCTGACTGAGGGAGAGAAAAAGCGTGGTTTCCGCGCAGAAAGACTTCTCTCCCTCCGTCAAAAGCTTCGCTTTTGCCACCTCCCTCGTCAGAGGGAGGCTTTTGATTTTAATGAAAGGAAAACCTTTTATGAGCGAAACCAGCCTCCCGCTCGAGATCGAGCGGAAATTTCTCATTGCGGCGCCGGACGCGGCGCTGCTCAGGGAAAAGAGCGTGAAGCGTCTCGATATCGAGCAGGTATATCTCCGTGCCGGTGTCTCCGGCGCCGGCCGCCGCATCCGCCGCACCCGCTGCGGCGCGGAGGAGCGGTTTTTCTATACCGAAAAGACGCGCATCACCGCCGTCACGCGCATCGAGCGCGAGCACGAGATCTCCGCCGCGGAATATGCATCGCTGCTCTCCGAGCGCGACGGGGCGCTGCGCACCATTGAAAAGACGCGCTATCTCGTTCCGTTTGAAGGCCACACGCTCGAGATCGACGTCTTCCCCTTCTGGCACGACCGTGCCTTCTGCGAGTGTGAGCTGCAAAGCGAAGATGAGCCTCTCACGCTCCCGGGCTGGCTGCACGTATACCGCGAAGTGACGGATGATTCCCGCTACACCAACCGCGCTCTCGCCCGCGCCGTGCCGGATGAGACGCTCTGATCCGTATTGCTTTTCCCCGGCAGAATATGGTATAGTAAAAGGGATAAATCCGCCTCGATAGAAAAGGAGAATCCTCTATGCTCTTTGACGGTTTGAGTCCTCTCGTCTGCGGCGTGCTGGGCTATGTCAGCATCATCCTCTATGATCTCAACAACACCTCCCACAACAACGACCGCATGCAGTCGCTCTATACCGTCGGTGCCGGTCTCATTGGTCTCGCGTTTTTCAGCACCGTTCTCCCGGGGCTTTCGGAGGCCAACTCCCTGCCCGCGGCGGTGCGCATCATCGCCGGAATTTTGGCACTCGGCTTCTTCGTGCTGCTGGTATATCTCACGTTCTTCACCGGCGGGCGCACCAACTGGAAGCGCAAGGACGCCAAGAAGCGCTGGTGGGAAAAGGAGCTTGTCACGACCGGGGCGTATGGGCTCTGCCGCCATCCGAGCGTTTGGGTCATGCTCTTTTTCTGTCTGCTGCTCATCCCGGCGGCGAACTTTGACCCGTGGTACGCCACGATCTTCAGCGTGTGCGGCCTGCTGCTGGCAATGTATGAGGATATCAACGTTTTCCCCGTGCTCATGCGCGGGTATAACGCCTACAAGGACACCACGCCGTTCCTCTTCCCTACGAAGGAGAGCATCCGGCGGTGCTTTAACGGAAAGAAGGCCAAATAACCCATGCACGACGAACTGACTGCCGTTGATATGCAGAAAATGCGTGAGGAGCTTCGCGAGCGCGAGGAAGTGCTCATGCCGAAGATTCTCGAGGATGTGAAGGTCGCCCGCTCGTTCGGCGATCTGAGCGAAAATTTTGAGTACAAGGCCGCGAAGGCCGAGCAGCGAAAAAATATGAGCCGCATCCGCTATCTCAAGCAGATGCTCGCCTCCGCCGTTGTGATCGACGCGAAATCCGATGCCGACGAGGTCGGCCTCTTCGACCGCGTTGTGCTTTATCTCGAGGACGACGATGAGGAGATGACTGTCCGGTTCGTGACAACGCTCCGGCAGAACGCTCTCGAAGGGCTCATCAGCAAGGAGTCTCCGCTCGGCGAGGCAGTGCTCGGCCACAGGGTGGGCGAGCGCGTATATGTCCACGTGAACGACGATTACGGATACTACGCCGAGATCCGTTCGATCGAAAAGGGCAAGGACGACGACAGTCTTGCCATAAGCACATATTAAAAATTCCAACCCATCCGTTCATTACGAAAGGAGAGCATTCATGTCCGCAACTCTGGTCATTATGGCAGCGGGGCTTGCCTCGCGCTACGGCGGGGCGAAGCAGATCGAAAAGGTCGGCCCCGGCGGAGAGATCCTCATGGAGTACACCATCCACGACGCGCAGCGCGCCGGGTTTGACCGGTTCGTCATCATTCTCCAGCCGCAGATGCTGGAGGACTTCCGCGCCGTGTGCGGCGAGCGGCTCGAAGGGAAAGCACACGTCGATTACGCCTTCCAGAGCTTTGACTCGCTGCCGGACTGGTTCACCGTTCCGGAGGGACGCACGAAGCCCTACGGCACCGTGCCCGCGGTGCTCAGCGGCAAGGACGTGATCCGCGGCAAATTTGCCGTCGTGAACGCCGACGATTACTACGGTCCCGGCGCTTTCACGCTGATGTACGAAGCGCTCGAAAAGCTCCCGGAGACGGGGCGCGGCTGCATGGTCGCCTACAAGCTGCGCAACACCGTAAGCGATTTCGGCACCGTGACGCGCGGTGTGTGCCACATTGACGGCGGCGAGATGACCGCCGTTACCGAAACATTCAAGATCGGCAAGGCGCCGGACGGCTCCATCCGCTCGTTTGCCGATTCCGAAGAGGGTGCCGTGCTCGACGGCGAGAGCCCGGTATCGATGAACTTCTGGGGCTTCACGCCGTGGGCGCTGGATGAAATGGAGACCTACTTCCATACGTTCCTCCGCTCCGAAGCGGGCAAGGAGCTCAAGAGCGAGTGCCTGCTGCCGACGATGGTGGGCGATATGCTCCGCGAGGGCACGATGCATGTTGATGCCCATACGACCGGGGAGGCGTGGTTCGGCATGACGTATCACGAGGATCGCGCCACGACCGCCGCCATGCTCCGCAAGCTCACCGCCGAGGGCATGTACCCGGAAAATCTGTACTGAACGCAACCTATACGGAAACCCCGGCTCTTCGGATATGATCCGAAGAGCCGGGGTTTCCTATCTTCTATTCACTTTACCGCAGCGAGCGCGAGCTGCACCGCACCGTGGAGCGCATCGTGCTCCGGGGCTGCCGGGCGGCAGAACGGCGCGAGCGCATCGCACACCGCGCGGCGGTAAACGTTGTCCTCCGCGAGCAGCCCGCCCGCGAGAGCGCACGGCGCGCCCTTTTCCAGCCGGAGATGCTCCATCGCCGCCCGGACGAGCCGGACGAGCTCGCCCGCGCCGCGGCGCAGAATTTCAAGGCTCACGGCGTCCCCCTGCTCCGCGCACCGGAGCACGAGCGGCGCGAGCGCGGCAATATCGCCCTTGCCGCGGTGGGAGAAGTAAACAAAATCAAAAATACCCTGGATGCCGTTTCCGCCGACGGCGTTCATCACCGCGCCGTGGAGCGCATTTTCCGAAAGACGCCCGTCCTCGGTCTGGAGCGCCGCGGCGAGCGCGTCCCGGCCAAGGGCGTAGCCGCTGCCGGGATCATCGATGATGTGTCCGCCGCCGCCGCAGCGAAAAGCTTCTCCGGCGGCGTTTTTCCCGTAACACACGGATCCCGTCCCCGCAATAAGGACGCACCCCGGCTCCTGCATAGCGCCCGCGAGTGCGATCTCATGGTCGCCGCAGAGGAGGAGCTTTCCGGCAAAGCCGTGGGCAGAGAGCTCCGCGCGCAGTATCTCCTCTGCCGCCGCGCCCGAAACGCCCGCGCCGCCGACGCACATGGCACCGCACGCACTCATGTCGCCGCAAAGCGCAAGAATTTCCTCCACGCGGCGGCGGAAGCCCTCCTCGCCGATGTCCGAAAGATTGAATGCGCCGAGCGTTTCCCGCCTGAGCGGTGTCCCGTCCGAAGAGCACACCGCCACGCGGGTTTTCGTCCCGCCGCCGTCAATACCGACAACAAACATATCTCTCACCTCACAGCGTCACGGGCATCACGCCGCGGCAGTCTCCGCCGGAAAACACATCCGCGAGCGCGGCAAGCGAATCGCGCGAATAATCAAATGCCGCGAGCAGCGCCGCGCTCTCTGGCATGAGCGGCAGATCGTAGGGGTTACGCAGCGCCGCCACGGTCATCGGCACGCCCGTTTCCGCAAGCGCCGCCGCAAGCGCGAGCTGGCCGCGGAAGAGATGCGCATTGCAGGAGGAAAAAATGATGTTTTCCGCCCCCTTCGCGCGCTTGACGAGCGCCGCGATCTCCGCTTCCTCCGGGTCCTTGGAGCAGACGGCGAACTTCGCGCCGAAGCGCGCGCCCATATACTCCGGGAACGCCTTCGCCTCCGGATCGGCGTTGGAGGCCTGCGTCATACGGTAATCGGCGCAGCCGCAGAAAAACGTCTTTTCGCTCGCGGTGCATGCCTTGCCGCGCACCGCGGCGACCGCCTCGCGCGCCATGCGCGCCGCGGCGGCGAAGTCCTTCTCCCGCCCGGCGCTCTCCGGTTCGGCAGAATGTATCCATTGTTCCTTCGCACGGAGAATGCGCTGCACGGATCCATCCAGCTCCTGCGTGTCGATCGCGCCGCTCTCGGCGGCGGCGAGCGCCGCCGCGGCGCTCTCGCGCTGCAAAGCCGCGTTGCTGGAAACGAACACCATGTCCACGCCCGCACGCATCGCCTCCACAACGCCGTGCGCCGTACCGTAATGCTGCCGGATGGCATCCATCACCATGCAGTCGCTGAGAATGAGCCCATCAAAGCCCAGCGTTTCGCGCAGAAGACCGTGCATGATCGTGCGCGACATGGTGGCCGGAACGCCGTCCGGCTCGATCTTCGGGAAGAGGATGTGGCTGCTCATGATGGCAGGGATACCCGCCTTTATCGCCGCACGGAACGGAATGAGCTCACACGCTTCCAGCTCTGCGAGCGTTTTCCCGATGCATGGGAGACCGATGTGCGAGTCCACGGCAGTGTCGCCGTGGCCGGGGAAATGCTTGCCGCAGCAGAGCATGCCGCCGTTTCGGTATCCCTCCACGGCCTTCGCGCCGAAGAACGCAACGCGCTCCGGGTTGTCCCCGAAGCTGCGCACGCCGATCACGGGGTTCATGGGGTTGGAGTTTACATCGAGATCGGGCGCGAGATTGAAGTTGACGCCGACGCCGCGCAGCTGCCGCGCCGTGATCTCCGCGGCGAGAGCCGCGTTTTCCGGCTTTCCGGTCGCGGCCAGCGCCATGCTGCCGGGAACGTTCACCGCGTCCCACGGGAGGCGCGTCACCATGCCGCCCTCCTGATCGATGGTGATGAAGGCATCATGCCCGGTCGCAGCGCGGATGAGCGATTGAATGTCCGCGCACAGCCGCGTAAGCTGCGGAAGGCTTTCAATATTATACCGGAAGAGGATGACATTTCCGATCTTATATTCCCGCACCAGCGCGGCAAACTCTGCCGGGATCGTCGTCCCGGGGAAGCCGAACACCAGCCGCTGGCCGATCTTTTCCCGAATGTCCATAATGATTTCTCCTTATTCGTAGAGAAGGTAGGGTTTCCGCCGCTCGGTAAACACCGCGCACTCGCGCCGGGCGCGCGCAATGAGTGTCTCGGCGTCCCAGCCGGGGCACTCGAGTTCCCGGTGTCCGGCGAGGAGTGAGATAAAGGGCCGTCCGTCCTCCCGGACGGGCGGGAGAAAGGCAAAATCGTTGGGGTACATGTCCCGCACAAGCGCGAGCAGCCGGAGGCCAAGCTCCGTCGGGCGGAGCGCCGCCGCGTCCATCACGTGCAGATGCACGCCGCCGCAGAGCGTTCCGGCGTGCTTGGAGGCCGTGGGCGTGAAGTACACAGGCGTCACGGCGAGCCCCGGCAGTGAGAGAGTATCGAGCTCCCGGCAGAGGCTTTCGGCGTCAATGAACGGCGCGCCGAGCAGCGCGAACGGATCGGCTGTGCCGCGTCCCTCAGAAAGGTTCGTCCCCTCCAAAAGGCACGTGCCGGGGTACAGCAGCGCCGTTTCATACCGCGGTATCGCAAGGCTCGGCATGACCCACGGTCTGCCCCAGCCGGGGAAGGATACGCTCGGATCATACCCCTCGCAGCGCACAATGTCCAGCGCGCAGCCAATGTTCTCCTCGGCATTCACCATGCGGGCAAACTCGCCGCAGGTCATGCCGTAGCGCGGCGGGATCGTATGACAGCCGACGAAGCTCTCCATGCCCGCTTCGAGCACGACGCCCTCGGCGGCGCGCCCCAGCGGGTCGGGCCGGTCGAGCACAACGAGGCGTTTGCCGTATTCCGCGCAGTCGAGCAGGAGGTTTTTGAGCGTGGAGATAAACGTATAATACCGGCAGCCGACGTCCTGAATGTCGTAAACGAGCGTGTCGAACTCCGCCGCCGTCTCCCGCGTCAGACGCTTGGAGCCGGGACGGTACAGGCTTTTTACGGGCAAGCCGGAGGGCGCATCGACGCTGTCGGAGAATACCTCTCCCGCGGCTTTGTCGCCGCGGACACCGTGCTCCGGCGCAAGCAGGAGCCGGAGATCGCAGACGTCCTTCAAAACATCGATGCTGCTGCGGTTATCGAGACTCCGGCCGGAGGGCGCTGTGACGAGCGCGGCGCGGCCGGGGATATGCGCGGCAAGCTCCGCGCTGTCAATGCCGAAACGGATCATGAAAACACCCCTTTACAAAGCGGCGGACAGGAAGTAAACTTTTCGTAGTTCATATGCTGAATTGGGAGGCTTCACCATGGAACATCCCCTGAAAACGCTGTGGGAAAAGCCGTCGCGGCTCGTGATTGGATTCATGTCCGGCACGTCGGCAGACGGCGTGGACGCCGCGCTCGTGCGCATCACGGGCTATGGCACGCGCACGCGCGTGCAGCAGCTCGGCTTCTGCTTCGTGCCGTTTTCGGACGAGGTGCGCGCGGAGATACTGCGTCTCGCCGGAGGCGGCGCAGCCTCGGCGGCGGACTTCTGCCGGATGAATTTCCTGCTCGGAGAGCTCTTCTGCGAGGCGGGCGAGGCGCTTTGCGCGCAGACCGGCACAAAGTTCTCCGACATTGATCTCATCGGCAGCCACGGCCAGACGTTCTGGCACATCCCGGAGAAGGAGGAATACCTCTCGCATTCCTTTGCGAGCACGTTCCAGCTCGGGGAGGAGGCCGTTCTCGCCGAACGCTTTGGCTGCCCGGTCGTGGGCAACTTCCGCGTCCGCGATGTGGCCGCGGGCGGGCTCGGCGCGCCGCTCGTGCCGTATACGGAGTTTCTGCTCTACCGCAGCGAAACGGAGCACACGGCGCTGCAGAACATCGGCGGCATTGGGAACATCACGCTGCTCCCGGCAGGATGCGCGCTCTCGGACGTGACGGCGTTTGACACCGGCCCGGGTAACATGCTCATCGATGCAGCCATTGCTCGCATCACGAACGGCGAAAAGCGCTATGACGCGAACGGCGCCATGGCGGCCGCCGGCCGCGTGAGCGAGGCGCTTCTCGCGCAGCTCATGCGCGATCCCTATCTCTCCCGCCGCCCGCCGAAAACAACGGGCCGCGAGCACTACGGCGCGGCGTTCGTTGACACCATTTTCGCCGCAGCGAAAGAGCTGAAGCTCTCCAACGAGGACGTTCTCGCCACTGTGACGGACTTCACCGCACAGACGATCGCCGCGGCGATCTCTGATTTCTGCGCTGTGCGCCCCGCGCGGCTCATCGTCGGCGGGGGCGGCAGCCGAAACGGCACGCTCATGGCGGATATCGCCGCCGCACTTCCCGGCGTGCGCGTTCTCACAAACGAGGATCTTGGCTTTGACGGCGACGCCAAGGAGGCGGTCGCCTTCGCCGTGCTCGCAAACGAAGCCATCTTCGCCCAATGCAGCAACGCGCCCGGCGCTACCGGCGCGCGGCATGGCGCGGTACTGGGGAAGATCACGCTTTAATCAAAGAAGTATGCGAGCGCCGCGCGCAGCGACGCATCCCAGAAATCCCAGCTGTGCGCGCCCGGCCAATGCTCGAACCGGTGCTCGATGCCGAGCGACGCAAGATGCGCAGAAAAGCGCTCGTTCGCCGCATACAGCCCGTCCTGCTCACCGCAGGAGAGATAAATTCCCGGGGCATCCCCGGAGAGCCGTTCCGCCAGGACGAAAAGATCGTCCTTCGGCGGAACGGCTTTTTTTTCGCCGAAAATGGCGGTGATCTCCGTTTCCTGGAGCGAGAGCGACCGGTGCGCGATGGTGCAGCGCAGATCGGAGACGCCCGAAAAGCTGGCCGCGCCCGCGTAGCGATCGGGGTACGTGAGCGCGCATTTCATCGCGCCGTATCCGCCCATGGAAAGGCCGAAAATATAGTTCTGCTTTCGCGCCGCGCCGAGGCCGAACATCCTTCGGCAAACGGCGGGCAGCTCTTCGGAGACATACGTAAAATACGAAAGGCCGTATACCATATCGGTATAAAAGCTGCGCTGCACCTCCGGCAGCACAACGGCAATGCCGCGCTCACGCGCATACCGCTCCACGGCGGTGTAGCGCGTCCAGCCGGTGCAGTCGTCCGTCAGGCCGTGGAGAAGATAGAGCGTTTTTGCATCATGCAGCTCGCCCTGATCGGGCAGGATCACGTCCACCGCCGTCGCCATGCGCAGCGATTTCGAGGCAATTTCGCAACGGAGAAACGCCATGCTCAGCCCTCCAGCGCCGCGGCCACGCGGCCATTGGCTCGCGCGAGCAGCGCCTCCGCCGCGGGCTTATCCACGCTGAGCAGCAGCATGACGATGGCCGTTTTGCAGGCGTAGTTCGTCTCGGCAAGCGCAGCGCGCGCCGCGGCGTCCTCCGCGCCGGTCGCCTGGCGCACGATGCGCACGCACCGCTCGCGGAGCTTTTCGTTCGAGGCCTTCACATCCACCATGAGATTGCCGTAGACCTTGCCGAGCTTCACCATCACGCCGGTGGAGAGCATATTCAAAATCATTTTCTGCGCCGTGCCGCTCTTCATGCGCGTAGAGCCCGTGATGACCTCCGGCCCCGGCGCAGGAGAGATGGCGATATCGGCGTGCGCCTCGGCCTCGCAGCCGGGGCAGCACGTGACCGCAACGGTGAGAGCGCCGACGTCCCTTGCATAGTCGAGCGCGCCGAGGACATACGGCGTCCGGCCGCTCGCGGCGATGCCGACGACGCTGTCCTTTTCCGTCAAATGCAGCGCTTTCAGATTCTCTGCACCAAGGCTGCGGTCATCCTCCGCGCCCTCGACGGCGGCGAACATTGCGCCGTAGCCGCCCGCGATCACCGCACGCACAAGCTCCGGGTCCGTCGAGTACGTTGGGGGACACTCAGCGGCATCGAGCACACCGAGACGGCCGGACGTGCCGCAGCCGGTATAGATGAGCCGCCCGCGGCGCTGCATCCGTGCATAGATGCCGTCGATGGCCGCGGCGATCTGCGGGCAGACCTTCTCGACCGCCTCGGCGACCTTTTTATCCTCGTGATTGATGAGACGCACCATGTCGAGCGTCGGCAGACGGTCGATGTGCTCCGAGGCGGCATTGCGCTGCTCGGTGGCCAGTTTTCCGATGTCGGTCATTCACTCGTCCTCCAGTTTTTTGACGATGCGCATCTGCTCGGCGGGGATCATGAAGCACTCGCAATACCCCTTTCGCCCCTCGATGCCGCGCAGGCGCTTGAGATGGGAATAGTATTCCTTATACGGGAAGCTCGTGCTGTGCACGGCGAACCAGTGGTGCTCGATGGCCTTTTCCCAGAGCGTGAAGCCATCGGACACGTCGAGATAGACATAGGGCTCAAAGCCCTCGGCGTCCTCCCAGTTTTCCGCATAGTAGAGATGGCGGGCAAAGTGGCGCGGGAGAGATCGTTCAAAGCCCTCGATGGCGGCATAAAACCAGGCGTCCGTCACGATGCGGTGGCAGGCCGCATGATCCTTGTGCATGCTGTGGGCGTGGTGCGTGATGAGGATATCGGGCTTCACGCGGCGGATGATGTCACACACGGCAAAGCGCGCCTCGTCGTTATCGGGCAGCAGCCCGTCCGGATAATCGAGCACAATCGCCTCGCCGCCAAGCTCGGCAGCAAAGGCCTCCGCCTCGGCCACTTTGCTTTTCCGGTATTCGGCGACGTTTGCCCCCGCGGGCGCTCCCTTTTCCCCGGCGGTGAGCGCCAGCGTCACGCTGCGTCCGCCCTTCACGGCGTTCGCCGCGAGCAGCGCGCCGCAGGTAAGCTCCATATCGCCGATGTGCGCACCGACGGCCAATATCGTTTTGCTCATGGTTTCAGCTCCTTTATCATCACGGCGAAGTACCGCCGCGGCGTGAATCCGGCTTCTTTATAGATGTTCTGCGCCGGGTTGTCAATGCCCGTGAAGAGTGACATATACTGCGCGCCGCACTCCTTCTCCGCGCGGCAGAGCCGGTAGAAAAGAAGCTTCCCCAGCCCGTGGCCGCGGTATTTCTCCTCCACAGCGATGCCCGCAAAGTACCCTCGCCCCGTCGGCTCTGGGTACACAGGGCCGGTGAAGCCCGCGACGGTGTCGCCGGAGAGGCCGACGAGCAGCTGCATACCGCCGTGCGCTGCGGCGGGGATCTCCGCATCCCACATGGAGTTATCGAGCGAGCGCACCATCTCGTCCACGCCGCGGTGGATGCCTTCTTTGTACCAGTCCACGGTATAGCCCTGCGCGGCCATTTTTGCCGCGCGCTCCTCCATCGCGGCGGGGTACGTAAACGCCGCAAGATCGAGATACATCGCCATCTCGGTCGCCGCCTCGCGGTAGCCGAGCGAGAGCATCCGCTCATAGAGCGGAATATCCTTCGGTATGCCGGGCATGTTGTTGTGCTGGTGACCGTCGGTGCCGGGGATGATCCACGGCAGACGCAGGGGATTAAAAAACGTGACGGCGGCGACGCTCTTTCCCTTCGCACGGAAGGAATCTTCCATTGCGCTGAGCAGCAGCGCGGTGTTTTCCGCCGTGTCAAACGCCTTATCGAGCAGCACGCAGCTCACATAGCCGCGCACCGCGCCCTGCGCGAGGGTATCGCCCGTGCAGCCCGCGGCAAAGCCGCGAAGCGCGCCGCGCTCTTCCAGCACAAACGTGCTCTCGGCGCAGAACGCCGGATGCGC
>CAKTBC010000047.1 GCA_934533005.1 uncultured Oscillospiraceae bacterium | reverse complement strand
CAGCCCGCGGCAAAGCCGCGAAGCGCGCCGCGCTCTTCCAGCACAAACGTGCTCTCGGCGCAGAACGCCGGATGCGCGAGAAGCAGGGCATCCAGCTCTTCGGCGTTTAGCGGCGCGTATCCCGCCGCGGTGCCCGCGGTATTCCATAAGCGCCGGACCTCCGGCGCGTCTGCGCGGTCATACAAACGAAGCTTCATAGCAACCTCCGTATCTCACAAAAGGGCTGCTGCGTTTCGCAGCAGCCCTTGGGGAATTTCCTGTCAGCCCTTGACGGCGCCGATCGTGACGCCTTCGAGGAAGTATTTCTGCAAGGCAAAGAACAGAATGAACATTGGCAGCGCCGAGAGCGTTGCGCCCGCCATCATGGGGGCGAAGAGCGTCTCGTTCGCGAACTTGAAGGTCTTGAGGCCGACCTGGATCGTGAACATATAGTCCTTGCTCGTCACGAGGAACGGCCAGAAGAACGTGTTCCAACTCGAAAGGAATGTGTTGATCGCCATGACGGCCAGCACGGTTTTGGAAAGCGGCAGGATGATGCGCACGAAAATGCCGAGCTGGTTGCAGCCGTCGAGTTTGGCCGACTCGATGAGCGGCGTGGGGATGCTCGTGAAAAACTGCTTGGCAAGGAAGATGTTGTAGGACGTCACAACGCCGGGCAGGATCATCGCGGCATAGGTGTTCGTCATGTGCAGCTTGTTCGCGATGAGGATGTAGAGCGGCACCTGTGTGATCTGGTATGGGATCATCATCGCCACGAGGATCAGCCCGAACAGCCACTGGCGGCCCTTGAAGCGGATCTTCGAGAAGGCGTAGCCCGCCATGGACGCAAAAATAACGTTCCCCACGACCGTCACTGTGGAAACGATGAGGCTGTTGGTGATCCAGCGGACGGAATATTTGCTGAAATCAAAAAACGCCTTATACGAGTCGAGCGTAAACGCGCGCGGGATGATGCTCCGGGACGTGCCCGCCGTGGCGACGGCGGGGCCGAACGACGACATGATCATATAGAAGATCGGGAAGAGCGTTAAAAGTGCGAAGAGGATGAGGAGCACCGCAAGGAGGATATTGCGCGCGATGCGTTTTTCGGGGTGGTTTACGTGGGGAGAGTAAAGTCCTGTCGTAGCCATACCGTGCCTCCTTTCAGTATTCGACGTCCGTGCCCATGAGCTTGAACTGCACAAGCGAGATGAGCGCGATGACAATGGCGAGCAATATGGCCTGCGCGCAGGCGAGACCGAACTTGGAGTACTCAAAGGCGTTCTTATAGATGAGAAGACCGATCATCGTTGTGCTGTTGTCCGGGCCGCCGCCGGTCATCATGAAGGCGTTCTGGAATACCTGGAACGAGCCGATGATGCCCGTCACGAGAAGGAACAGCGTCGTCGGCTTCACGAGCGGGAAGACAATATAGCGCACCTTCTGGAAGAACGTGGCGCCGTCGAGCTCGGCGGCTTCAAAGTAGCTGTTGTCAATGCCGAGGAGCGCGGCTATGTAGATGATGATGTTCGTGCCCTGGCCGGAGAGGATCGCCATGAGCATCAGCGAGAGCATGGACGTTTTCGAGCTGGAGAGCCAGTTCTGCATCGGCAGGCCGAAGAACAGCAGCACCCGGTTGAAAAGGCCGTCCGGCGAAGAATCGTACAGCCACAGCCACACGACCGAGAGCGCCACGCCCGAGGCGATGCCGGGCAGATAATAAATGGATTTGAACACTGCCTGCGTTCTCTTTTTGAACGGCAAGATCATGATTGCGATGGAGAAGGCGATCAGCAGCGACAGAGGAACCACAACGACCGTGTACACAATGGTGTTCTTCACCGCCTTATAAAAAAGCGGGCTTTTGAAGGTATCGATATAGTTCTTCAGCCCGATGAATTCCGAGCCAAAGGGCTTATACTTCAAAAAGCTCGTGCGCACGGCGCTGACCACGGGGTAGAGCGTGAATATCACGAACACCACCATGGCGACAAATATGAAGAAATAGCCCCACCCATCCTCGCTGGTGAACCGGAACCGGCGGTCGGCAAGCGTTCTTCCTCTGGCTTTGCTCATAGTCTTCCCTCCACGAATCGAATCAAACGCGGCTCTATCAAAGCCTCGCAGAGTTTGCTCCCGCAGGAGCAAATAAATGAGATCATTTTCTCCGGCGACATGTGCGTCGGAGAAAATTCTTCTCGGCTCGCAAACGTGCGAGCGACAGCGAGTGCGCTGCGGCGAGCCGCAGCCACCTCATCCCGAAGCAATGCTTCGGCATGAAATGAATTGCCCCGCCCGGCCATGCCGGGCGGGGCAACGGTTGGTTGCTGTATTTACTGAATATCCGTCAGCTCTCAGAGAGCGCCGGAGACGCAGCCGTCGGCGCCGAACGCTTCGACAGCAGCGGCAGAGACAGCGTCATAGACTTCCTGCGCGGTGGCTTCGCCGGCAAGGAGAGCCTGGAACTTCGGGATGATGGTCTCGTCCATGATGGTCTTAGCAGCAGCGCTCTGCTCGGCGGTCACGCCGGCGGGAGGGGCGACGACCAGGCCAATGCAGCGGGCGGCAGAGGCAACGTTGCCTTCGTCAAGGCCTTCGGGGGAGACGTAAGCGTCGCGGCCGGACTGGCAGACGGGCTCAAGGAGCAGGGTCTGGTCAACGGCAGCAACACGCTCGCCGGAGCAGAGGTAATCCATGAAGAGGCAGACGTTCTTCAGGTGCTCCTCGGTGGTGTTGCGGTTCTGGAGGGCGATCATGCCGTCCACGGAGCCGAAGCAGGACGCTTCCGCGCCTTCCATCGTCGGGACGGGCAGGAACGCGTACTGGATGGGCTCGGTGCCAACAGCCTTGGGATCCTTATCCGCGATGCGCTGGTTGTTCGTGTTGATGTTGTTCTCGAAGAGCGGCATGGCCTTGCCGAAGATCATGGCCTTGCCTTCCTGGCACATAGTCATGCGCTGGCCGGCTTCGACACCGTAGTTGGGCATATAGCCGGACTTCGTCATCTCTTCCACGATCTCGAGGAGCTTGAGCATGTTGTCGGAGGTGTAGGCGTACTTGAGATCCTCGGTAAACGCATTGGTGAGACCCGCGGCGACGCCGAAGATGTTCAGGAAGTCGGACGCGGTGACGCCGGAGTTGGCGAACACGAAGCCGAAGCAGTCGTCGGTGGTGCCGTTCTTGATGACTTCGAGGAACTCCTCGTAGGTCCAGCCTTCGGACTGGATCTTCGCAAGATCCGCGCCGGCGGCCTCGAGCATTTCCTTATTGCCGCCGATGGACTGAATGGTGATGTACAGGGGGAGGCCATAGAGGGTGTTCTCAATGGTCATGTAGTCGAGAGCGTTCTGGTCGTAGTCCGCAAGACGGTCGGCATCCATGTACTTCGCGATGTCGACAGCGACGCCCAGCTCAACAAAGCTGCCGATGGAGGAGTAGGAGACCTCCGCGATGTCCGGAGCTTCGCCGGCGTTCGCCATGGTGGAGAGCTTGCTGTTGTGATCTTCCCAGGAGGTCTTGATCACTTCCACGGTGAGGTGGGGATACATAGCGGTGAATTCGGCGACCCAGGTATCGATGTCGTCCAGGTAGGTGCCGGAGACCGGGGGAACCATCACGGTGATGGTGTCGGGGGTGGGCTCCTCTTCCGCCGGCTGCTCGGCGGGCTGTTCCGCGGGCTGCTCGGCAGGCGCTTCGGTCGGCTCCTGCGCAGCGGGCTGCTGGCCGCAGGCGGCGAGAGCGAAGAGCATAACGAGGGCAAGGATCAGTGCAAGGATCTTTTTCATGTTGACGCTCCTTTTTCTTCCTTAAATAATATTATCCGAGATCCCTTTGGGGGATGTGGATACGGTGTTGGCCCGGTTCACGCCGTCGAATTCGATGTAGAACCGGTAGCTGTCGCCCCGATAGGCCGAATACGTCACCTCCACGGTGACGCCCTCGGGGTTTGTGACGTGGCGCTCGATGAGCAGCACGGGCGCGCCCTCCGGGATATCGAGAAGCCGTGCCTGCGCCGCGTCTGAGAGTGCGGCTTCCATGTACTGGTCGCCGGTCTTGAGCGTGAGGCCGCGGCTCGTGAGTGCCGCATAAAGGGAGTGGTTCTTCAGATCGGTATCGAGAATGCCTCGGCAGAGCGTGGCGTTAAGCGCGGTATGTTCAATGGCCATCGGCACGCCGTCGGCCAGGCGGAGGCGGCGGATGAGGATGTATGGCTCGCCGGGCGCGATGCGAAGACCGCGCGCGATGGCCGCGTCTGCCTTCTTCTCTCCGGCGAAGAGAATCTGCGAGCTCGCCTTCTTGCCGCGCTTTGCCATGTCCTCCGTGAAGCCGGAGACCTGCATGAGCGGCTGGATGAGCTTGCTGGCGGAAACGAACGTCCCCTTGCCCTGCATACGGTATACCGAGCCGAGCGATTCGAGCTCCGCGACAGCGTGGCGCACGGTCATGCGGCTCGTGCCGTACCGCTGGCAGAGCTCGCGCTCCGAGGGGAGCGCCTGATCGGGCTGAAGAGAGCCGTTTTCAATGGCGCGGAGGAGATCGTCGCGTATCGTTTTATAGAGCGCGCGTTCCTGCATGATGTGCGCTCCTCCGTTCCGGCGAAATCCGCCATGATGGGCAACTGGTATATACCAGTTAGTTCGTTCATCATAGTATAGATTGTATACCCCGTCAATAGAGAACCGTGTCGTCCCGGGAAGATTTGTCATTTTGCACTTTTTCTCCGGCAGATTCTTAGTAGAAACGCTAAACAAAAAATGGTCTGCCCGACGCAGAAACTACGTCGGGCAGACCTCTTTCTTGGGGAAGCCGCCGGGAAGGCTGTGCTTCACTTTTTTGTTTACTTTGCGGCTTTGGCCTTTTCATACATTTCCATCAGCACCTTGCCGATCTTCATGGAATATTCCACCACCAGATGCTTCTGATCGTTGGGGAGATACCGGCCGAACTCCTGGATCTCATAGGTCAGATCGCCCTCAAAACCGATATCCGCCAGACCGGCCATAGCCTCGGCCCAGTCGATGTTGCCGTGGAAGGGCATCAAATGCTCGTCGGCCACGCCGTGATTGTCCTGCACGTGGATGGCATGGAGCCGGGAGCCGATGAGATTCAGGTTCTGCCGGTGGAAGTCGTGTCCACCCAGATTGGCGTGGCCGAAATCGTAGCACACGCCAACGTGCTGCGGGTCTCCGAACGCATCTACGAGATCGATCAGCTCGTAAATGCTGGCGCAGTAGATGCGCTGCATGGGCTGGCGGGGGCGATACTCAAAGTCGTTCTCCAGGCAGATGCCGATGCCGTTTTCCCGCGCCGTTGCCACATGGCGGCTGTAGTACTCCAGATTCTTTTCCTTGGAAACGGACATGTCCGGTCCGGCGGAATACACCGTGCCGGGATGCGTTACCGTCCACTCCACGCCCAGCTCCGCCGAAGCGATAATGGAACGGCGGATCAGCTCTTCCATGGTTTTGACTTTATCCTCGTCGTTCTCGGCGAAAATGTCGTAATACGGCAGATGGGACTGGCGGAACACGACGCCCCAGCGCCGTCCCATTTCCGCGATGTCTTTTACATAGTCCTGCCAATCGTCGTTCCGCATCCGGGAATGCGGATTCATGGATTCGCAGAAATTGATGTCCAGAACCTTATAACCGCCCTGGGCGCACTGGGCAATGCAGAAATCGAAGCCGTTGCGCTCCCGTCCGGGGGTAAAGGCGCAGATGTTTGTAGATGTGGAAATCTCCATATTGGCGCTCCTTTGCTTTTTTATTCAAGGGCAGCTCCGCGCATCGCCGTCACCGGTATGCGGCGGCGCTGCCTAAAATCAAATGGAGAAAAGGGCTGCTTCCGCAGCCCTTTTTAGAATACCGAGGAAAACAGAAATCAGGCGACCGCGTTGTTCCGGGCGTACTCGGTCAGCAGGTTCTGCATCTCGTCGGACATGATCTCCACCGTTTCTTCCACGGTCTGATCGTTCTCGAGCATGTCAGACACGCCCTGCATGATCGCGTAGTAGAAATCCTTGGACGGGCCAACCGTAACGCTGCGCATATCCGCCGGCGTGGAAATGAGCTGGTCATACGCCACCAGGTACTGCGGATACTCCGCCGTCACGGTCTTATAGGCTTCCTCGTCCAGCGCCGCGGTGTTGGAGGGGATGTAGCCGGTGTTGGCGGCAAAGTCGGCCTGCACGGCAGCGGAGGTGAGATACTGCATAAAGACCCAGGAGGCCTCCTTGCGCAGATCGTCGCCGGAATCGAACATGGACAGGCAGGAACCGGACACGGTAGCGCCGTCGGAGGCATCGGCGCTCACGCGCAGATACTTGCCGACGCCGACTTCAAAGGCGCCGTTGACCTTTTCCAGAACCGGGGCGACGTTGGAAGAAGAGTTGGTCATCATCGCGAGATCGCCGGCGATGAACATATCGGCTGAGCCGCTCTCGTTGATGAGCGCGCCGGCGTCGTACATGGCCTTCCACTGCGTCAGGAAGGTGGCAAGCGCGCCGTTATCGATGCAGGCGAGCTCCGTGGCGGTGCCTTCCGAGCCGTTCTTCTCATTGACAACATAGCTGCCGAGCTGACCCAGCCAGTTGGCGAGCGTCGGGGTATTCGGTACAGTCTGCAGCACCTTCTGGGTCATGCCCTTGGTCTGCATATCCTGACAGAGCTGGATAACATCGTCAAACGTCTCGGGAACCTTGTCCCAGCCGGCTTCCTTCAGCAGGTCCATGTTGTAGTAGGAAACGGTGGTAGAGGTCGCAAACGGCAGACCGAGCTGGCTGCCGGCAAACTGCCAGTTGGCCAAAGCAGCGGAGAGATAGGTGTCCAGGCAGCCGGGCTCCGCGTAAGCGGCCACGGCCTGATCCACGGTAAAGGCCTTGCCGGAGTTATAGTAGGTCATCTTGCCCGTGGCGTCCATCTGCATCAGGTCGGGCAGCTCCTCAAAGTTGCCGCCGGAGATGATCGCCTTGAGCAGCGTGCTGGCGTCGGAGTACTGCCCCTGATATACGGCGTTCACGGTGATGCCGTACTCGTTGGTGCTGTTGAACTCCTCAATGTACTTGTCCATCAGGACGCCGGCCTCGTCCGAGGCGCAGTGCCAGAACGTGATCTCCACCGGCTGCGTGCCGAGCAGGCTCTCGACCGGGGCGGCTTCCTCCTCGACCGGAGCCGCAGTGGGCTCGGCCGGCGTGGTCTCTCCCGTGCTGCCGCAGGCGGCCAGAGAGAAGATCAAAACCAGAGTCAGAAGCAATGACAGCATCTTTTTCATGTGTAAATCCTCCTAAAATGATTTTATTCCAAAAAGGCAGGGGCTTTCTGCCCCGCCGGGGAATACAGATCAGCCGACAAGGCTTCCCTCCGTGCCGCCCTTGGACATGTTCCGCCGCATAATGATGAACAGGATGAACGACGGGATCAGAGAGATCGTCACACCGGCCAGCACAAGCTGGTAGTTGGTGTCCTCCCAGGAGTTCAGCTTGGTGATGCCCACCATGATGGTGCGCATATTGGGCGCGCTGGCCGTAATGATCAGCGGCCAGAGATAGGCGTTCCAGATCGTGATGAAGCTCTGCACGAAAAGCGTCGTGATGATCGGCTTGCAGATGGGCATCAGGATGGTGAGAATATACCGCAGGTCGCCGCAGCCGTCAATCATGGCGGCGTAGCGCAGATCCTTCGGAACGGAAAGGAATTTCTGCCGGAGCATGAACATCTGGCTGGCGCTGACAAAGCCGGTGATGCACATGCCGAGATACGTATTGAGCAGGCCCATCCGGGACACGGTCACATAGTTGGTGATGAGCAGCGTATCGCCGGGCATCATCATCGTGCCGAGAACAAGGAAGAAGCAGAAGTTTTTCCCGCGGAACTCATAGTGCGTCAGCGCAAAGGCCGCGCTGATGGAAAACACCAGACGAACCACCGTTCCCAGCGTCGCCATGATGAGCGAGTTGAGCATATAGCGCAGCATGGGCGCTTGGTGCATGGCGTCCTTAAAGTTCTGCGTATAGGCAAAGCTGCTCGGCAGAAGGCGCGGCGAGAGAAACTCCGCCGGAGTTTTAAAGGCGCCAAGAATACAGTAGATCACCGGGAAGATCAGCACCAGACCCAAAGCGATGGCTACAATGGATACGACGATATCCGTCGTGCGCTTTCTGGTTGTGTATTTCATTGGTAAAACACCTTCTTCCGCTCATAAACAAACGACACCAACGTAAACCCGAAGGTCAGAACGAAGGCCACCATGCTCACGACCGCCGCCAGACCGTAGTTGGAGCTGCCGTAGCCGGAGGAGAACATCATGTACATCAATGTTGTCGTTGCCCGGGACGGACCTCCCTGCGTAATGATGATCATCGGGCCGGAAGTCATCATCGCGAGAACCGTGTTGGTGCACATCACATAGAAGATGGTGAAGGAGATCATGGGAAGCTGGATCTTGAATACGCGGGTAAAGAACCCCGCTCCATCCAGTTCGGCAGCCTCCATAATGTGCTTGGGAATACCCCGGAGCGCCGATTGGAACAGGAGAAAGTCGAAGCCGACGCCCATCCACACCGTAAGGATGATGCAGGTGTAGAGCGCCGTATCCTTGCTTTCAAACCAGCCCAGACTCGTTCCGAAGAAGGCGTTGACCCAGCCCAGCGTCGGGCTGAACATGGATTTGAAGATCATGCAGGCCGCCGACATGGATACGGCCATGGGCAGGGTGAACATGGTCTCGTATACCGGGCTGAGCTTGCGCTTTTTCGTGGCCAGCAGCGCCAGAGAAATGGTCAGCACCAGCGTTATGGGCACGTTGATCAGGGTAATAACGATGGAGTTTCGCAGCGCTTTTTTGAAGTCGTTCCGTCCGAAAACGTACTTGAAGTTCTCCAGTCCCACGAAGCGCATGATCTCGCCCTTGTCGTTGACCGCGCAAAGGCTGTTGACCAGCGTTTTCAAAAACGGGTAATAGACAAACAGCAGAGCAAAAATCAGGATTGGCGCCATAAACGCTACGATTTTCAGATTCTTTCGGACGTTGGGGCGAAGCCCTCCCCCGTCAAGCCTCATGCCGGTACCCCCCTTTGTTGCTGTGCTCAATCAAAACCCCTCTCTTTCCCGGAAAGCCCGTCGTGCAGCACGAGCCGCAGCCGCTTTTCATATCGCGATCCGCCCGTCCGCGCGCCGCAGTCTTTTGCCCGTATTTTAGGGAATATCAATTGTATTCTACGGGTATTTTGTAACATAGTCAAGACAAAAGTCCACCGCTTTTTATAAATTCTCAAAAACTTTAAATCGCTAAATTTTTTGCCAGATTTCGCCAGTCCCGCCCCGAAGGAGATCTGCAGCCGAGAAATCCGGCGGCACGCTTTCTCCCGGTCAGGAAAAACCCTATCATGCTTTTGTAAACTCAAAAAGGCAGTTTGTGTAAGATTTCGGTTAAATCGCGCGGCAAACAGCCGGTTTTCCCGCCGTCTTGCTTGACATCCACCGGCCGTCATGCTATGATTCCATCGAGCAAAAGACCATTCGATATTACAAATGTAACGTTTGACAGAAGGAGAGACGGATTACTTATGGCACAGACTGCAAGCAGAATGAACCATATTTTCGGCCCCGACGGGAGAACCTTCATCCTGGCCATGGACCACGGTTCCAATTTCAACGTGCTGCCCGCCATGAAGGACGTAAAAACACTTGTTCGCGAGCTGGCCGCCGCCGGCGCGGACGCTTTCCTGTCCTCCATCGGCATGGCGGAAAACTTTGCCGGCAGCTTTCTTGGCAAGGGCATCATTCTTCGCATCGACGGCGGCGTTTCCTTTTTGGGAGACCATAAAGCGCCGATGCAGATCGTCGCCACGGCGGAGGACGCGCTCCGGCTGGGCGCCGACTCTGTGATCACCATGAGCTTCCCCGGCTCCGTGCATGAAGCGGAGGTTTTGAGCAATCTGGCGCGGGTATGTCTGGACTGCCACAAATGGGGGCTTCCCGTCACGGCTGAGGCGCTCCCCCGCGGCTTTGAAAAGGCCGAGGATTCCCGCACGCCGGCTAATGTGACTTTCGCCTGCCGTCAGGCCGTGGAGCTGGGCGCGGACATCGTGAAAACCGTATATACCGGCGATCCGGAGAGCTTCAAGGCGCTGACAGAGAGCGTTTATGCCCCGGTCGTGATTCTGGGCGGCGCGAAAAAGGTTCCCGAACGGGAGCTTTTGCAGGAGATCCGCGACGCGCTGGATGCCGGCGCCTCCGGCGTTGCCATGGGGCGGAACATCTGGGGAAACGAAAACCCGGTTCGCTATGCCGCCGCGATCGCAAAACTGATCCACGAAGACTGCAGCGTGGATGCGGCGCTGAAGGAACTCAACCGGCTTTATTAAAAGGGGGTGAAATCACATGGGAACATATAAAGTAAGCATTCATTCCGGCATTCGCGAAATGGAAACGCGTGTTCTTCAGAAGAGAGATCCCGCCGGCAGCGAAGTGCTGCTGAAGGTCACGAGCTGCGCCATCTGCACGCTGGAGCAGCGCATCTGGAAGGGCATCATCGCCCGGTACCCGTATGCCGGCGGCCACGAGGTGGCCGGCATTGTGGAAGCCGTCGGTCCCGATGTGAAGGGTGTGAAGCCCGGCGACAAAGCAGCCATCCGGCTGCTGAACTCCTGCGGCGAATGCTACTACTGCCGCAACGGTCACGAAAATCTGTGCGTGTCTTCCTTCGTGGCGCATACGCACTCCGGCCTTATGGGTGCGGGCGGGTTTGCCGAGTATATGACCGTCAGCGCCAAGGCCGTATATAAGCTGGCCGACGATGTGGATCTGGATCATGCGGCTTTGTCGGAGCCGCTGGCCTGCTGTATCCACAGCGTCCGCAATGCCAAGATCCAGCTGGGCGACGATGTGGTGGTCATCGGCGCCGGCATTATGGGTGCGCTGCACATTCAGCTGGCAAAGATGAGCGGAGCCCGGGTCATCGTCAGTGAGCTCGACGAAGTCCGCATGGAGATTGCCAGAAAGATGGGCGCGGATATCGTGATCAACGCCAAAGAGACGGATGCCGTCGCGCAGGTCAAGGAACTCACGGAAGGCCGCGGCGCCGATGCAGTGTTCTGCACCGTGGCCACGTCCGCCGTGGCGAAGCAGGCGGTGGATATGGCCGGAAAGCTGGGTCGTGTCGTGATGTATACCTCGTTCTTCCCGGATCTTCCGATCGAGATCAGCCCCTCGAAGCTCCATTCCAGCGAGCAGATCCTCACCGGCTCTGTAAACCCGAGCCAGGCGGATTTTCTGACGGCGACGCGCCTTCTCAGCCGCAAGCTCATCGACGTTTCCTCTCTGATCTCCGACCGGGTCCCCATGGCCGAGATCGACCGCGCCTTCCAGGAGGCCGTGGAGCCCAACACCTACCGCATCATCCTAAAGCCCTGAGATAAAAATTGTTTAACGCATACAAAAAGCCCCTGCGGAGGCTTTTTGCGTAAGCTGGGGCTTGCAAACCCTCAGAGATCATGTAAAATAATATGGATACCATGAACAGGACGGTTTCGGCTATGAGTATGCTTTCCCTGACCCCGGAGCAGAAAAGCGAATATACCCGGATCGCCTATTACTACTACGAGGCCGGGCAGACGCAGGATGAGATCGCGCACAGGCTGGGTATTTCGCGCCAGCGGGTGAACCGGATCCTGGCGGAGTGTATCGACCGGGGCATTGTCCGCATCACCGTGGAGCAGAGCCCGGAGGAATACTACGCGACGGAATCGGCGTTGGAGAGAAAATACCATCTGAAAGCCGTCCGTCTCGCCCACAGCGCCGGGCTTGCGCATTTGTACGACGATCTCGGCCTCGTGGCCGGGCAGTATCTCAAATCCATCGTGAAAAAGGGCGATGTTATCGGCTGCGTCCCCGGGCGCGCCGTGGCCGGTCTCGTCGACCGCATGCCGCAGACGGAAAAGCCCGGCCTTGTCGTAACGCAGCTCATGGGCAGCGAAAGCAAGCGGGAGTACAATCTGGAGGTGGACAGCATCCTCCACCGTTTTGCCCGAAAGCTCTCCGCCCTGCCGCAGCCGCTGTATGCTCCCGTGCTGGTCAGCAACGCCGCGCTCCGGGAATCCATTGCCCGGGAGCCGTATTATCTGGATGCCTATGCCGTCATGAAGCAATGCACCATTGCGGTGGTCGGCATCGGCACCGCCACCACCTACGAACGGTACATCACGGATGCGGATCGGGAGCTCCGCGGGACATTCTCCGGCGGAGAGACCCCGGCCGGGGAAATCTGCACGCATTACTTTGATTCTGCCGGGAACCCGGTGGAACTGCCCTTTTCCAACCGGATCCTCGCCATCTCCCACGAGGATTATATGCGCATCCCCACCCGCATCGGCATCGCCGGCGGCGCGGAGAAGCTTGCCGCGATCCGGGCGGCGCTGCGCGGCGGATACGTCAATGTTCTTGTAACCGATCTGGATACAGCCTCCGCCCTTCTGGAGAACTGATACTCCCCGGCAGCAAGGCTGCCCTTCCCCGTTGCAAAAAGGCTCTTCGGCAGAAATCCGCCGAAGAGCCTTTCATAATACTATATACCTTATACCTTTTGGAAAAAGAAAAAACAATCCGACCGCCGATGGCGATCGGATTGTTTTGGCACGCCGTAAGGGATTCGAACCCCTGACCTTCTGGTCCGTAGCCAGACACTCTATCCAGCTGAGCTAACGGCGCATATCCGTGACGCTCATTTAGAATAGCACAGCCGTCAGGAAAAAGCAACCCCTTTTTTCGAAAAATCAAAAATAATTTTTCTTTTTGGCGGTCAAAAATTGTTTTTGGCCCTCAGCGGCACAGCGCGTCGGAGACGTCGTCGATCACGTCGCCCATGCCTTTGAGCGCGCGGCTCACCATGCGCTTGCCGTCGTTGCGCTTGGCCTTGGGCGCCATCATCATGCAAAGCGCGCCGCCCGCCACCATGCCGATGCCGAGACCCGTCATAAATTTTCTGCCGTTCATCATCATGGAACATTTACCTCCCGTACGTTTTTGTACGGGTAGTATGCCCGTTATTCGCGCACGCTACACACAAAACAATGCCATTCTTCTTCGCAATAATGCTTTTCAATGGAATAGCCCGCTTTTTTGAGCGCGTGCTCGATCTCGTCCTGCCGTCCGTCGATGATGCCGGAGGTCACGAATGTGCCGCCGGGCGCGAGAAATTCCCGCGAGAGCGGCGCAAGCGGCAAAATAACGTCGGCAACGATGTTCGCGAGCACAATATCAAAATTTCTGCCGAGCGAGGCGCGCATTCCCTGATCCGAGAGGATGTCCCCGGCGTACACGCGAAACCGATCCGCGCCGATGCCGTTGAGCGCGGCGTTGTCCATCGCCACGTCGGGCGCTTTGGGGTCGATGTCGCAGCCGACGGCCTCGCGGCAGCCGAGCACGAGCGCGCCGATGGAGAGGATGCCGCTGCCGCAGCCGAGATCGAGCACGCGCTTGCCGCTTCCGGCAAGCGTTTCGATGGCCTCCAGGCACATGCGCGTCGTGGCGTGGCTGCCGGTGCCGAAAATGAGACCCGGATCGAGCCGCAGCGGAATGCGCCCATCCGCGGGCTGCTCCTCCCACGCGGGAACGACAACGAGCTTTTCCCCGATAGGCAGAGGCTTATAGTACTGCTTCCAGTTGTTCTCCCAGTCCTCGTCGGCGATGACGCGCGTTTCCACCGCATACCCCGCCGTGCGCACCGCGGCGAGCACGCTCTCGCCCTCGGCATCGCACGAGAGCCAGAACTTCACGCGCGACACACCGGAAAAGCTCTCCTCGAGCGCTTCGTCCACATAGTCCCAGCAGGCGCGGTTATTTTCCAGAAAATCATGGAAATCCCGTTCGTTTTCAATGCTCATCCCGCCGACGCCGAGCTCGGCGAGCGCGTTGCAGAGCGCCTCCGGATCGTCCCCGCCGGGAACGGTGCATTCCAGCCATTGCATAGCGTTATCTCCTTTATTTCACAAAATACACATCTGCCGAAAGTGTAACGTTGATTTTCTCTCGTGTCAAGGAAATATTCCGCCCCGCTCCCTTGCAGTTTGGACAGACATTTGTTAAAATAAAGTGTTATAAAATGTCCTTTCTGTTTTCTTCTCTTTTGTAATTAAAAAATGGAGATATAAGACCGAATGAAATACGCAAACTGGAATGTGCCGGAGCGCGGCGCGGAGATCCCGCGGCCGCTTCTTGCCGCCGGCTGTACGCCGCTGCTCGCGGCGATCTTGCACCTGCGGGGGCTTTCCGAGCCCGCCGCGGCGCGCTCGTTCCTCCGCGGCGGCGCGGAAAC
>CAKTBC010000046.1 GCA_934533005.1 uncultured Oscillospiraceae bacterium | reverse complement strand
GGCACCATGTGGTAGTTATCCAGTTCGATCCGCTTTCCGTCGCGAATGATGACGAGATCGAGATTCCCGTCCTCGTCAGCGGAGGCATATTGGATGAAGTTGCCGGTGAAGAAAATCCGCTCGCCGTTCACGCGGCGGATCTCGTCGCCGGCTTGCAGCGTTCCCTCATAGGGGCAGCCGTCGGCAAAGCCGGCGATAACGGGACTGTTGAAGCCGCCCGCCCCGGCGTAGAGAATGATCACGAGCACAAGACCGAGAAGGAAGTTCATCGCAGCGCCCGCGACAAGGATGAGCAGGCGATGCCAGACGCTCTGGTTATTAAACGCTCTCGGATCGTCCGAGGCTTCCTCCTCCCCTTCCATGGCGCAGAAGCCGCCAATGGGGAAGGCGCGGAGGGAGTAGACCGTCTCGCCCTTCTGCTTATGCAGAAGCTGCGGGCCCATGCCCATGGCAAACTCCGTCACCTTCACGCCGCACGCCTTCGCCACGAGGAAGTGCCCCAGCTCGTGGACAAATATCAGAATGCCAAATGCGAGGATTGCAAGAACAATGTACATACTCAGCCGATCTCCCTGCGGACAAGCTCACGAGCCTCCGCATCCGATGCCAGAATTTCCTCCAGCGTGGGCTGCGCGATAAACTCCGCGCGCTCCACCGCCGAAGCCACCAGACGGTAGATATCATTATACCCGATCCGGTGTCCCAAAAACGCCCCTACCGCGATCTCGTTGGCCGCCGACATGACGCACGGCGCTGTGCCGCGCGCTCTCGCGCACTCCATGGCCAGACGAAGGCACGGGAGTTTTTCCAAATCGGGATCTTCAAAGTGCATGGAGCCGAGCGCGGCAAAATCCATCGGCTTTGCCGCCGACTCGCACCGCTCGGGGTATGTGAGCGCGTATTGGATGGGAAGCCCCATATCCGGCACACCGAGCTGCGCGATGACCGTGCCGTCAAGCAGCTCCACCATGGAGTGGATCGCGCTCTCAGGGTGGATGATGACCTTGATCTGCTCGGGCGACACGGCAAAAAGGTGCATGGCCTCGATGAATTCAAGGCCCTTGTTCATCATCGTGGCGCTGTCGATGCTGATCTTCGCGCCCATGCTCCAGTTTGGATGGCGCACAGCGCGCTCGGGCGTAATGTCGCGCGTCTGCTCTCTCGTCCAACCGCGGAACGGCCCGCCGGAGCCGGTGAGCAGGATGCGCCGGAGCTCGCCCTTATCGCGTCCCGCCATAGACTGGAAGATCGCCGAGTGCTCGGAATCCACCGGGAGGATCTCCGCGCCGCAGCGCGCGGCCTCCGCCATGACGATCTCGCCCGCGCACACGAGCGTTTCCTTGTTCGCAAGCGCGATGCGCCGCTTCTGATGGATGGCGGCGAGCGTCGGGCGAAGACCTACGCTGCCGGAAATCCCGGTCACGACGCAGTCCGCCCCATCAACGGTGGCGGCGGCGATGAGGGATTTCTCCCCCTCGCCGATCTCGATGTCCGTGTCCGAAAGGCGCTTTCGGAGCTCTTTCGCCGCGGCAGCGTCCATCACGGAGATATACTTCGGCTGGAACTGCCGCGCCTGCTCTTCGAGCCGATCCACGTCCCGCCGCGCCGCGAGCGCGAGCACGGGAATGCCAAGACGGCCGGCTGCTTCCGCAGTCTGCCGTCCGATGGAGCCGGTGGAGCCTAAAATGGAAATCGCATTAACCATACATATCCGTCCTTATGCCGAAATCGCGGGCAGGAGCAGCATCCACAGCTCCGTGAGCGGCGCGAGATAGTACATACTGTCAAACCGGTCGAGCATGCCGCCGTGACCGGGGAGAATGTTGCCGTAGTCCTTGATGCCGTACTGGCGCTTGAACGCCGAGAACGTCAGATCGCCGAGCTGCGCCACAACGCTGCCGAGCATGCCGAACGCCGTGAGCGAGACGAGATTGGCGCTCATACCGCACGCGCGGACAACGACACCATACAATAGCGCCATGAGCGCGCCGCACACCGCACCGCCGATGCCGCCGGCGACGGTCTTGTGCGGGGAGATGGCCGGAGCGAGCTGTTTTTTGCCGAACGCCCGGCCGCAGAAATAGGCGCCCGCGTCGCTCCCGAAGGCGACGACGAACGGCAGAAACGCGCGCACCCGTCCAACAAGCCCGTCGTGCGTGATGCGCACGAGCGTGGAGTTGCCCTTCAACAGCTCCGGGATGGAGATCGTCGTTTCAAACTGCGCAATGCGAAGGAGCGTAGAGAGCATCATCGGCAGCACGCCGCCCGCGAGCATCGAAATGGCGACCATCTCCATGCTGATCTTGCGCGGCGTGGAAAAGCACGCCATCATCTCGCACGAGAGCACAAAGAAGAGGAACAAAAGAATGATCGCCGCCATGCGCAGATCGAGTCCGCCGAAAATGGCAATCGCCACGGCGGAGAGGATGGACGAGACATACAGCCGCTTCGGTGCCTGACCGATGGCGCAGCGCATGAGTTCAAACGCCACGAAGCCGCAGATAACGGCGATGATGACGCCGAACAGCCAGATGGGCGCAAAGAATACGCCCCCAATGAGAATGGGGATACCCACAACCGCGGTCAATACTCTTTTTTTCACTCTTTTACTCCCCCGAACCGCCGGTCGCGGTGCCGGTACTCCGCAACGGCTTCGTCAATGTCTTTCTCCGAGAAATCCGGCCAGAGCACATCGGTGAAGTAAAGCTCCGAGTACGCGCTCTCCCACATAAGGAAATTCGATATACGATATTCCCCGCCCGTGCGGATTATGAGATCCGGGTCGGGGATACCGGCGGTATCAAGATCTTCCGCCATCGCCGCTTCGGTGATCGCCTCGCCGGGGTGCTCCGCCATAAAGCGGTTCACAGCGCGGACGATCTCGTCGCGTCCGCCGTAGTTCAGGCACACGTTCGCCTGAAAGCAGCCGGGGAGCCCTGCGGCGATCGCGTCCGTTTTTTCAATGAGTCCCTGGATCGTGGGCGAAAGGGCGGTCGTGTCGCCGAGAATTTTCAGGCGGATATGGTCCTTCTCCATCTTTTCAATGGATTCGTGCAGGTAGTTCTCCAAAAGCCCCATGATCGCGCCGACTTCCTCGTCCGAGCGCTTCCAGTTCTCCGTGGAGAAGGCATACACCGTCAGATAGTCCATGCCGAGGTTTTTGCAGTACGTTGCGATGCGCCGGAACGTCTCCGCGCCGACGGCGTGCCCGGCCTTGCGCGGCAGCCCGCGCTTTTTCGCCCAGCGGCCGTTGCCGTCCATGATAATGGCGATGTGGCGGGGGAGCTTCTCCCCCGCCGCGCCGTTTTTTTCTATAACGCCCGCCATCAGATTTCGAAGAGTTCCTTTTCCTTGGCGGCGGTGAGCTTATCGACTTCCTTGGTATAGTCGTCGGTCAGCTTCTGCATGTCCTTTTCGAGATCCTTCAGATCATCCTCGGTGATCTCGCCCTTTTTCTGCTCCTTCTTGAACTTATCCATCGCATCGCGGCGGATGTTGCGCACAGCAACCTTGGCTTCCTCGCCGTACTTGCGCACCTGCTTGGCAAGCTCCTTGCGGCGCTCCTCGGTGAGCTGCGGGAACACGAGGCGGATGACGCGCCCGTCGTTCTGCGGGTTGATGCCGAGCTCGGAGGTGAGGATTGCCTTCTCAATGAGCTTGAGCGTGCTGTTGTCCCACGGCTGGATGAGCAGCGTGCGGGGATCGGGGCTGGAAATGGATGCGATCTGGCGGATAGGGGTGGGAGAGCCGTAGTAGTCGACCTCGATCTGATCGAGCACGGCGGCGTTGGCGCGGCCGGCGCGGACGGTGTCGAACTGGGTGGAGAGAACCTCTGCCGTTTTGATCATGCGGTTTTTGAATTCTTTGATTTCTGCCATCTTATATATCCTCCCGGTGTTATTTTTCCGTTTTTCTTCTTATTAATGGACCAGCGTGCCGACGGCTTCGCCGCGGGCGGCGCGCAGGATGTTTTCCGGTTCGCGCAGCGCGAACACCTTGATGGGGATGCGGTTGTCCATGGCGATGCACGTCGCCGTGCTGTCCATGACCGCGAGACGCTTTTCGAGCACTTCCTCATACAGGAGAGAATCGTAGCGCACGGCGTTGGGGTCCTTCTTCGGGTCGGCGCTGTATACGCCGTCGACGTTCTTTGCAAGCAGCACCGCGTCCGCGCCGATGAGCGCCGCGCGCAGCACCGCGCCCGTGTCGGTCGTGAAGAACGGGCTGCCGACGCCGCCGCCGAACACGACGACCTTGCCGCTGCGGAGATATTCGTCTGCCTTCTCCACCGAGAACGGCTCGCCGATGTGCTGGATCTCCATCGCGGTGAGCACCTTGGCTTCCACGCCCTGCTGCTGCAAAACGTCCTGCAGCGCGAGACAGTTCATGACCGTGGCAAGCATGCCCATATAGTCTGCTCTCCAGCGATCCATGCGGCCCTCGCCGTTTTTCACGCCGCGCCAGAAATTGCCGCCGCCGACAACGATGCCGACCTCCACGCCCTGCTTTGCGCATTTTGCGACAACGCCGCAGACCTCAGCCATGACCTTGAAATCCAGCCCCGTTCCGGCGTCGCCGGAGAGCGCCTCGCCGGAGAGCTTGAGCAGCACGCGCTTGTATGCGATCTTCTTTTCGTCCATGGGTTTCTCCTCCCTTTTCGCGGATCAGCGATATTTTTTGAGAAGCTCTTCCACATCCGAAAGGAAGTGTTTGAGCGTTTTGTTCGGTTTGCCGCGGCTTGCGCGGATGAGCGAGAGCAGCGATTCCCCGGCGGCAAGGAGCTTCTGGTAAAGCCCGCTCGCCTCCGCGCCGGCGGCGGTCTGTGCTTTCTGCACCGGCACGCCCTTCGGGCAGGCGAGGAATTTTTCCCCGGCGAGATCGAACACCGTGCCGCTGTAGGGCGCGAATGCCTTATAGCCGTGCTCAGTCTCGAGATAGCTTGCGAATGCGTCCGTCACGGCGTCCTCGCCATGGTTTACGAACACGAGCTTCGGCTTCTTCTCAAAGCCCGCAAGCCATGCGGTGAGCCCGTCGCGGTCGGCATGGCCGCTCTTGCCGGGCAGGAAGCCAACTTCGCAGTTGACCTCGATGTCCTCACCGAAGAGCTTCACGTGCTTTTCGCCGTCGTAGAGCTTGCGGCCAAGCGTCCCCTCCGCCTGATAGCCGACGAAGAGCACCGTGCTTTCCTTACGCCAGAGATTGTGCTTGAGATGGTGGCGGATGCGTCCCGCCTCGCACATGCCGCTCGCTGAGAGAATGACCTTCGGCTCCAGGTTTTCGTTGATGGCCTTGGAATCCTCGCTCGAGACGGAAATGCGGATACCGTCCGACCAGATGGGGTTGATCCCCGCGTCCACAAGAGCGCGAGTCTCCTCGTCAAAGCATTCGTGCCCGCATTGGAGATAGATCGCCGTCGCCTCGTTGGCCATGGGGCTGTCCACATAGACGGGGAAGCCGTCGTGGCCGGTGACGAGCTTTTTCTCCTTGATCTCGCGGATGTAGTAGAGCATCTCCTGCGTGCGTCCGACGGCGAACGACGGAATGACGAGATTGCCGCCGCGGTCGAGCGTGCGCTGAATGTAATCGGCAAGCAGGTTGACCGGCGGGATGTGGCGGTCGTGCAGGCGGTCGCCATAGGTCGACTCGATCATGACATAGTCCGCCTCCGCGACCGTTTCCGGCATGTTGCGGATGATGGGCTGGTTGAGATTGCCGATATCGCCGCTGAACACCATTTTGCGTTCCACGCCGTTCTCGGTCATAAATACCTCGATGCAGGCGCTGCCGAGCAGATGGCACACATCGCTGAACCGGACGGTGAAGTGTTCGCCGACCTGCACCAGTTCGTGATAGTTCACCGGGCGCAGGTGCGCAATGGCGGCTTCGGCGTCGTCGAGCGTGTAGACCGGCTCATACTCCGGCCCGCCGCTCCGGCGGCTCTTGCGGTTGCGCCATTCGGCCTCGCTTTCCTGGATATGTGCGCAGTCGCGCAGCATGATCCGGCAGAGATCGCACGTCTCGCGCGTGGCGTAAATCGGGCCGTCAAACCCGTTTTTAAAAAGCAGCGGCAGATTGCCGGAATGATCGATGTGCGCGTGGGTCAAAAGGACAAAGTCGATCTCCCCCGCCGCCACCGGCAGCTTCTGATTTTCGAAAATATCTTTCCCCTGCTCCATGCCGCAGTCGACAAGGCCGCGGTTATGGCCGCACTCGATGAGCGTGCAGCTCCCCGTGACCTCGTGGGTCGCGCCCAAAAAGGTAACTTTCATAGTGAACTCCTGTGTCGCGGCGCTTTCTTCACCGCTCGGTGAAGAGAAGGCTCCTATTTTCACGGAGAACATTATACACGTTCCCCGCCCGCCGCGCAAGACTTAATGCGTTTCGCCCTCGCCGCATTGCTTTTTGTAGTCCTCGCCCCAGGCGAGCATGGCGTCCAGAATGGGCTTGAGACTGAGCCCGAGCGGTGTGAGAGAATACTCCACTTTCGGCGGCACCTCAGCATAGACCTCACGGTGGACAAGCCCGCTCCCCTCCATGGCACGCAGCTGCGCCGTCAGCACCTTCTGCGAAACGCCGCCGAGCGACTTTTTCAGCTCGCCGAACCGCTTCGTCCCCGGCAGGAGATCGCGCAGTATCAGTACCTTCCACTTATCGCCGATCAGCGTCAGCGTTGTCTCCACCGGGCAGGCCGGGAGTTCCGTTTTCAGGGTGTTTTCCATGAGAACCTCCAATGGTTTCTTTTTGGCACTTTGTTTCGTATTTTACACCATTTGCGCACCGATTGCAATTTTCTTATGTTTGCCGGTGCTCCGCCGCCAAAAGCGCGCGGAGCACCGGCTCTCTGCTTGTGGGCAGTACATTCGCTGTTTGTGGGGAATACATTTTACAAAAAACTTGTTATACTTCTCCTCGGAGGGATAGAAAAATGGATCAAATAAAGATAGGAAAATTTATCGCTGCTCTGCGGAAAGAGAAAGGTTTGACGCAGGAGCAGCTCGGAGAAACGCTCGGCGTGACCAACAAAACCATTTCTCGCTGGGAAAACGGCAACTATATGCCCGATGTGGAAATGCTGTCGCTGCTGTCCGAGGAATTCGATGTAAGCATTAACGAGCTTATAAGCGGAGAAATGCTTTGGACGGAAGACTTTAAAAAAGCCGCCGACAACAACCTTGTTGCGGCACTCAACAACAGCACATTCACGCTAAAGGAAAAGATCATATTTTTTAAGAAAAAATGGCTGCATGAACGCATTGCAACGATCGTTCTGTGTGTTGTGGCGTGGGTGGGCATTATCCTATGGACAGCGCTGAAGATACGAGCGTATACGCTTCTGGGCGCGGTCGGCGGTATGCTCGCTGTGCTTTTCTATGTAGTGCTGTATAACCGCATGATGGCGTACGTGGAGAACCGCGCATATCCGGCAACACCAGATAAAGAAACGGAAACGAAAAACACCAGATATCGCAACATCTTCAAATAGTATCCTTTTGGTAACTACACCACAATATTGTGCTTACTTTACGAGCGGGCGCTGCGGCGCTATGATACTGCCATCGAAAGAAAACGCATTCTTTCACCTGTTTAAAACCATTTTGGAGGTATGTATCATGAACAAAGTCATTGCATTTCTCAAGGCCAATCCCACCCAGTATCTGGCCACCGTCGGGCGCGACGGCAAAGCCAAGTGCCGTCCCTTCATGTTTGCCGGGGAGCTCGACGGCAGGCTTTGGTTCTGCACGAACAACCAGAAAGAGGTCTACAAGGACATGCAGGCGAATCCCTATGTGGAGCTCTCCGTTTCCAGCCCGGAGTTTGCCTGGATCCGGCTGCATGGCAAGGCCGTTTTTGAAAACAACATGGCTGCCAAGGAAATGTGCATCCAGAACCCCATCGTAAAGGGCCAGTACGGCGAGGCGACGAACCCCATTTTCGAGGTGTTCTATCTTGCGGACGCCCACGGCGTCATCGCCGATTTTTCCGGCAATCCGCCGTATGAATTTTAATCGCATTTAAAGCAAAACACTTTTCCGTGTGGTATAATTCGCTTGAGGACGGTGAAGATCATGACGCGAAATGATTATCTCAAACTTCTGGCGGAGGACATCCACTCCACCATCCTTGCCACCATCGGCACGGACGGGCATCCGCAGACCCGCGTGATCGACATGATGCTTTGGGACGAGAAAGGCGTGTATTTCCTCACCGCCCGCGGCAAGGCGTTTTATGCGCAGCTCATGGAGCAGGCGTATGTTGCTCTTTCCGCCACAAAAGACAAGCTTTCCATTTCCCTCCGGGGCAAAATTCAGAATATCGGCAGCGAAAAGCTGGACGAGATTTTTGAAAAGAATCCGTATATGCAGTCCATCTACCCCGGCGATACCCGCAGCGCTTTGGAGGTTTTCCACTTATACGAAGCAAACGGCGAGTTTTTCGACATCCGTGACCCGGCGCACATCGCCCGGGACAGCATCACCATCGGGAAAGCGGTGCGGGAAACGCCGGGCTATTATGTGGGCAAATGCTGCACCGGCTGCGCTCTGTGCGTCCCCGTCTGCCCGCAGAATTGCATCAACGCCTCGGGGGTTCCGGCGGCCATTGACCAGCGCCATTGCCTCCATTGCGGGCGCTGCGCGGAGGTCTGCCCCCGGCAGACCATCGAAAAGAGGCTATGAGCATGAACCAGAGTGAAAAAAGAATGTATCTTCTCCGGACGCTGCTGGAGGAAGGCGGCTATGCCGGGGGTATTCCGGCCAACGCCGAGCACCAGCGGCAGCTTTTGCGCGGACTGATGAACGTCCGCCGGGCGCGCCGCGCCGGGGCGGAGTTTTTGCGCGTGCAGGATGAATACCTGCAAGGCGAGACCACGGCCAAGGGCATTACAGATGTGAACGATCTTGTTCCCGTGCAGCCGGGGCTCTATCTCTGGCAGGGAGATATCACAACGCTCCGCTGCGATGCCATCGTCAACGCTGCGAACTCCGGCATGACCGGCTGCTATATTCCCAATCACCAATGCATCGATAACGTTATCCACACCTACGCGGGCGTGGAGCTGCGGCTCGCCTGCGCGGAGTTGATGGAAAAGCAGGGGCATCCCGAACCCACCGGGAAGGCGAAAATTACCTCCGCATTCAATCTCCCCTGCCGGTACGTGCTGCATACGGTCGGCCCCATCGTTGAGGACAAGGTCACGAAACGGGACGAGGAACTTCTCGCCTCCTCCTACCGCTCGTGTCTGGAGCTTGCGGCGGAAAACGGTCTGGAGAGCATCGCGTTCTGCTGCATTTCCACCGGGGTATTTCATTTCCCCAACGAAGCGGCGGCGGAGATCGCTGTGGCGACCGTCAAAGAGTTTTTGACAAAGCAAACCAGCATAAAGAAAGTGATATTCAATGTTTTCAAAGATTTGGACAAAGACATCTATACCAGACTTCTCGGCGCAGATTGAGCGGCTGAAAACGGCGATTGCAGAAGCGGACGCCGTGGTCATCGGTGCCGGGGCGGGGCTTTCGACCGCTGCGGGGTTCACCTACTCCGGCGAGCGGTTCGAGCGGTATTTTTCCGATTTCGCGGCAAAATACGGCATCCGGGACATGTACTCCGGCGGGTTTTTCCTGTTCCCGACAAGCGAAGAGTTCTGGGCATATTGGAGCCGGTATATCTTTGTTAATCGCTATATGGATGCCCCCAAGCCGGTCTATAATGACCTTTTGAAGCTGATGGCAAATAAAGACTATTTTGTCATCACAACGAATGTGGATCATTGCTTCCAGAAGGCGGGCTTTGATAAAAAACGACTCTTTTACACGCAGGGGGACTATGGTCTCTTCCAATGCAGCGAGCCGTGCCGCCCGGAGACCTTTGATAACGAGGCTGTCATCCGCGAGATGGCAGAGCGGCAGAAGGAGATGCGCGTTCCCTCGGAACTGCTGCCCCGATGCCCCCATTGCGGCCGCCCCATGACGGTGAATCTCCGCTGCGACGACCGCTTCGCCGAGGACGAGGGCTGGCACGCCGCGGCAGAGCGGTACGAAACCTTTCTCCGCACCCGCGCCGGGCAGAAACTTCTGTTCTGGGAGCTTGGCGTCGGCTACAATACGCCCGCCATCATTAAGTACCCCTTCTGGCGCATGACGGCGAAGAATCCCAATGCCATCTATGCCTGCGTCAATCTCGGCGAGGCGGACGCCCCTTCGGAAATCTGGAAACAGTCCATCTGCATCGACGGGGATATCGGAGAGATCCTGTCTCGGCTTTAACGGAAGCACCCCTCGCGGCACATTAACGGGAGCGCAGGTTTTTGCTATTATTCGGCATAGTACAAAAGTGAATGTGCGAAAAGCCGCGGAACCGCGGCCTTTTCGCAAATCATTCGTTAGCATAAGCTAACTTTTTAGGTGTTGATATAGGAGGCACGATCCATGCAAGTATTTGAACACGGCTCGGAGCAGGCGCAGACATTGCTGTTTTTCCCCTGTACGGCAGAGCCCGTTTGGGCATTCACCGATACCATTGCGTTGCTCTCCCGGACGTGGCATGTTTTTCAAATCGTTTATGACGGCCATCAGCCGGAGTATCCGGGAAACTTTACCTCGGTCGAGCAGACCGTGGACGAAGCGACGGAATATCTGAAAAAGCGCGGCATTTCCCGGCTGGACGCGGCCTATGGCTGCTCCTTGGGCGGCGCGTGCCTGACCCGCCTGCTGGCTCTGGGAGAGATACCCATCGGCCGGGCGATCATTGACGGTGGGATCACTCCTTACCCGTTTCCGTATCCGGTACGAAAGCTGCTGCTCGCGCGCGATGTGCTGTCCTTTAAAATTGTGGCAAACAGCCGCAAACTTCTGGAGGCCGCGTTTCCCCCGGAACGCTTTGCCCTTCTCGGACATGACGCCGCGGAGGAGTATGACGCTCTGGAGCGCTATCTGAAAACCTACTCTGAACGGACGATCCGCAATATCTTCTGGTCCGGCAACAATTACACTCTGCCGGCCGCGCCCGCCGAGTGCGGCACAAAGCTCGCCTACTGGTACTGTGAAGAGGAAAAGAGCGATCGCCGGGGCAACATCCGCTTCATCCGGCGCTATTTCCCGCAGATACAGCTCCGTGAATTTCCGAAAATGGCACATGCGGAGCTGGTAATGATCCATCCGGAAGAGTTTTGCCGGAATGCGGAAGCACTTTGGACAGAGCCGGTGACATGAGGCTCTGAGCCATCCGCCTCCTGGCAGAATAAGAAGCTGCTTTCACCGCATAGGCAGGGAAAATTTTACCAAAACCGGGCAGAGAGCTTAGACTCTGCCCGGTTTTGCTTGCTAATTTGCCTCAATTCGGCTATTCTAATGCTGCTGCGCCGCGATGCGGCGCGCAAGGAGGATCTCAAATCGTGCGCTTCAGCAAAAAAATACTCTTCCTCATCCTGGCTCTGGTGGTGCTGATAGGGCTTCTGGCGCTGCTCATCTCGGTCGTACGAACGCCTGACTCGGACACGCTCCCCAGTGCCACCGCGTCCCCGACTCCCTCCGCCACCCCGGAGGCGCAGCCTGCAGATCCGTCTCCGACCCCCTCTCCCACGCCGGATACAAGTAAGCCCATCACGGTCATCGACAGCGACGCGCTGACCGAGCTTGTGGAAAACTATCTGCGCGAAAACAACCGCAGTGGGAACGGCATCGCCATTTCCTACTGCTACACCGGCACCGGTGAGATCTGGCTTTATAACGGCGACACTTTTTTCGAGGGCGCAAGCCTTTACAAGCTGCCGCTCTCCATGCTCATTGATAACGGCATCGCACGCGGCGATCTCACGCCGGAGAGTGAGCTTTGCGGCATGAATGTGATGTACGCACTCGAGCGGATGCTTGTCTACTCCGACAACACCGTGGCGGAATGTCTGCTCGGCCTCTACGACTCCGCGGAGCTCCGCGCGCTCGGCGCGCAGATGGCCGGGCTTTCCGAGGAGAGCTGTCCGGCCGCCTACGCACGCACGAACGATTATTCGCCCCGCTTCATGCTTGGGCTGCTGCTTGAGCTCTACCGCCACAGCGAGGATTACCCCGACGTGATCGACTATATGCTCCTTGCCAGTCCCGGGCGGTTTTTCCGTCTGACGCTGGAAGGGCAATACAACGTTGCGCAGAAATACGGCTCCCACCTCCCGACGCTCAACAGCGCCGCCATTATCTATACGCCGCGCCCGTTCCTTCTCACCGTGCTTACCGCGAGCTCCGGCGGCGCGGAGATCATCCTCGGCGATATGGCCGAGCTGTTCGCAGAGTATACGCTCACCCTCGACGAGACATTCGATTCGCTCAGCGAGACCGAGCAGCAGCGCGCCGCAGCGCAGCTTGGCACAGTCTCCGTTGACCCGTCGAAGAATCCTCTGCCCATATACACCGCCGCTTCCGATGAGTATTACGCGAAGCAGACGCAGGACTATACCGAAGCCGCCCTTCGCGAGAGTGAAAGCGCAGCGGAAGAGCCCCGCTCCTGAATACCGAACAGCAAACCCGGCTGCCGTTTCCAATAAAACGGCAGCCGGGTTTGCTTTATTTTCGCCACGCGGCGGGGATGAACAGCAGAAGCATCGGATAGAGCTCCAGACGGCCGAAGAGCATGGAGAAAGCGAGCAGCACCTTGCCGAAAGACGAGAAGCATGTATAGTTGGACATCGGTCCGACGAGCTCCATACCGGGGCCGACGTTGTTAAAGCAGCTCGCCGCGGCGGAAAACGTTGTGATGAAATCCAGCCCTTCCAGCGCGAGCAGGACCAGAAGCAGCACAAAGAGCAGCGCGTACACGAGCAGAAACGCGGAAACGGAGCTGCAGGTGTCCTCGTCGAGCGGCTCGCCGTCGATGTGGACGCATTTGACCTGCTGCGGGTGGATGGCGCGCTGCACGCCCCGGCGGGCGAGCTTCGTGCCGATCACGATGCGCACGATCTTGATGCCGCCGCCGGTCGAACCGGCGCACGCGCCGACGAACATCAGCACAACAAGCAGCGTTTTGGAAAGCCACGGCCAAAGGTTGAAATCCGAGATAGCAAAGCCCGAGGTGCTCATCACGGACGCGGCGGTGAATATGGCGTGGCGGAATGCCTCGCCAAAGCCGCTGAAGAGCGGCAGAATGTTCACAGCAACGGCGAGCGAAACGGCGGCGAGAATGCCGAGGAATACCCATATCTCCTCGCTGCGCAGCGCCTGACGGATCTTCCCGATCAAAACGAGATAGTACAGCGTGAAATTGATGGAGAAGAGGATCATGAAAACGGTGATAACCGTCTGCGAATAGGAGCTGTAAGCGCTCATTCCCACATTCTTTATCGAAAAACCGCCCGTACCTGCCGTAGCAAACGCCGTGGTAAGCGCGTCGAAAAACGGCATATCGAAAATGAGCAGCCCGAACATCAAAACCGTGAGACCGATATAAATGAGATAGAGAATCGTTGTGCTGCGGCGCATCCGCGGCACGAGCTTTCCGACGTTCACGCCCGGCGATTCCGCGCGCAGAAGGTGCAGCGCATCGCCGCCGTCGCTGTTCGCCATGGGGCTCACGGCCAGCACGAATACGAGCACACCCATACCGCCGAGCCAAACCGTAAAGCTGCGCCAGTACAAAAGACTCACCGGCAGCGCCTCCACGTCGGCGATCACGCTCGCGCCGGTCGTGGTAAAGCCGGAAACGGTCTCAAAAAAGGCGTCAATGAACGAAGGCACCGCCCCGCTCAGGCAGAATGGCAGTGCGCCGAACACCGAGAGCAGCACCCAGGAAAGGCCGACGGTCACGAAGCCCTCACGGGCGTAATATTCCCGCCGCCGGGCCTTCACGCGCCGCAGCAGCGCCGCGCACACAAGGATCGCCGCCATCGCGGCGGCGAAGCCAATGGCGGCGCCGTGCTCGCCACGCACGAGGGCAATTACAAGCGGCGGCGTCATAAATGCCGCTTCCACTCCCAGCGTCAGGCCGAGAATGCGGCAGATCATGGCAATGTTCATATCCGCTCACCCACGCTCGGCAAAGATTTGCCGCAGTTCCGCAATGTGCCGCTCGCGCGGCGCGATCACGATGACGGTATCGCCCTGCTGCAAACTGTCGCCGCCGCCGGGGAACAGCACCTTGGCCCCGCGCGAAATGCACGCGAGCAGAATGCCCTGCTGGAGCGTAACGGAGGCAAGGCTCTCACCGAGGTGCGGCACGTCCGCCGTGACGAGAAACTCCAGCGCCTCGACGCGCCCACCGAGCAGGCTGTATACGGAAAGGACGCTCTCAGCGTCCGTGCTCTCCATGGCACGGACATAGCGCGTGATCTCCTGCGCGCAGATATCCTTCGGGCTGACGGTGCCGCGGATACCGCAGTTCTGGCACACGGCGGCATACTCCGTCCGGTTCACCTTGGGGATCGCCTGCGGCACGCCCTGCATCCGGGCGTACATGCAGATAAACACGTTTTCCTCGTCGAGATTCGTGAGCGCCACTACAGCGTCCATTTGCGAAATGTTCTCGCTGAAGAGGAAGTCCTG
>CAKTBC010000045.1 GCA_934533005.1 uncultured Oscillospiraceae bacterium | reverse complement strand
GACGTGACCGGCCTCATTCTCGGCCAGCACGTGTACATTGAGCCGGACTACGGCCAGCAGGAGGTCCGCGAGGGACTTTGGCTGCCGGAATATTATATTGTGGACGCCGACTCCTCGCCCTATGTCTGGGCGGCGAATGGGCGCGACCGGCTGGAAAAACGCGGCGTGTCCCTTGGCGACTACGACGCCGAGCGGGGCGAATATCAGGTCGTCTCCGGTCTGAAGGAGAGCGATTATATCGCCTTCCCGATGGACGGCCTTACAGCGGGCATGCACACACAGGTCTACGAGGATAACTCCGGCTATGTTTCCGGCGGCAACGCAGGCGGCATCGGTTACGGCGCAGCTCTAATGCCACCGACGCTTGTCTCCGACGGCAACGCCTCCGACGGCGACGCGCCCATCGAAGCACCGGACGAATCACTCTTCGGCGACCCCGCCGAGATCGAAGCGCCAGTGGAGGATGCCGTTATTCCGGAGAACATGCCCGCGGAAGACGCTGCGGCGAATGCGGAGGGGAGCGTGGCGTAATGCTTCTGGAAATGAACAGCATCTGCAAGGATTATCCCCAGGGCGGGGGCGTTGTACACATCCTTAAGGATATTTCCCTGGAGATTGCCGACGGAGATTATCTTGCTATCATGGGACCCTCCGGCTCCGGCAAAACGACGCTTATGAACATCATCGGCTGTCTTGATACGCCGACCTCCGGCACGTATGTCCTGGCCGGGGAGGACGTGTCCTCGGCCTCAGACGACCGGCTCGCCGACATACGCAATCAGATGATCGGCTTTGTGTTCCAGAGCTTCTATCTTCTGCCGAAGCTTACGGCGCTCGATAACGTCGCGCTGCCGCTTCTCTATGCGAACGTGCCTCGCCGCGAACGGCGTGAGCGCGCCGCGGAAGCGCTTGCGAGCGTCGGACTGGAAGAACGTATGGACTTTTACCCGAACCAGCTCTCCGGCGGCCAGAGTCAGCGCGTGGCGATCGCCCGCGCGATGATCGCAAAGCCGCGCATTCTGCTTGCGGACGAGCCGACCGGCGCTCTGGACTCCGCCTCCGGCCGTCAGGTCATGCAGATCTTCGGCGAGCTGAACGCAAAAGGAACAACGGTCGTGCTCATCACCCATGCGCAGGACATTGCCGACTGCGCAAAAAAGATTCACCGCATTCTCGACGGCGAGCTGATCCGCGGCGACGAGGACAAGCACCGGCACGACATGACGAAAGGAGGCGCAGCGGATGAAAAAGGGGAAGATAACGTTTCTCAGTAACCTGCCGGAATGGCTGCGCCGGGCGATCGCCGCGGTGCTGATCGTTGCGCTCGTCGGCGGCGGTATATATGGCATACTGCTTCTCGTGCGCGGCAGCGGCGGCAAGGTGAAGGTCTATCCGATCATGGAGTTCTGCACGAACTACGCCGACGATCAGGCGGAGACGCAGGGGCTTGTAAAGCCCGATAAAATGCAGTCGATCTATGTGTCCGAAACGCAGAAGATCACAAAGTACTACGTACACGAGGGCGACACCGTCAAGGTCGGCGACCCGATCCTTTCCTACGACACGACGCTCACCGACCTGCAGCTCGAGCGTGCAAGAATTTCCGTGCAGAAGCTGGAGCTCGCGCTCGACGAGGCCAACGCCAATCTCGTCAAGGTGAACAATTACCGCCTGTATGTCCCGCAGCCCGACCCGCTCCCCGAGGAGGAGCCGGACACGCCGCCGCTCACGCCGGTGGAGGTGCCGTATTTCCGCGGCGGTGACGGCACGAAGGAGAGCCCGTTCTTTTATATCTGGGGCGACAGCTGCGCCTATGACAGCGCCTTTATCGACTCGCTCCTGACGAAAGCGGGCGGCAGTACGGCGTATGTCGTCTTTGAAGTCCACGACGGCGACTCCCCGGACGGCGAGATTCTCCGCAGCTGGGGCATGGTGTTCGTCCGCCAGAGCGACGGCTCGGTGGCTTTTAAGGTGGACGAAGCCTATGGCCGCTTCGATAACGGCACGACGCCGGACGACGGCGGCGATGCGTTCGACGACGGCGGCGACACCTACATCGATACGACGCCGAGCTATACCTATAATGAGCTCATCGCCATGCGCCGCGAAGCGCAGGAGAAAATCTACCAGACCGAACTCGATCTCAAAAAGGCGCGTCTCGAATACGAAACGCTGGAATTTGAGATCAACAACGGCGTTGTGTACAGCAAGATCGACGGTGTGGTAAAAACGATCCGCAGCCCGGATCAGGCGCGCGAGGAGCAGCTCCCGGCGGTGCTCATTTCCGGCGGCGGCGGATACTATGTCACCGGCGCGATGAGTGAAACGGAGCTGCAAACACTCCACGTCGGCGACACGGTCACCGTGATGTCGTGGCAGACGTACTCGCAGACGGAGGCGGAGATCGTCAGCATTTCCGAATACCCGGTCGAGGAGGATGGTAACTATTACCATTGGAGCCAGGGTAATAATAACGCCTCGCTCTATCCCTTCACCGTGTATCTCGATGAGGACACGCCCGTGCGTGAGGGCGAGTATGTGAACATCACGTACAACCCCTTCGGCAGCAGCGCTTCCGGCATATATCTCCAGAACATGTTCATCCTCCGCGAGGGCGGAGGAAGCTTCGTGTATGTCCGCGACGAGAACGGCAAGCTCGAAAAGCGCGCCGTGTCGACGGGGCGGTCGCTCTGGGGCTCGTATACGCAGATCAACGGCGGCTTGACCGGCGAGGAATACATCGCTTTCCCGTATGGCAACCGCATCCGCGCGGGAGCCAAGACCGAAATATCCGATACCGAATCGTTCTATAATTACTGAAAGGGGGCGGGTGCATTGCTTGAAAGCATTTCTCTGGCGTTTCAGAACGTGTGGCGGCATAAGCTGCGCTCGTTCCTGACGATGCTCGGCATCATCATCGGCATCGCCTCGATCATCACGATCGTATCCACGATCAAAGGTACGAACGAGCAGATCAAGGAAAGTCTTGTCGGCGCGGGCAACAACGCCGTGGTCGTGCAGCTCTATCAGGACAACTACCCCTATGAGGTGCAGTATAACGGCGTTCCCACCGGCGTTTATCCGATCACGGAGGAAACGCGGCAGGAGCTCTGCAAGATCGACCATGTGAAGGGAGTTTCGCTCTTCTGCTACCGCAACTATGCCGACGGCGTATACTACGGCAACAACAGCTTTTCCGGCAATCTTTACGGTATCGACGAGTACTACTTCGACGTGAACGGCTACTCGCTCGACCACGGCAGAAGCTTCCTCGCGGACGACTATGCCAAGGCGAAAAAGGTCTGCATGCTCGATACCGCGGCGGCTTCGGCGCTCTTTTCCGGCAAGGAACCGGTCGGCAAGACCGTGGAGATGCAGGGCGAGAGCTTCACGGTCGTCGGCGTTGTAAAGCGCGCGAGCTCCACAACGATGCAGATCAAAACACCGAACGATTACTACCAGTACATGAACGAGACCGGCACGATCTTCCTCCCGCTCAAGAGCTGGCCGATGCTCTATTCGTTCGACGAGCCGCAATGTGCGGCGCTGCGCGCGGATAATACCGACAACATGACGAGCGTTGGCCAGAAGGCGGGCGAGCTCCTCTCGTCCAGCCAGCTCATCGGCGCGGATAAAACGTTCTCCTACCGCGGGCAGGATCTTATGGAGCAGGCAAAGAATTTGCAGGAGCTCTCCAACTCCTCCAACCGCCAGCTCATCTGGATCGCGAGCATTTCGCTCCTCGTCGGCGGTATCGGCGTTATGAACATCATGCTCGTCACCGTAACGGAGCGCACGCAGGAGATCGGCCTTAAAAAAGCCATCGGCGCGCGCCGCCGCCGCATTCTCAACCAGTTCCTCACGGAAGCGGCGGTGCTCACGAGTCTCGGCGGCCTGCTCGGCGTGCTCGTCGGCATCATTATGGCGCGGCTGATCTCGTCCGTTATGGGCACGCCGACAGCCATCAGCGTCCCGGCGATCCTCATCGCCGTGGTATTCTCCATGGTCATCGGTATCGTGTTCGGCCTTCTTCCGGCGGTCAAGGCGTCCAACCTCAATCCCATTCAGGCGCTCCGGCGCGACTGACTTTCCCAGCAAAGCCTCTGTACAGCGCGCCGCCTCTGTGATACAATGCAGAAAATACATTGCACGGAGGCGGAGCGCATGGCAAACAAAGTGGGACCGCTCATCAAGGAAGCCCGTACCGGCGCGGGAATGACGCAGGAGCAGCTGGCAAGGAAAATCAAGGGCATCACGACTGCGGACATCAGCAAAGCCGAGCGCGGCGAGCTGGAGCTCACGCAGGCGGTTCTCAAAGAGATCGCGAAATACACGGGTGTTACGCAGAGCTCGCTCATCAACGCGGCGAAGGAGTCCACGTATAAATCGGCCTCGAAGAGCACTTCGTCGAAAAGCTCCTCCGGGACGAAGTCCTCGTCCGGCACGTCGGTGAAGGTCACTGCGGCAGAAAAGAAGCTTCTGGAACTGTACCGCGCGGCGGATGCCGATACGAAAAAGGCGGCGGTCAGCCTGCTCAAAGGAGAATCGTCCGGCCTTTCCGATATTATCGGCTCACTTCTCGGCGGTTCAGGCTCCGGAAAGAGCGACCTTCTCGGCACCCTGCTCGACGGCGCTATGGACGCTCTCGGCAAGAAATAAGAATAGAGAAAAAGCGGCTCATCCGATTCAAACGGATGAGCCGCTTTTTCCATGAGAAGAAAGACTTTTATTTGCAGAACTTTGTCAATGCGGCGTCGATATCCGCAGCGCACGAGGCGGCAACGGACTCGTCGCCTGGCTGAAGCGGGTAGAGCGGAGCGCGGACATTGCCAATATCCGGCGCGCCGCGGAGACGGAGGATCTCCTTGATCATGGCGTACATGTTGCCCTGCCCGGAGCACATCTTATAAATGATGTGGCAGCAAGCATCCTGAATATCGCGCGCGGGAAGAATGTCGCCGCTGCGGACAAAGGCGAAGATGCGCTCGTACAGCTCCGGCATGGCGGCGTATGTGCCGCCGATGCCGCCGACCGCGCCTGCGGCAAGACCGGAGAGCAGCTGCTCGTCCGGGCCGTTAAACACGATCGCGCCCTCGTCGCGCCACATCTCAATGTCCTGTATCGGCATGGAGGAGTTCTTTACGCCGATCACCGTCGGCACGGCGAGCATGGTGCGGAGAAGGGAACTGTTCAGCGCCGTACCGGCGAGCTGCGGGATGTTGTAAATGATGAAATCCGTGTTCGGTGCCGCGGAGGCAATGTCCTTCCAATACTGCGCGATCGCGCGATCCGGCAGATGAAAGTAGATCGGCGGGATGGCGGCGATGCAGTCCGCACCGACGCTCTCGGCGTGGGCGGCGAGCTCCATGCTGTCGCGCGTGTTGTTGCAGGCGACGTGCGCTATGATCGGGATGCGTCCGGCAGCCTGGGCAATGACGGCCTCCAGCAGCGCCTTGCGCTCTTCCATGGAATGATAGATGCACTCGCCGGAGGAGCCGCCGACATACAGGCCGTTCACGCCTTTTTCGATGAGATATTCCGTAAAGGCACGCGCCCGGTCGGGCGATACCTCACCGGCGTCGTCGTAGCATGCATAAAAGGCCGGGAAAATTCCCTGGTATTTTTTCAGGTCTCTTGCTTTCATTGTTTTCACTCCTTGTGTGTCATCCCTTGACGGCACCCATCGTGATACCCTTGGTGAAGTATTTCTGGAAGATGAGGAACACGATGATGATCGGCACGGCAGCAAAGGCAGCGCCTGCCATGATGAGGCCGAAGTCGGTCGAGTTTTCTGCCTGCATTTTCGCTATACCGAGCGAAATCGTCAGGTTCTTTGTGCTGGAGAGCATGATGAGCTGCATGAAGTAGTCGTTCCACGAATTGATGAACGTGAAGATGGCGAGCGCGCCGACACCGGGCTTGATCATGGGGAAAACAATCCGGTTGAAGGTTTTCAGCTCGCTTGCGCCGTCGATCCTCGCGGCCTCCAATATCTCGCTGGGGATGCTCTCGGCAAACTGCTTGATGAGGAACACGCCGAACGGCCAGCCGACGATGGGATAGACGACGGCGCTGAGCGTATTGTAGAGCTTGAGCGAGGACATCTCGCGGATGAGCGGGATGAGGATGACCTGCTTCGGCAGCGCCATCGCGCAGACGATGAGCGTGAAAATGAGCCTGCGCCCGACAAAGCGCTTTTTTGCCAGCGCATACCCCGCCAGTGCAGAGGTCGCGCAGGTGAGGAGCATCGCCGCAACGGCCATCCACACGGTGTTGAGCATCCAGCGGATCGCACCGGGGACGGTGGGACCTGTGGAGAATACCACGGGGCTGCCATCCGCAGAGAAGTACTGGCTGAAGGGGATGTAAAACTCCCACAGCGGCGCTTTGAGCTTGCTCATGAGCGTCTGGTAATTCTTCAGCGTCCATTCGCTCGGCCACCAGACGGGCGTGACGGAGTTGACCTCCTTGGCGGTCTTGAACGAGCCGGTGATGATCCAGTAGAGGGGGAACGTGAACAGCGCGGCAAGAATAACGATGATCACGAGAGTGATGATGCGGTTTACCTTGGATCTGCTCTGCATATGCTCACCCCCCTTAATCCGACCGCTGTCCCAGCTTAAACTGGACAGCAGAGAGTACCGCGATAATGACCATGAGTACAACGCCCATGGCGTTGCCGTATCCGTAGCGGTAAAGCTTGAACGCGGTATAATAGATATAATACATGATCGTGTCTGTGCTGTGTGTCGGCCCGCCGGAGGTGAGAAGCTGGATCAGTGCAAAGCACTGGAAGGAGTTGATCGTGGTGATGATGAGTATGTAGAGCGTGGTGGGCATGATCTGCGCCCATTTGATCTTCCAGAACACCTGGCGGCGGTTTGCGCCGTCGACCTCCGCTGCTTCAACGAGCGAGTGATCCACGTTGCCGAGCGCTGAGACATACAGCACGATGGGCTGACCCACAGAGGTGGTGAAGAGGATGAGAATGATGCACCAGAGCGCGAAGCGCGCATCGCCCAGCCAGTTTATGTTCTGGTCAATGATGCCGAGGCTTTTGAAAATGTAGTTGAACACGCCGTAGCGGTTGTTGTACATCCATTTCCAGACGACCGTTACCGCGACCGAACCGGTGACGACCGGCAGATAGAAAATGCAGCGGAACGCCGAGGTCAGCGCCGGTTTCATATCGTAGATCGCCGTGGCGACCCAGAGAGAAAACGCGCATACCGTAGGCACGGCAACAACAACGATGAGGACCGTATTTTTCAGCGCGCCGAGGAAGAGCTTATCATGGAAAAGCTCCTTATAGTTACCCAGACCGACAAAGACGTCCACGGCATTTTTGCCCATGTTGGAGTCAAAGAAGCTGGTATATATGCACAGGAACATGGGATACAGCACGAAGGTGACGAAGAAGAACAGACTCGGCAGCAAAAACAGGTATCCCGCTGTTGTTTCCCGCCGCACGAGCGCGCGGCTCATGCCATTTTTGGATTTAAACATAGGGTTGCTCCCCCTTACGGATTACGTAGCTATCAACACACCCTCTCTGCGCGGGGGCACAGAGAGGGTGCGCGCTGTGGGTCTGAGGAAGAAAAAGGAGAAAAGAAGCGGTTATAGCGTCCGATCAGCCGGCCGCCGCGGCGTTCGCGTTGGCGCAGAACGTTGCGACCTCGGTGGCAACGTCGCCGCCGCCGCCGACGCGCTGGAGCATGTTCCACCATTCGGTGCGGGCGGTCGCCCAGCCGGAGGTGACCTGATAGTAGTCGCCGAGATAGGGCATGAGCTTGGTGTACTCGTTCATAATGGCGTTGTCCGCCCAGATGTCGGTGAGGTCAATGCCCTCGGCGGTGTCGCGCACGGCGAAGTACTTGGCGGCCTTGACCGCGTCGGCCGTGCCTTCGCCGTCGGCGAAGTATTTGATGAAGGTCTTGGCAGCGTCGATCTTGGCGGCATCGCCGTTATCGAACACGCCGAAGCCCCAGATACCGCCCTGCAGCTTGCTCTCGCCGGTCTCGGAGGGGAAGCTCATGAACACGATCTTCTCGCCGTCGTTGGTGAGCTCGGCGTCGTTGTTATCGGTGTTGAGCTGCTGAGCAATGTTCCAGCAGAACGCCATCTTGAGAATGCCCTGACGGAAGGCGGTGATCTCCTCGCCGCCGTTCTCGGCTGCGTTGAAGTAGATGCCGTCCATGCTCTGGAGAAGCTCAAGAGCCTTTATGTTCTCTGCGGAGTCCGCGGTATAGGTGGTGTGCTCGGCGTTGGTAAACGTGCCGCCGTAGAGGTTGTTGACGAGAGCACGGGTGCCCTGGTCGCCGCCCTGGCCGGAGCAGTAGACGTCGCCGACGGGCTCTTTGTAGTAGGCATACAGCGCATCGACTGCTTTGATGAAGTTCTCGGTCGTCCAGGTGTGGGTGTCGATGTCAACGTACTGGTCGGCACCGGCAGCGACGAACGCGTCGTAGTTGATGGCCATGCAGTGCGCGGTCATGACGAGGGGATACTCGTAGCAGGCGCCGTCAGCGTTGAAGCAGGCCGAAACGCAGGCCGCGTTGACTTCCGCCTTGTCGGTGGCGTCCCACATGTCGGCGAGATCGACCATGTAGCCCTTCGCGCCCCAGTTGGCAACGAGACGTTCGGGCCCTTCCATGATGAGATCGGGAGCGGAGCCGCCTTCGAGTGCGGTGTTGACCTGGTCGTCGCCGTTGGTGTAGTCAAGGTATTCCACGGTGACGGTGATGCCGGGGTTCGCCGCCTCGAACGCGGCGATCAGGGCATCGACGGTGTCAGCATTGCCCCAGCCGCCGATCGGGTAGGTCCAGAGCGTGATGTTGACGGGTTCGGCAGCGGGTTCTGCCGCGGGAGCGGGATCAGCCTGAGCAGGTGCGGGGTCGGCAGCGGGAGCAGCGGTCTGGCCGCAGGCGCACAGGGCAAATATCATGCACAGTGCGAGCAGCGTTGCGAGCAGTTTCTTCATGATGTGCCTCCTTAAACATTTTGTTCAGGTTTCGTTATTTCAACGGCTCACGCCGCTGAATTTCCTCTTTCCACCATCATATTAACCAAAGCCCCTGCCAATGTCAATAGATTTCTGAAAAAAATTTTCTTTAAGATTAAACAAAGAAGATTTTTTGCAAACCGAAGCATACGAATCCCCCGGGAGCGGTGCGCTCTCCGGGGGAGGGGAGAAGAAAATAATTTTCAGCCGGTCACAGGTGCTTTTCCGCGAGTGCGGCGGCAATGCGGGCGCGGCTTTGGCGGCACTCATCCAGATTGCGGCGGCAGAGCTCGGAAAAGAGCACGTCCATAAGATACATCTGCGCGATCCTCGCGCCGACGGAGCCGAGCTGCAGGGGACTTTCGTCCGCGCCGCACAGCAGCGTCACATCCGCCAGATCCGCGCCGGGAGAATTGGCAAAATGTGTGACAAGGATGGAGCGCAGACCGCGCTCGCGGGCATAGGAGATCGTCTGGATCAGATCCTTTGTTGCGCCGGAATAGGAGAAGAAGAGAATGACGTCGTTTTCTCCGGCGGTGGCGATGGCGATGGTCTGCATATGGGAATCGGTTACGGAAATAAACTTTCCGCTCGCGGTGGAGAAGAGGTGCGCCGCCTCCATCGCGATGATCATCGAGCCGCCCTGACCCATGCACAGCACCCGATCCGCCTCTTCCAGGAGATCCGCCGCGCGGATATAATCCTCCGGGCGGACAAGCTCAAGTGTCTGCGTCATGGCGCTGACATTGGCGGTATAAAGCTTCTTGCAGACATCCGAAAAGCTGTCGTCGTCGAGCACCTCGCCCGAGAGAGGGTTGAGCTGCTGCGGGCGCTGGGCGGTGGAGTTGGCAATGGCGAGACGAAAGGCGTTATACCCCTTGCACCCCAGGCGGCGGCAGAAGCGAGATACGGTCGCCTCCGCCACGCCGCTTGCTGCGGCGAGCTCGGTTATGCTCATGTCCTGCGTTTTTCTCTGGTGCGACAGCACATAATCCGCCGCCTTTTTTTCTGCGGTGGTGAGATTATAATACTCCGCACTGATCCGCTCAAATACGTTTGTGCTGCCCTGCTCCATACGCTTCTCCTGTGCTTTTTATTTCGCGAGCAATTCCCCCGCCATCCGGTCTGTCATGATGAGCATGCGCGGCAGATGGAACGGCCCCTTGAACGTTGAGCCCTTGGTCGAAGGCTCGGTCGGTTTTCCGTCGCGGCGGAGATACCCGTACCACTCGCCGTACGCACTGTCGGCAAAATGCGCCTTGCAGTAGTCGAGCGTGGTGTAAAACCAGTCGAGGTATTCTTCCTTGCCTGTGTCCTTATAGAGCATGAGCGAGGAGATGAGGATCTCGTCATGCGGCCACCAGAGCTTCATATCGTGCTCATATGCCTCGGGCGGCTTGCCGAGCGCGTCAACAAAGTACAGCAGCCCGCCGTATTCCTTGTCCCATCCGGCGGTTATCGCCCAGTTGAATATTTCCTCCGCCTTGGCGACAAGCGCCGCGTCGCCGGTTTTGCGCGCGTATTCCAGCAGGAACCACACGCCCTCGATGTCATGCCCTGGGTTAACAATTCGCCCCTCAGTGTAATACAATCTCGCTGTGCCGTCAACCGCAACGTTTTCCAGCACGCACCGGAGCTCCGGGTGGACATGGTAGCGGAAAATATCGTCCACGCAGGCCGCGGCGCGCTCGGCGTAGAGCGCCGCGTTCTCCGGATCGACGCGCTGCATCACGGCGGTAACGTTGAGATAGATCATCGGGATGCCGAAGGCGCGCCCCGTGCGCGTGGCGGGCTCGGTCTTCGGGCCGAGGCCGGTCGGGTCGGGCATGCCGTGGTTGAGATCCCAGTAGAGGTCATACGCGCGCCGGGCGCGCTCGAGATGCTCCCGCTCGCCGGTCACGCCGTAATACTCCGCGTTCGCCATGGCGTAAAATGCCTCGGAGAAGCAGTACCGGCGCTGGCGGAGCGGCGCGCCCTCGGCGGTGACGGTAAAGTACATCCTGTTCCCGGCGGCGCGGTTTATGCAGTGCTCCTCCATAAAGTCGAGACAGCTTTTCGATGCGCGCAGCCACTCCTCGCGTACGCCGTAAACATGGCAGAGGTACGCGAAGATCCAGCCGCAGCGCCCCTGCATCCATACGCTTTTGTCTGTGGAATAGATATCGCCCTTGCGGTCCAGGCAGGTGTATACTCCGCCGTTGATCTCGTCCATGCCGTTTTTGAGCCAGAAATCGATGCTCTTTTTCAGCTCGGACTGTATCCACTCCCGCGCGCTCTGCAGTTTTTGCTTATCCATCGTAAACGCCCCTTTCCGATTTGTTGGTTTCAGCGGGTCTGGCATTCATTCGTAGCATTATGCTGGCATTATGGTAACATTAAAGAAAATAATTTTCAAGTATATTTTATTTCGAAATATTTTTCGCTTTTCTTAGTGACAGCCGCGGAAAGCCATGATATAATACCCTTGCCTCGCTTGACACGCCGGTAAATATTCTATATTTGGAGGGTGCGCAGCATGAACTATCTTGGAATTGAAGCAAACGTTCAAAATCTTCCGGAGCTTGACAGCAGTTTCTTCCCGCTCTATAAGTTCAATCACGCCTTTCTTGCATCGGCGAAAAAGCCCATCGGCATTGCCGTGGAGCGCAGCGGCGGTGAGATGGCATCGGTTCGCACGTTCCTGCACGGTACACCTGACCGGCTCGAAGCGGACCGGTATTATATCCGCCGTCTCGTCAAATCCATACTGTGGATGAAGGGCGGCTGGCGCGTATACATCAGCGGCGATCACGATATGTACACGTACATCCGCGAATGCTTCAGTGCGGACGGCTGCCAGGCGTTTGACTGGGACTACTTCTCCAATATATATGAAAGACCGTTCGAGGTCGTCTATACCGACACGCTGCCGGAGGCAAAGGATTCGCCCCGGCCCGCGGGCGGACACTTTGACGGCTGCCGCATCGGCTTTGATGCGGGCGGAAGCGACCGGAAGGTCTCCGCCGTCGTAGACGGCGAGACCGTGTATTCCGAGGAGGTCGTGTGGTTTCCCAAGACGACAGCGGACCCGGACTATCACTACGACGGCATCGTCGCTGCGCTCCGGACGGCGGCAGAGCATATGCCTCGCGTGGACGCGGTGGGCGTGTCGAGCGCCGGCGTATACATCAATAACCGCACCATGAACGCGTCGCTTTTCCTCAAGGTGCCGCAGGGTCTGTTTGACGCAAAGGTCAAGGATATATACATCCGCGCCATCACCGATACGTTCGGCGATGTGCCGTTCTGCATTTTCAACGACGGCGATGTTACGGCGCTCGCCGGGGCGATCAGTCTGGAGGACACGAACATCCTCGGCATTGCCATGGGTACGAGCGAGGCGGGCGGCTATGTTGACGAGAACGGATACATCACCGGCTGGCTCAACGAGCTGGCGTTCATCCCGGTGGACGCAAACCCCGAGGCGATGCAGGACGAATGGTCGCTGGACATCGGCTGCGGTGTAAAATACTTCTCGCAGGACGGCGTTATCAAGCTTGCCCCGGCGGCGGGCATCGCGCTGGACAGCAGCCTGTCCCCGGCCGAAAAGCTCAAGGTCGTGCAGAAACTCATGGAAGAGGGCGACCTCCGCGCCGCCGCGATATACCGCAGCGTCGGCGTATATCTGGCGCATTCGCTCGCTCTGTATCATGATATGTACCACTTCCGCCACGTGCTGCTGCTCGGGCGCGTCATGTCCGGGGCCGGCGGCGAGCTCGTGATAGAAGAGTGCGAGCGCGTGCTGTGCGACGAGTACAGCGACCTGGCAGACTGCATCCATCTCGCTCTGCCGGACGAGAAGTTCCGCCGCGTCGGCCAATCCGCCGCTGCCGCGTCTTTGCCCGAGCTTCGGAAATAAAAAAACATTTATTATAAGGAGAACGCGCATGAAAAAACACATTGTCTGCTTTGGCGATTCCAACACCCATGGCTACTGCGCCGATCCCAACGATACCGCCGGCCATACCGACCGCTTCAACGAGGACGAGCGCTGGACGTGCCTTTTGCAGAAGGCGCTGGGCGAAGAGTATCTCGTGCTGGAAGAGGGACTTTCCGGCCGGACGACCGTATTTCCCGACCCGCTGCACGAGTGCATGTCCGGGCTGGATGTGATCTATTCCACGCTGATGACGCACGAGCCGGTCGATCTGCTGATCATCATGCTCGGCACGAACGACACGAAGGAGCGCTTCAACGCGAGCCCGGCGTGCATCGGCATCGGCATGGAGCGCCTTGCCATGAAAGCGGAGACCGTCGCCGCGTGGCGCGGCGGAAAGCCGAATCTTCTCATCGTAGCGCCGCCGCACATCGGCGCGGGACATAACGACCCCGCCATGGGCGCGTCCTGCCACGCAACATCCATGGGCGTGGCGGAGGAGTACCGCCGCCGGTGCGAAGCGCACGGCTGGGCGTTCCTTGACGCCGAAGGCGTGGCGGAGTTCAACACCGTGGACTATATGCACCTCAGCCGCCGCGGGCATCGTCAGCTTGCCGATGCGCTCGCGCCGGTGGTGCGTGAGCTGACTTGATGTTCGGCCGCATATTCCGTTATCAGGGCTGGCTCTGGCGGGCTCTGAACACGCTGACGGACATTCTGGCGCTGAGCGTGCTGTGGCTTTTGTGCAGCATCCCTGTGCTGACGCTGGGCGCGGCGACGACGGCGCTCTATGATAGTGTCGTGCGCTGCATACGCTATAAAATGCCCCGGCCCTACGAGCGCTTTTTCCGCACATTCAAAAATGAACTCGTGCCGGGCGCGCTGCTGACGCTGCTGTGGGGCGCGGTCGCCGCGCTGGGGCTTTGGATGCTCGCGCTGCTGCGGCAGTATGGTGCCGAAACGCCATCCGCCGGTGCGGCGGGCGCGGCGTACTATGTCGCGCTGGTGCTGCCGCTCGGTGCAGCGTGCTGGGTATTTCCGATCCTCTCGCGCTGCAAGCTCGGCTTCGGTGCGCTGAACAAAACAGCGCTGAAGCTCGCCGTGGCTCATCTGCCGTCGACCGTTGTGCTCGTGCTGATGACGGCGGAGATCGCGCGGCTGAGCGTGCAGTGGATATTCCCGCTTGCGTTTATGCCGGCTGTGCTGATGCTGCTCTGGTCGCTCTTCACCGAGCCCGCGTTCAAAAAACACGGCGCGGGGATCACCCCGGAGAAGGAGAACAGCACGGCCGCAGAAAAGGACAAATAAGGAAACAGCGGCTCATCCGTTTCGATCGGATGAGCGCACCCAAAGCAATCCTGGCAGGATGTGCCGGATGGCCATTGTTCACAAACTGCCTGGCATAGACCTCCTCCGCTTCATCCCAAGGCACCAAATCCGCCAGCTTCACCCACTCGTTGTTCTTATCCAGCTGGCCATAAGGAAACACGAAATCCTCAATCCGCATCTGTCTGTTCATACGATACATACCCGCACCCTCCAAAACTGCACGCCTTTTTCTGACTTTTGACATTATTCCCGTGCAGTTATTATAGCATATTTTGTCTGGAAATGCAGTAATATCAATGCTTTTTTGGTTGCGGAGGGGACTCTACTTAAGATATTCTTAGCGTTCAACACTCCGGGATTTCTCCTTATCGGGGGAATCCTCCTCCGGCGCTTCATCCAGCAGGGCCTTATC